>JANOGU010000142.1:0-11207 GCA_031406135.1 Rhodobacterales bacterium
ATTCTCCAAGCACACTGCCTTTTTCGTCGATAAGGCCGATTTTCCCCGAAGCAAGTTCGGCAAACGCCTCGATCTCTGCAGGTGGCGATCCATATCCGCCCATGTTGAACGCTACTGAATTGCCTGAGTAGTTGGAACCACCTACGGTTAGGTTAAAAGCGTCCGACGACAGGACCAACACGGCATCGTGCCTTGAGAATTTCCATCTGCTGGACACGGCTTGCCCAATAACGATGCCGGACCACCTTTCTCTCGCCCGATTGTATTCTGCGGGGCCGGTCGAGAAGGCGAAGACGCCGTCGGCAAACCTCGTTTCCGCGACACAGGCTCCGTCAAAGACAGCAATTTCACGACCAGCCTGAACCTTGTAGCCGTCCACTAGATACAACGTCCAGTTGCCACTGGCGTACAACTTCTTCCGCGTATCCGCGGCAGCCACACCACAATGCAGCGCCACCGCCAACGCCACAACCAAGCCGAGTCCTCGCATCATAGCGCGTCCCTCCGTAGCTACATTCCGCCGCATTGCAGCATCTTGCGATACACTGCTTTCAGCCCTGCGGAGGGAAACCGCGCGATTGTCCGGCCTTTGCGGTCAACGACGCTGATCGTTCCGACTGCTGTTTCTGTGAACAGCCGATTCCCGTCGGGACTGTTGCCCGCATCAAACATCACGAGGTCGCCCTTATACAGCGCCCCGCTCATGATTAGGTTATTGCCTTCTTCCGCATCGAAGACCAACACGCCCTCGTCCTGCCGGAAGTTCCAACTCGAGGACCACACTTTGGTGAACACCCGCCCCTTGAGCGGCACGGTAAAGCTCATTCCGCTCGTCGCGTTTCCGGTTTCGGCCAAACACACCCCGTCTCTTTCGGCCCTCATGAAGGAATCGCCCTCGATGAATACGAATGTATCCGTCCTGAAGAGTGTCCAGCTCCCGCTTGAGTAAAGCTTTTGCCGCGTTTCTGCGGCAGCCACACCGCAATGCAACGTGACGAACAGTGCCGCAACCGCGCCAAGTCCCCTGAGCATCGCGGCCTCCCATAGGTCCAGCCCGGCTGGGACCTTCGGACCAAGGCTTGCAGTCGTTTATATCATGAACGGCAGACAGTGTCCGGGTGAATCACTGCCGCGAAAAAAAAGGCGCCCTCGCGGGCGCCCTTTCCTCACTGATCCAGAAAACTCCGCAACTTCCTGCTCCTGCTCGGATGCTTCAGCTTCCGCAGGGCCTTGGCCTCGATCTGCCTGATCCGCTCCCGCGTCACCGAGAACTGCTGGCCGACCTCTTCCAGCGTGTGGTCGGTGTTCATGCCGATGCCGAAGCGCATGCGCAGGACGCGCTCTTCGCGGGGGGTCAGGGAGGCCAGCACGCGGGTGGTGGTTTCCTTCAGGTTCTCCTGGATCGCCGAATCCAGCGGCAGGACGGCGTTCTTGTCCTCGATGAAGTCGCCGAGCTGGCTGTCCTCCTCGTCGCCGATGGGGGTCTCCAGGCTGATCGGTTCCTTGGCGATCTTCATCACCTTGCGGACCTTCTCCAGCGGCATCTGGAGTTTCTCCGCCAACTCTTCGGGAGTGGGCTCCCGCCCGATCTCGTGCAGCATCTGGCGCCCCGTCCGCACCAGCTTGTTGATCGTCTCGATCATGTGGACGGGAATGCGGATGGTGCGGGCCTGGTCGGCGATGGAGCGGGTGATCGCCTGCCGGATCCACCAGGTGGCGTAGGTGGAGAACTTGTAGCCGCGGCGGTATTCGAACTTGTCGACCGCCTTCATCAGGCCGATGTTGCCTTCCTGGATGAGATCAAGGAACTGCAGCCCGCGGTTGGTGTATTTCTTGGCGATGGAGATCACGAGGCGGAGGTTGGCCTCGACCATTTCCTTCTTGGCCTGCCGGGCCTCTTTCTCGCCCTTCTGCACCTGGTTGACGATGCGGCGGAATTCGGAAATGTCGACGCCGACATACTGGCCGACCTGGGCCATCTCGCCGCGCAATTCGGCCACCTTGTCGCGCGATTTCTCGATCAGCGCCTGCCAGCCACGGCCGGCCTTCTTCGCCATCCGGTCCAGCCAGGTCGGTTCCAGCTCGTAGCCCTGGTATTCCTGGATGAACTCCTGCCGGTTGATGCGGGCGGCGTCGGCAAGCTTCACCATGCCGGAGTTGATCGTCATGATCCGCCGGTTGATGCCGTAGAGCTGGTCGATCAGCGCGTCGATCCGGTTGGCGTGCAGGTGCAGCTCGTTGACATGCGCGACCATCTCGGAGCGCAGCTTCTGATAGGCGGCCTCGTCGGACACCGAGAACCGGCCGGCGTCGTTCAAGGTGGCGTGCATCCGGCTTTCCTGCAGCGCGGCGAGCTGCTTGTAGTCGCGCGCGATCAGGTCGAGCGTCTCCAGCACCTTGGGCTTCAGCGCCGCTTCCATCGCGGCGAGCGACATCGCCGAGGCCTCGTCCTCCTCGTCGTCGTCGCTCTCGCGCAGGATCGGGTTGCCGTCGGCATCAAGCTCGGGCTCCTCCGACGCGGGCAGGCGTGGGCCGGCCTCGATCCCCTCGATGCCGGGGCCGACCATCTCGTCCTCGCCGTCCAGCGACCGGCCGAAGGTGGCCTCGAGGTCGATGACGTCGCGCATCAGGATGTCTTCGTTCAACAGTTCGTCGCGCCAGATGGTGATCGCCTGGAAGGTGAGCGGGCTCTCGCAGAGCCCGGCGATCATCGTGTTGCGCCCGGCCTCGATGCGCTTGGCGATAGCGATCTCGCCCTCGCGGGACAGAAGCTCGACCGAGCCCATCTCGCGCAGGTACATCCGCACCGGGTCGTCGGTGCGGTCGAGCGTCTCGGACTGGGTGCCGGCGATGGCGATCTCGCGGCTGGACGAGGTCTCGACCACCGTGCCCGCAACCGGCTCGCCCTCCTCGGGCTCCTCCTCCTCGGTGACCTGAATGCCCATCTCGTTGAGCATCGCCATCACGTCCTCGATCTGGTCCGAGGACACCTGTTCCGGCGGCAGCACGGCGTTGAGCTGGTCGTAGGTGATGTAGCCGCGCTCCTTGGCGTCGGCGATCATCTTCTTGACCGCGGTCTGGCTCATGTCGAGCGAAGTGTCGGCCTCCTGCTCCTCGGGCTTGCCGTCGTCGGTGTCCTTGAGGGCCATGCGTGTTCCTTCGGGATGAGTCGGGAGGCGATTCGGTCTGCGTGATGTAGCGATTCGCGGCGCCGAATCACAGGGTGCGAGGTGTCACGGCCGGCGCCGGGTCAGTGTAGGGGGGGCGTCGATCAACTCCTGCAGCCGGTTCAGCATGCCCTGCCGGTCCTCGCCTGCGATTCCCTCCTCGGCCAGCCTGGAACGCCCGGCCTCGTTGCGGGCCTCGGCGGCGTTGCGAAGGCGCCAGGTGAGGCCTTCGTCCACAAGCCCCGAGGCGTCCTCCATGCCTTCAGCGATCTCCCTGCGGGCCGCCCGGATGGCGTGCAGCTTGGCCAGGCCTTCCGACACGCAGCGATGGGCAAGCCCGGTATCCGCGCGCTTCCAGATCGACGGCGAGGACGAGACATGGGGCTGGTTCACAAGCGATTCAAGCACCGCGCGCGCCGCGTCGGACAGGGCAACGGCGTCCGCCAGCAGCGCGCTCCGCAGCGCCTCGTGCTGGAGTCCGGCAAGGTCCAGCGTCTCGAGCGCGGATTCGAAGTCGCGGACCATTTCCGGATGGATGGCCAGCGTCGCCAGCACCACGGCCTCGAGCAAGACCTCGTCGGCCCGCTCGACGCCGCGCGCCAGCGTCGACGCCCTCGCCCCCGGCGTGACCGGCGCCTGCGGCCGTTGCATCCGGCCCATGATCGGACGTTGCGGCCAGGCGCGGCGCTCACCGCCGAACAGATCCGCCCGCAAGCGGCGCATTTCTTCGGCGTAGTGGCTGCGGATCGAGGCATCGGCGATGCGTGCCAGCGCCGCGCGCAGACGCTTGTCGAGCGCGGCCTTGCGTTCGGGGCTGTCGTAGACCTGCCCCTCGGTCTCGCGCTGCCACAGCAGGCGCACCATCGGCTGGGCGGCATCGATGACCTTCTGCATCGCCGGTGCGCCCTCGGCGCGGATCAGATCGTCGGGGTCCTGGCCGCCGGGCAGCAGCGCGAAGCGCAGCCCCTGCCCCGCCTCCAGCATCGGCAGGGCGAGGTCCACGACCCGCAGCGCCGCCCGCACCCCCGCCGCATCACCGTCGAGCGCAATGACGGGTTCGGGGGAGAGCTTCCACATCAGGCGAAGCTGGTCCTCGGTCACGGCGGTGCCCAGCGGCGCCACCGCGCCGGTGAAGCCGGCGTCCGACAGGGCGATCACATCCATGTAGCCTTCGGCCACCACGAGGGTCTTGCCCTTGCCGGTCGCCTCACGCGCAGGGCCGAGGTTGAACAGCATGCGGCCCTTGTCGAAGATCGGGGTTTCCGGCCCGTTGAGGTATTTCGCCGGTGCCGCCGGATCGAGCGCCCGGCCGCCGAAAGAGATGGCCCTGTCCCGCCCGTCGCGGATCGGGAACATGATCCGGCCGCGGAAGCGGTCGTAGGGGGCGCCGCCGTCGTCCGGCTTGATGGTCAGTCCGGACTCGACGAGCTGGTCCAGAGCGATGCCCTTGCCGGTGAGCGCCTGCGTCAACGCGGTGCGCCCGCCCGGGGCGAAGCCGATCTCCCAGCGGTCCTGGCTGGCCTCGGAAAGCCGCCGCTTGGCCAGGTAGGCGCGGGCCTCGGCCGCCGCGAGGGTGCTAAGCTGCAGGCGATAGTATTTCACCGCCTCTTCCAGCACCTCGACCAGCGTCTTTGCCCGGTCGGCGCGTTCGGTCGCCTGCGGGTCACGGGCGGGCATCTGCATCCCGGCCTCACGGGCGAGGGTCTCCACCGCCTCCATGAAGGACAGGTTTTCCGTCTCCTTCACGAAGGTCAGCGCGTCGCCCTTCGCATGGCAGCCAAAGCAGTAGTAAAAGCCCTTGCGGTCATCGACGTGGAAGCTGGCCGATTTCTCCTGGTGGAACGGACAGGGCGCCCACCAGTCGCCGCGCGACTGGTTCGACTTGCGCAGGTCCCACACGACCCTGCGGCCGACCACGGAGACAAGGCTCACGCGGGTCCGCAGTTCGTCGAGAAAGCCGTGCGGCAGCGCCATAACTCGAGACGACTCCCCCGAACCGTCCGGGTGATTCCCCGGAGATTCTTTTGATCCGGTATCTGCCACGTTGAGTGCCTGAATGCACGGGCGGCGACTTCCGCGCTCGCCGTACGGCGCGTTAACGGCGGGTCAAACCCTAACAAACCCTTACAGAATCAGTGCAATATATTGTTTTTGCTCACAATAAAAAGCGTCCCGCGGTGTGACGCTCACCCGAGGAGCCTTCGGACCACCCTCTCGAAGATGCGCGCGCCGAGGGGGATCAGAGCGTCGGGGAAGTCGTAGTCGGGGGCGTGGAGGCGGGGGTGGCCGATGCCCGCACCGAGGCCGAGCATCGCGGCCCTGGTCACCACGCCGAAGCGGCCGAAGTCCTCCGAGGCGCGCATCGGCAGGTCACCGGGGTCGGGCGGGAGCCCTTCGGCGGCGCAGGCGGCGGCGAGGTGGGCGGTGGCCTCCGGGTCGTTGGTGCAGGCGGCGAAGTTGTCGTGGTGGGTGAGGGTCAGCGCGAGGTCGCGGGCCTCCGCTTGTGCCAGCGTTTCGGCCGCGTGCAGCAGGGCGGCCATCCCGGCGTCGGTCAGGGTCCGCAGCGTCGCCCAGACCTCGGCTTCCCCCGGGGTGATGCCGAAGGCGGGATCGCCGAGGCGGGCGTGGGTGACGGTGACGAGACGGAAGCCTTCGGTCAGCGGGCCGTCCCGGCCCAGCGCGATGAGGCCGGGGATCAGGCGGGCCAGCGCCTTGGCCGGGGAGCGGGCGGCGGCGGGCTCGGCGGCGTGGGCGGTGCGGCCGTCGAGGCGGAGCTTCAGGCCCAGCGAGGCGCAGTTCATCGGGCCTGGTTTGAGCCAGACCTGGCCGAGGGGAGCACCGGGGAGGTTGTGCAGGGCGAAGGCCCAGTCCGGGCGAAGCGCGGCGAAGCGCGGATCGGCAAGCACGGCGGCGGCGCCGGAGCCGTCCTCTTCGGCGGGCTGGGCAAGCAGGACGACGCGGCCGCGGGACGGCGGACGGGCGGCCAGCGCGTGGGCGGTGGCCAAGAGGATCGCGAGATGGCCGTCGTGGCCGCAGAGATGCGCCTTGCCGGGGATTTCCGAGGCCCATGGGGCGGTGCCCGTCTCGCGGATCGGCAGGCCGTCAAGCTCGGCGCGCAGCAGCACGGTGGGCCCGGGGTCCGGCGCCGTGAGGACCGCCGCGACCCCATGCCCGCCGAGGCCGCGGGTGACGGTGCAGACCGGCGGCAGCGCCGCGGCGAAGGCCGCGGCCGTCTCGACCTCCAGCCCGGAAACTTCCGGGTTGCGATGGAGGGTGTGGCGGAAGGCGGTCAGCGCGGCGAGGTCCATCACCCCTGGGCGGCCAGGTTCGCCCGGGCCTCGAGCTTCGCCAGCGCCTCCACGATCTCGTGCCAGGCGGTGCGCGCCATCGAGCGGAAGACGAGCACGGCGAACCCGCCGGCGGTCCGCCACAGCACCGCCTGCATCAGGTTGAGCGGCGCGCGGGCAGCCTCGCCCTCGGCCATCGTCCGCAGGTTCAGGGGAACGAGGCGCATGAGCGCGTCGGCGGCGAGCGGGCCTTCCAGCGTCAGGCAGGCCCAGCCGTCGGTCTGGTCGATCCCCGGGATGTCGCCGAGCACGGGGGCCGGCACGCCGACGAGGAGGGCCAGGTCGCGTCCGGCCCAGACGATCCGCGCCGGGCCGGAGACGGCGGTGCGGTTCGGGGCGGGGAAAGCCAGGCCCAGCGGTTTCAAGGCCTTGGCCGCCGCCTTCGCCTGACCGGGCAAGAGCGCGAGGGCGGTGATCGGACCGGGATCGATGAGCGCCAGCGTCGTGCCGCCGTAGTTGACGGGAGACAGGCGCAGGGCGGGAGAGGCGATCAGGTCAGGCACGCAGCTTCACTCCCTGCGGATCGTGGAACACCGGGTCGTGCACGGTGCAGAGCGTGTCGATCCCGCGCAGGTGATCGACCAGACGCACCTGTTCCCCGTGGCGGGCGCGGCCGCCTTTCAGGAACCCCAGCCCCAGCCAGCCGCCGAGCGTGGGCGAAAAGCCGACCGAGGTGACATAGCCCTGGTCAGTCTCGCGGTGGACCCGCTCGCGTTGGGTAAAGAGATGCGCGCCGGCGCTGATCTCGGCATCTGTCACCGGGCGCAGACCTACAAGATGCTCGCGGTCGGGCGCGAGCAGCGCGGGCCGAGCCGCGGCGGCCTTGCCGATGCAGTCCTTGCGGGCACTGGCCATCTTCTCCAGCCCGACGTCGGCGGCGGTGGTGCGGCCGTGGATCTCGGCGTGGGTGATGAAGCCCTTCTCGATCCGCAGGACGTCCAGCGCTTCCATCCCGTAGGCGCCGCCACCGAGGGTTTCGGCCCGGGCCAGAAGGTCGCGGAACAACGCCTCGCCGAAGCGCGCGGGAACGGCGATCTCGTAGCCCTGCTCGCCGGAGAAGGAGATGCGGAACAGGCGGGCGGGAACGCCCTGCACGGTCACCGGCGCGCAGCCCATGAACGGCAGGTCGGGAATCTCGGTCAGGGTCTGGAGAAGCTGCCTGGCCAGCGGCCCGGCGACCGCAAACTGCGCCCAGCTTTCGGTGACGGAGAGCAAACGCAGGCGCGCCCGCGGCATGAAGGCCTGATGCACGAAGTCGAGGTGGCGCATCACCTGCCCCGCCCCGGCGGTGGTGGTGGTCATCACCCAGCGGTTTTCCTCCAGCCGCGCGGTGGTGCCGTCGTCCATCACGAAGCCGTCCTCGCGCAGCATCAGACCATAGCGCACGCGACCCACAGGCAGCATCGAGAACGTGTTTGTATAAACAAAGTCGAGGAATCGGCCCACGTCGGGGCCGACAAGTTCGATTTTGCCAAGCGTGGAGACATCGGAGATGCCGACCGTCGCGCGCACCATGCGTACCTCCCGGTCGCAGGCCTCGCGCCATGTCGTCTCGCCAGCCTTCGGGAAGTAGCTCGGGCGGTACCAGAGCCCGGCCTCGATCATTGGCGCGCCGCGATCGCGGCTGGCCTGGTCGGAGGTCAAGAACCGCTGCGGGGCGAAGCCCGCGGCACGCCCGCCCGCGCCCAGGGCGGCGATGGATATGGGGGAGAAGGGCGGGCGGAAGGTCGTGGTGCCGGTGTCCGGGATCGACCGGCCGGTGGCCTCGGCCAGCACCGCCAGCGCCGCCATGTTGGAGGACTTGCCCTGGTCGGGTGCCATCCCTTGGGTCGTGTAGCGCTTCATCAGTTCGACGGATGCGTATCCCTCCTGCGCTGCGAGCCTGACGTCCTTGGTGGTGACGTCGTTGGCGAAGTCGAGCCAGGCGCGGCCCTTGGCTTCGACCTGCCAGAGCGCGGCGGGCTCGTACGGCGCGTCCTCGGCCCGCGGCAGCTTCGCTTTCGGGGCCTTCCTGCCGAGGTCGGTGCAGACGGCGGCCGCGGCCTCCGCCCCCTCGCGCAGGGCACCATGGGTTGAGAAGGTGCCTTGCGCGGCGCCGGCAACGGTCAGGCCGGGGACGGCGCCGGGCTTCGGCACGAAGGCCGCGATGTCCTCGCGCCAGAGCGGTCTGACCCCGAGGTGGCAGGTGAGGTGCAGCGTCGGGGTCCAGCCGCCGGAGAGGGCGAGCGTATCGGCGGCCACGCGCTGCGTGCCGCCGTCGTAGGTGACTTCAACTTCGGTCAGCCCGAGGCGGCCGCGCGTCGCGGTCACGCGCCCGGCCTTGTAAAGGGGAATGCCCTCCTCGGCCGGGGCGTCGGGACGGGGGTCGATCAGGGCCACGACCTCGACGCCAGCGGCGCGCAGGTCGCGGACAGTGGCGCGGGCGGCGTCGGTGCCCGCGAAGAGCGCGATCCGCTGCCCGGGCACGACGCCCCAGCGGTGCAGGTAGCCGCGCACGGCGGAGGCGAGCATGACGCCGGGGCGGTCGTTGCCGGGATGCGCGATGGGGCGTTCCAGCGCACCGGCAGCCAGGATCGCCCGTTGCGCATGAATGCGCCAGAAGCATTCGCGCGGCAGGTTGGCCTGCGGCGCGACGTGCAGGCCCACGCGTTCCAGCGCGCCATAGGTTCCGTGGTCATAAGCGCCGGTGACCGTGGTGCGCGGCATCAGCCGCAGGTTCGGCATGGCGGCGAGTTCCGCCACAGTAGCCGCGGCCCAGTCGGCGCCCGCCTGGCCGCCGACCTCGCCCCGGTCGGACAGGAGGCGGCCGCCGATCCGGGCGCCTTCGTCGGCGAGGATGACGTCCAAGCCTGCGCGCCCGGCCGTCAGCGCGGCCATCAGGCCCGCGGGACCGGCGCCGACAACCAGGAGGTCACAGAAGGCGAAGGCCTTCTCGTAGGGGGCCTCGTCGTGGTTCCCCGACAGGCGGCCCAGCCCCGCGGCACGGCGGATCGCGGGTTCGTAGAGCCGCTCCCAGAAGGCGCGGGGCCACATGAAGGTCTTGTAGTAAAAGCCCGCGGAGAGGAACGGCGAGAGCAGGTCGTTGACCTCCATCACGTCCCATCGGAGCGACGGCCAGCGGTTCTGGCTGCGGGCGTCGAGGCCCTCGTAAAGCTCCTGCACCGTGGCGCGGGTGTTCGGCGTCTGCTGCCCTGCTTCGTGGATTTCGACCAGCGCATTGGGCTCCTCCGGCCCCGCCGTCAGCACCCCGCGCGGGCGGTGGTATTTGAAGGAGCGGCCGAAGAGTTTGACGCCGTTGGCCAGCAGCGCCGAGACCAGCGTGTCGCCGTGGTAACCTTGGTATTCCCGCGCGTCGAAGCGGAAGCGGACCGGGCGGGACCGGTCGATCAGCCCCCTGCCGTCAAGCCGCATCGGTTTTCCCCTTCGCGACAAGGGCCGTCGCCAGCACCTCGTGCGTGACGGTGTTGCGGGTGACGCGCAGCCACTGGGCGCAGCCGGTCTCGTGGTACCACAAATCCTCGGTCACCCCCGCCGGGTTGTCGCGCAGGTGGATGTAGCTTTCCCAGACCTCCGGCCCGGCCTCGGCGGCAGGACGGTCCAGCAGCACGGACGACCCGGAGTAATAGAATTCGCGCCGGTCGCGGGGGCCGCAGAGGGGGCAGGTCAGGCGCACGGTGTCACTCCCTCAGTCCGGTTCGCAGACCGCGTCATCGACGCGGTCAAGCACGAAGGTCACCGGCTGCCCCGGCACCTCGGCGATGTCGGTGAAGCCGCCGCAGGCCTGACCCATCCCTACCATCAGCGCATCGGTGCGGATGGTCAGGGTCTTGCCGTCGTCGGCGATCACATTGAACCCCTCGGGGCCGGGACCCTCCCCACAGAATGCCCGGCAGGTCAGGCCGTCGTCCCGACAGAAGAAAACCTGGTCCATCGTCTCGCCGCCGAAACCATCCGGGAAGCCATCGTCGGGGGCGGGCGTGCGCGCGACGTGGCCCTGGTCGGCCAGGACGACCGAGAGGCCTGCGAGCACCTCGCCGGGGATCTCGTTCATCCCTTCGGACCCGTCCGCGACAAAGGCATTCAGCCAGATCGTTTCGACCACCTGGTCCGGATGCGCGGCCAGATGCGCCGCGTCGTAGGCGCGGTGGTAGCAGCCCGGTGTCGGCTGGGCCCCGGCCTGGGCGGCAGCCAGGGCGAGTGCCAGGCTAGTGCAGATTGTGCTGCGCACCGGTTCCCTCCTCGTCGATCACCGCGCCGCTGCGGAAGCGGTCGAGGCGGAAGCGGGCGGCGACGGGGTGGGGGTCGTTGGTGGCCATCAGATGCGCCATGCACCAGCCGGAGGCGGGCACGGCCTTGAAGCCGCCGTAGTTCCAGCCGCAATCGAGATAGAGGCCGTCGATCGGGGTGCGGTCGATGATCGGCGAGCCGTCGGGCGACATGTCCATGATCCCGCCCCAGCTGCGCAGCACCCTGGCGCGGCCGATCATCGGCATCAGCGTCATCCCCGCCTCCATCACATGTTCCACCATCGGCAGGTTCCCGCGCGCGGCGTAGCTGGCGTAGAAATCGTGGTCGCCGCGATCTTGCGCGCCTTGGCGTGGATCTTTCTGGACGCGAGCGCGATCGCTGCGCCGGCGACCGGCGTGGAGCGCGAGCCGTAGGTGCCCAGACCATAGGGCGCGGTGTGGGTGTC
>JANOGU010000144.1:0-5776 GCA_031406135.1 Rhodobacterales bacterium
TCGATCAGGTCGGCGCCCATGGCTTCCGCCTGCGCGATGGCCGAGGCAGGATCGAGGAAGCGGTTGCCGTCGGAAAAACTGTCGGGGGTGACGTTGAGGACACCCATCAGGCGGGGGCGGTCGAGGGCGAGGCCGGCGAAATCGCCGCGTGGCGCCGTCAGCCGGTCGCGAAGTTCCGCAGGGATGTCGCGCACGGGAACCACCGGGCCGCGGCGGCCCGGCTCCACAACTTCCGCCCGGTCGAACCAGACCGGCCCGCCGGCCAGCGGCATTGCGCCGTCGGGGCGGCAGGTGTCGGGCAAACAGAGCGGCCGGTAGAGCGTCATCCCGCCCGGGCTTCGCGCAAATCGGCGGCCAAGTCCACCCGGGCCGGTCAGGCCCGGTCCACCGGCACGCGGCTTCCTGCCGGAAGTGCAACAGCACCGTGAACAACCAGCCGCACCGCGCTCAAGCTCTCGGCCAGCCACAGCGCCAGCGCGCCGGGCGTGCGCTCGCGCGGCGGGTCGGTGGCGTCGAGCACCATCTTCGACGGCGCCCAGACCACGCTGCGGCCGTGCTTCATCGCCCAGTCGATCTCGGTCCGCGACGCCACCACAACGCAGCGCGGGTCGCGGGCGGCCAGCGCCCAGGCGTTCTGCTCGATGGCCAGCAGATCGATGCGGCGCTGGGTCGGCGCATGGCCGGTGTCCGGCACCGGCAGCCCGGGCAGGCCGACGCACAGCACCAGCGGCGCACCCTGCCCCTCCCAGTCCGTGAGGCGGTCGGAAAGGTCGGCGGCGGCCAGGGTGGCGTTGTCGAGCAGCACGACCAGCGGGCGCGGCGCCGCCTCGGCCCACGGAGCAAGGTCGGCGGCGCGGCGGCGCTCGATCTCCACCCCCAGCGCGAAGGGCCCGAGGTCCAGCTTCTCGATGCGCAGGAACACGCGCTCGGCCGCCGGCGCCCGCAGGACCCGGGCCGCCACCCGTTCCGCCAGCGTTTCCAACAGATTGAGGCGCTCTGCCGCGAGTTCCGCCGCCACCGCCTCGAGCAGAAGGTCATAGGACAGGATGCGGTCCACGTCGTCGGCGGCATCCGGCAGGGGCCGCACCTCGACCACGATGGACAGGCGCAGCCGCTGGCTCCGCCCGCGTTCCTGCTGGAAAGCGCCGATCTCGGCCTCGACCACATGGTCGCGCAGGGAGATGCGGTCGCGCGCCGGGTCGGCCCGGGCCTCAAGCGGCCCGAAGGCATGGGTCAGGTCGCTGTCCATGGCGGTTTTCCTCGCCTGCCCTGCGGGCGATGGCTGAGACGGGGCCGACGGTCAATCCGCCGCGGGCGAGCTCAGTTCATCGCCGCCAGCGTGACCGGGGCTGCGCCCGGCTGGCGATAGAACACATGCGCGCCGATCACCGCGGTGCGCGGGAACACCGCGGACCAGCCCGGGCGCACGGCGGTAGTGTGGAAATGCGTGGCGCCATCGGTCAGCGGGCGCGGCGCGCCGGCCAGCATGACCGCAGCGATGCGGGCGGCCACAGCCCAGGCGGAGCGGTCGGCCACGGCGTCGGAGCGGCCGTCGCAGATGAAGGAGAACTGGCAGCCGCCGTGGCCGGCCTGGCCGACCACACCGCAGACGCTGCCGGGGTAGAGCGGGCTGTCGACCCGGTTCAGGATCACCTCGGCGACCGCGAACTGGCCTGCCAGCGTCTCGCCCCGGGCCTCGTGGTAGACCGCCTTCGCCAGACACTCCCATTGCGCGCCGCCCTGCGCCGCGTCCTGCGCGAACAGCCAGTCAATCGTGTGCTCGATGGCCGGCGCCTTGCCGCGCTTGGCCTTGGCCTTCTTCTTCGCGACCGTGAGCGCGCCGGTCGGCATCGCGGCCATCGCATCGCGCTCGGCTCCGAACAGCGCGGCCAGAGCGGTGTCCGGCGCGACCGGACCGTTGGAGGTGCTGAGCGTGCCGTCTGCCATGGCGGCGGACGCCATGAACACACAGGCGGCAAGCGCGCCGGTCAGGCGGTTCTGCAGGCGCATTGGTCGTATCCCCCGAGTGACGGCCCGTTGAAGAACAAGCCGCAAGCAACGGGAAAGAGGGATAAATCCTGAAACCCCCTGCTGTCACGCCTGGTTAACGTCTGGTAACCTTGTGTGAGCGAGATTCCGCCGAACTGTCGGCGGTGAAAAACCAAGGTTCCGTCTTCAAACCCTTGCGATCAATGGATTTTCTCTGCCCTGTCCAGCAGCGCCAGATGCGCCGCCGCCAGCCGCGCCAACGGCACGCGGTAGGGCGAGCAGGAGACATAGTCGAACCCGGCACGGCGGCAGAAGGCAATCGACTCGGGGTTGCCGCCGTGCTCGCCGCAGATCGACAGGGTCAGATCGGGCCGCGCCCGCCGCCCGCGCTCGGCGCCAATCAGCAGCAGTTCGCCCACCCCGTCCACATCCAGCACCTGGAACGGGTCCTCGGGAAACACACCTTTCTGCACGTAGGTGTTCATGAACTTGCCGGCGTCATCGCGCGACAGGCCGTAGGTCATCTGCGTCAAGTCGTTGGTGCCGAAGGACAGGAAGGTCGCGTGCTGGGCGATCTCGCCGGCGCGCAGCGCGGCGCGCGGAGTTTCCACCATCACCCCCAGCTTGTAGGCGAAATCGACCCCCAGCTTGACCCGCACCGCGGCCGCCACCGCGTCGATGCGGGTCTTGACCAGTTCGACCTCGCGCCGGGCCGAGACCAGCGGGATCATCACCTCCGGCACCACCGCGGCGCCGCGGCGGGCAACCTCCACCGTGGCCTCGAAAATCGCCTGCGCCTGCATCTCGTAGATTTCCGGCAGCACCACGCCCAGCCGTACCCCGCGCATGCCCAGCATCGGGTTGAACTCGGCCAGCGCCTCGGCGCGGCGGGTTACCTCGCTGAGCGGCCGGTCCAGCGCCTCGGCCAGGTCGCGCAGGCCCTCGCGGTCCTGCGGCAGGAACTCGTGCAGCGGCGGGTCGAACAGGCGGATGCAGACCGGCAGGCCGGCCATGATCTCGAAGAGCTGCACGAAGTCGTCGCGCTGCATCGGCAGAATCCTCGCCAGCGAGGCGGCGCGGTCCTGCGGCGTGTCGGCGAAGATCATCTCGCGCATGGCGACGAGGCGGTCCTCGTCAAAGAACATGTGCTCGGTGCGGCAGAGCCCGATGCCCTGGGCCTCGAAGGCGCGGGCGGTGGCGGCGTCGGCGGGCGTGTCGGCATTGGCGCGCACGCCGATGTCGCGCACTGCGTCGGCCCAGGCCAGGAAGGTACGGAATGTGTCGTCCTGCGCCGGCGGCAGCATCGCCGCCGCGCCCATCAGCACCTCGCCGGTGGTGCCGTCCACGGTGATCGTGTCGCCCTCGGTCAGGGTGCGCCCGTCCGGGGCGGTCAGGCGGCGGTCCTTGAGGTCGAAGCGGATCGACGAGGCGCCGACGATGCAGGGCAGCCCGAGGCCGCGCCCGATCACCGCCGCGTGGCTGGTCATGCCACCCCTTTCGGTCAGCACGCCAACGGCGGAGTGCATGCCGCGGATGTCTTCCGGCGCGGTTTCGCGGCGCACCAGGATGCAGGGCTCGCCGCGCGACTGGCTGGCCTGGGCGGCGGCGGAGGAGAACACGATCTTGCCGGTGGCAGCACCCGGGCTGGCGGCGATGCCTTTGGCCAGAACGTCGCGCGGCGCGCGCGGATCGACCTGGTTGTGCAGAAGCTCGCTCAACGCGCGCGGCTCCACCCGCAACAGCGCCTCGTCCCGGGTGATGATCCCCTCGTCGGCCAGCGCCACGGCCGCGCGCAGCGCCGCCCGGGACGAGCGCGGCACCTTGACCGCGTCAATGATGGCAATCCGCCCATCCTCGACCGTGAACTCGATCTGCATCTCCTCGCGCAGCCTCGCCCGGCAGGTCGCGGCATAACCGACAAGGTCGTTCAGCAGCTGCGGCGCGGCCTCCTCCAGCGAGGGGCCGCGCGGGTCGCGGGCGAGATAGATCGCCTCCGGCCCGGCGAGGCTGGCGCGGTCCTGCGCCTGGGCGCGGTAGCGGCCGGTGACGCGGGCCAGGCCGGTGACCGGGTCGATCAGCTGGATCACGCCGGCGCCCGAGATGCCCTGCCCCAGCCCCTGCGCCATTTCCTGCACCACCAGCCCCAGGCCCGCCGTGTCCGGCGCGCCCTTGGCCTGGCGCAGCAGGCGCGCGGAGGTGCCTTCCCAAGCCCGGACCATCGAGCGCAGCACCTCGGCGAGCTGGACGGCGGGGTCTTCGGGGAAAGGCTCGTCCATCTCCTGCCGCCAGGCGGCCAGCGCCTCGGCCGGCGTGGTCAGGCCGTCGAAGGCGTCGGGGTCGAGGCGGGCGACATGCACCGCATAGACCTTGAGGAACCGCAGCCACAGCGCATCCGCCGCCGCGGCGCCATGCGTCGCGGCCAGCCGGGCGGTGCGGTCCGGGTTCAGTCCGATGTTCAGCATCGTCGCCGGCCCGCCCCAGTCGGGGTTCTCGGGCGAGGGACGGACCGAGATCAGCGGCCCGTCGCCGAACTGCGCCAGGATCGCTGCGATGTCGGCGCGCTGGCCGGCGGCGATCGCGCGCATCGTCTGCGCCGGGATCGCCACCGTGCGCGGCACCGGCAGCTCCAGCCGGACCAGCCGCTGCAGGCATTTCGCGCGCCAGCCATGCGTCGTGGTGGCGATCCGCGCCCCGGGCGTGACCGCCTCGAACTCCGGCATGGGGTCGTGTTTCTGCACTGCGGCATTTCCCCTTTGCCGCACCATACGCCCAATTTTTTACCTTGCAAGGACCGCTTTCCCGGTGATCCCGCGCTTGACAGCGGCCCCTGTCAGCGCCGCCAACTGGCGCCCGGACGCAGGAGGACGCGCATGGAGATCGAGACCCTGATCGACGAGGCCCGCGGCCTTGCCCTGCCCCGCTGGGACGAGACTGTGGCGCTGGACCTCGGACTTTTGCTGCTGGCGGCGGCGCGCGAGCGCGGTCTGTCGGTGGTGATCGACATCCGCGACGCGGCGCGCACCTACTTCCATGCCGCACTGCCCGGCGCCACGCCGCAGAACGACCTCTGGGCGCGGCGCAAGTCGGCCACGGCGCTGGCCTTCCACGAGGCCTCGCTGCTCGTCAGCCGCAGGCTGGCCAAGGCGGGCCAGACCGTGGCCGATCACGGCCTTTCACCCGAGACCCACGCCGTGCATGGCGGGTCGGTTCCGGTCCGGGTGGACGGCGCCGGCGTCGTCGCGGCCGCGACCGTCTCCGGCCTGCCGCAGGTCGAGGACCACGCGCTGGTGGTGGAGGCGCTGAAGTTGCTGGTCGGGCGGATGTCAGGCTGAGCCGGGTGTCTCGGCCCGGCCTGCGGGCTCCAGCAACTCGACCTCGACAAAGGCCATCGGCACAGCGCCCGCGTTGATCACGTTGTGCTCGACACCCGCATCGCGCCGGTAGGCGCTGCCCGCCGGCACCAGCACCTCGCGCACCCCGCCCCCCGGCTCCTCCAGCCGCATCGAACAGTCGGTGAGCGCGACGATGACGTAGTCATGTCCGTGCCGGTGCCAGCCGGTCTCGGCCCCCGGGGCGAAGTCGAACCGGGTGACGCGGGCGCGGGCGTCTTCGGCCAGCGTGGTGGCGGTGCAGGTGGGTCTCATGGGGGCTCTGTTGCATAAATCAGCCGTGGGCCGAGTTTCCCCTTCCCGTGAACAGACTCATCCCGCGCGCTGAGTTTGCGGCGTTCCGAGGGCTGTGAAGCGGTTTAGGATTGCCGCCCTTATCTGTAGTTCGGCCACCTGCC
>JANOGU010000225.1:0-8234 GCA_031406135.1 Rhodobacterales bacterium
CCCCGGGGGGGGGGGGGGGGGGGGGGGCGTGGCGCCCGGGGGGCCTGTAGGGCCTCCCGGGGCCCCCAAGGCTTGCGCTCCGGGGGGCGGGGGCGCCCCGGCCCCCGCGCCCCGCGCCGCGGCCCCCCGCCGCGGCAAGGCCGGTCACGCTGGCGGTCACCGAGGTCGGCACGCTCCTGAACGATCCCTATGCCGTCTATGCCCGGCGCGTGCTGGCGCTGCGACCGGTTCGCCCGTTCCGCGGCGAACCGGACGGGCGCGACCGCGGCATCCTGATCCACCGCATCCTGGAAGCCTTTGCCCGCGGGCACGTCCCCGGCGAGGATCGTGCCGCGGCGCTGGCCCGGCTGGCCGCCGCCACCGACCGCGTGCTGGCCGAGGCGGCCCCCTGGCCCGCCGCGCGGCTGTTCTGGCGGGCGCAACTGCTGCGCGCGGCGGACCTGCTGTTTGACCTGGCCGCGCGGCACGGCGGGGTGCCGGTGCTGGTCGAGGCCGGCGGGCAGCAGCCGATCGGCGACACCGGCGTCACGCTGCGCGGCCGGCCCGACCGGATCGACCTGCGCCCCGACGGGCGGCTCTGGCTGTTCGACTACAAGTCCGGCCGCGCCCCGGAGCGGGGCGAGCGGGTGGAGGTGGACAACCAGCTTCTGCTGCTCGCGGCGATGGCCGACCTCGGCGCGTTCGGCGATTTCGGGCCGGAGCCGGTGGCGGGGGCCGCCTATGTCGGGCTGTCGGCCGGCGACAAGCGACCCCCCACCGCGCCGGCGGCGCTGGCGCAGGTCTGGTCCGACCTCGAGGTGCTGGTCGTCCGGATGGCCGATCCCGCTGCGGGCTATACCGCCTGGCGCAGTGGCGCCTCCGGCACCCAGAACCGCGACTTCGCGCATCTGTCACGCTTCGGCGAATGGCGCACGGCGCAACCGGCCCGGCCGGAGGATGTGGAATGACCGGCGAAGACCCCGGCATCGCGCAGGCCCGCGCCTCCGATCCCGCCGGATCGGCCTGGGTCTCGGCCAACGCCGGATCGGGCAAGACCAAGGTGCTGACCGACCGGGTGACGCGGCTCCTCATCGGCGGCGTGAACCCGGCGTCGATCCTGTGCCTGACCTATACCAAGGCGGCCGCGGCGGAGATGCAGAACCGCCTGTTCCGCCAGCTCGGCGGCTGGGCAATGCTGCCGGACGACGGGCTGGCACAGGCGCTCGCCGGGCTCGACACGCCACGGCCGCGCGATCCCAAGCGGCTGGCCGCGGCGCGGCGGCTGTTCGCGCAGGCGCTGGAGGTGCCGGGAGGTTTGCGGATCCAGACGATCCACTCCTTCTGCGCCGGCCTGCTGCGCCGGTTTCCGCTGGAGGCCGGGGTCTCGCCGCAGTTCAGCGAGCTTGACGACACCAGCGCGCGGCTGGCCCGCGCGGCGGCGCTGGACGAGGTTGCCGAGGGTGGCGGGCGCGGGGCGGTGGAGCGGCTGGCCGCGATCTGGACCGGCGGCAACATCGACAAGCTGCTCGACGAGATCGCAGACGACCGCGTGGCTTTTGCGCTTCCCGGTTCCCCGGCCGGTCTGCGCCAGCGGCTGGGCGTCCCGCCGGGCGAAAGCCTGGCGGGCATCCTCGCCGACACTTTCACCACCGGCGAGGCGGACCTCGTCGCCGGGGTCATGGCGCATTGCGCGCAAGGGTCCACCATGGACCTGAAACTCGCCGACGCGCTGGACGCACTGGACTTTACCAAGGCCGGTGAGGCGCTCCTGCGGGGCTGCGAAGATGCGTTCCTGTACGGACCGACCGCCAAGGCACCGTTTGCCGCCCGCACGGACAGGACCCCCACGAAAGCGACGCAAGGCGCCCTGGGTGCGCTGCTTCGGCCGTTCCAGGCGCTGATGGGCCGGGTGGAGGCGGCGCGGCGGCGGCGGGTGCTGCTGGCAGTGGCGGACAACAGCGCCACCTTGCACGACTTCGCCGACGCCTTCCTCGCCGCCTATGCCCGGCACAAGGCGGAGCGCGGGCTGCTGGACTTCGACGACCTGATCCTGACCGCGCGTAAGCTTCTGACCGCGCCCGGCGTGGCGCCCTGGGTGCTGTGGCGGCTGGACGGCGGCATCGCGCATTTGCTGGTGGACGAGGCGCAGGACACCAGCCCGGTGCAATGGGCGGTGATCGAGGCCTTGACCGAGGAGTTCACCGCCGGGGCGGGTGCGGGGCGGACGCTGTTCGTGGTCGGCGACCGCAAGCAGTCGATCTACTCGTTCCAGGGCGCCGACCTCTCGGTCTACGACGCCACGCGCCAGCGGCTGTCGGACCGGATGGCCGGGGCCGGTCAGCCGATGACGGAGGTTCCGCTGCTGCATTCCTTCCGCTCCGCCCCGGCGCTGCTGCGCGTGGTGGACGGCACGTTCTCGCCACCCGGGGGTCCGGGGATCGGCGATCCCGGGCATCTGGCGTTTTTCGACGCGATGCCGGGACGGGTGGAGCTCTGGCCGCCGGTGCCGCCGCGCGAACGGGTGGCGCGCGACGAGGGGCTCGACCTTGAAGACGCCGTGACCGCCGACGACCCGGCCGAGACGGTCGCGGCGCAGGTCGCGCTGCGGGTGGGCCAGATGCTGCGGGCCGGCACGCAGGTGCCACTGCGCAAGGCCGAAGGCGGCGCACGGCCGCTCATGCCCGGCGACATCCTGATCCTGCTGCGCAAGCGGTCGCCGGTGTTCGGCGCGGTGATCCGCGCGCTCAAGTCGGCAGGCCTGCCGGTCGCCGGCGCCGACCGGCTGACGTTGCGCGACGAGCTGGCGGTGAAGGACATCCTGGCCACGCTCAGCGTGCTGGCGCTGCCCGAAGATGACCTGTCGCTCGCCGCCGCGCTGCGCTCGCCACTGTTCGGCTGGACCGAGGCGGAGCTTTACCGTCTGGCGCAGGGCCGCTCCGGCCCGCTGTGGGACCGGCTGCGCGCGGCGGGGGGCGAGGCGGCTGCGATCCTGACCGACCTGCGCGACCGGGCGGATTTCCTGCGGCCGCACGACCTGGTCGCGCGGCTCCTGATCCGGCACGACGGCCGCCGTCGCCTGCTGGCCCGCCTCGGCGCGGAGGCCGAGGACGCCATCGATGCGGTTCTGGCCGAGGCGCTGACCTACGAGCAGGGGCGGGTGCCGAGCCTGACCGGGTTCCTCGCCTGGATGGAGGTCGAGGGCGTCGAGGTGAAGCGGCAGATGGACGCCGCCGGCGGCCTGATCCGGGTGATGACGGTGCATGGCGCCAAGGGGCTGGAGGCGCCGGTGGTGATCCTGCCGGATTGCGGGGCTTCGCGCGACAACGAAAGGACCGCCACTCTGGCGCTGGACGACGGTACCATCCTCTGGCGCCCGCCCGCGGTCGAAATGCCCGCGGCGCTGGCCGAGGCGCGCAAGTCCCGCCGCGCCGCCGCCCGGGAAGAGCAGGACCGGCTGCTCTATGTGGCCATGACCCGGGCGGAAAGCTGGCTGATCGCCACCGGCATCGCGCCGGTGGACCGGAAATCCGACGACCCGGACGCCGTGGAGCCATGGTACGCGCGCATCGCCAAGGGGATGGCGGAGGCCGGGGCCGTCAGCGAACCGGACGGCACGCTGGTCCATGCCGCCGGCACCTGGCCGGCACCGGCCGGCCGGCCATTTGCACCTGACTCCGGGGCAGAAGCTTTGCCCCCCTCGGCCGCCATGCCCGCGACGGCCCCGCCCCGCCCGCCGCAGCCGCTCAGCCCCTCCGACCTCGGCGGCGCCAAGGCGCTGCCCGGTGAGGGCGAGGAGACCGAGGCGGCGAAGATGCGCGGCTCGCTGCTGCATCGCCTGCTGGAAATCCTTCCAGGCCTGCCGAGGGCCGACTGGCCGGCCTGGGCCGCGGCGGTAGGGGCAGACGCGGCGACACTGTCGGAAGCCGCCGCGGTGCTGACCGACCCAATGCTTGGCGACCTCTTCGGGCCGGACACTCTGGCCGAAGTGCCGGTCACCGCGCCCTGGGCCGGGCGCCTGCTCTATGGCGCCATCGACCGGCTGGTACTGCGCCCTGACCGGGTGCTGGCGGTGGACTTCAAGTCGAACCGAGTGGTCCCCGGCCGGGCGGAAGACGTGCCCGAAGGCCTGCTGCGCCAGATGGGCGCCTATGCCCAGATGCTGGCGCAGATCTACCCGGACCGGCAGGTCGAAACCGCGATCCTCTGGACACATGGCCCCCGGCTGATGCCCCTGCCCCACGACATCGTGCGGGATGCCATTGCCCGCGCCACGATCCCTTGACCCCCGCGCCCCGGCTACCTACCTCTAGGCGTCTGTCGAATCCCCCCGAGGAGAGCCGCCATGGGCGCTGCCACCATCGCCGTCACCGATGCCACCTTTGACAAGGAAGTCCGCCAGTCGGACGTGCCGGTCGTGGTGGACTTCTGGGCCGAATGGTGCGGTCCCTGCCGCCAGATCGGCCCGGCACTGGAGGAGATTGCCGCCGAGATGAAGGGCCGGGTGAAGGTGGTGAAGGTCAACGTGGATGAAAACCCCGACAGCCCCGCCATGCTGGGCGTGCGCGGCATCCCGGCGCTGTTCCTGTTCAAGAACGGGCAGGTCGTGTCGAACAAGATCGGCGCCGCACCGAAGGCCGCGCTGGCCAACTGGATCAACGCCAGCGTGTGATCCTTGGCATTCGTCACGAGGGGCGGCCCGGTTCGGGCCGCCCCTTTCGTTTGCGCCCCGCCCCGGCGATAAGGGGCGAAACGGAGGGCCCCGCATGGCAGAGGACCGGTTTCCCGGCTGGCACGGCACCACGATCCTCGCCGTGCGCAAGGGCGGGCAGGTGGTGGTGGCGGGCGACGGGCAGGTGAGCCTGGGCCAGACCGTGCTCAAGGGCACCGCGCGCAAGGTCCGCCGTCTCGCCCCCGGCGGCCAAGCGGTGGTGGCGGGCTTCGCCGGGTCCACCGCTGATGCCTTCACCCTGCTGGAGCGGCTGGAAAAGAAGCTGGAGGCCGCGCCCGGCCAGCTGCAGCGGGCGGCGGTGGAGCTGGCCAAGGACTGGCGCATGGACAAATACCTGCGCAACCTCGAGGCGATGCTGATCGTCACCGACGGTCGCGGCCTCTACGTCATCACCGGCGCCGGCGACGTGCTCGAGCCGGAGCATGACGTGGCCGCCATCGGCTCGGGCGGCAACTATGCGCTGGCGGCGGCGCGGGCGCTGATGGACAGCGACCTGCCCGCCGAGGCCATCGCCCGCAAGGCGATGGCGATCGCGGCCGACATCTGCGTCTACACCAACGGCAACCTGACCGTGGAAACCATCGCGGGCTGAGCCTCAGGCCGGGTCGTCGTCCCAGGCCGCGCTGCGCCACGAGGCACCGCTCACCGGCGGCGCGGCGGCGCGCGCGCTGGATCCCGGCCGCGACGGCCCGAGGTCCGGCACTTCGCGCGGGTCGAGGCTGATCGTGCGGTCGTCCTCGGCCGCGACGACGTCGGCCAGCTTGAGCACCTTTTTCATCGTCCCGGCGTCGCCTTCGCCGGACACGACATGCAGTTCTTCCATGACGCCGCCGACCTTGAAGCCGGCCGCCTTCAGCTTGGGCAGGACGTCCACGAGGTTGCAGGCAGGATCGAGGGTCAGAATCACCGGCATCGGGATGCTCCTGGCGCGGGGCTGGCCCGGTGGGTCCGGGCCAGTCCAAAGATGGGGCGCGCGCCGGCCCGGATCAAGCCGTCAGGCCTGAACCAGACCCGCCCCGTCCTGCGTGGCCGGCAAGGGCAGGTTGCGCGCCGTCGCTTCCAGATGGCGCCACAGCGCGCGCCCCGAAAGCCCGCGGCCCTGGGCGGCGAGCGCCGCGATGCCGGTGACATGCGGGGCGGCCATGCTGGTGCCACTGAGGAAGCCGCGCAGACGCGGCCGTGGCAGCGCCGAGTCGATCGACGATCCGGGCGCGGCAAGCTGCACCTTGCCGAAGTTCGAGAAGTTGGATTTCTGCAGCCGCGAGTTGACCGAGGATACCGACAGGATGCTGGGCGAATTCGCCGGCTGGCCCGTCGGCTCGTTGAAATTCCCCGCCGCAGCCACAATCAGCGCACCGCGGCTCAGCGCCCTCTGCCCGGCCTGAGTGTAGTGCGGCCCGGGGGTCTGCACGCGGTTGCCGAGCGACATGTTGATCACCCGCGCACCGTTCTGCAGCGCCCAGTTGATCCCGGCGAGGATGCCGGAGGTGGGGCCGGAGCCGGCATTGCTCAGCACCTTGCCCACCAGGATGTCGGCCTCGTGCGCGATCCCGTAGCGTCCGCCAGCAGTGCGGGGCACGCGCGGGCCCACCGACGTGCCCGCCACATGCGTGCCATGCCCGTTGCCGTCCTGCGGCGTTTCGCCGGGAATGAAGGACTGCGCCAGAATCCGCCGTCCGGCGAAATCGGGGTGACCGAGATCAAGCCCGGTGTCGAGGATCGCCACCCGGATGCCGCGGCCGGTGAAGGCGCTGCCCGGCACCCGTGTCGCGCGCAGCCCCCAGGTGGCCGCAAGGGCCGCAGCCCGCATCTCATCGAGCTCGGGGTCGGTGTCCGGCAGCGCGCCCTCGTCCAGTCCAGCGAGGTCCGCGGCGATGCGGTCGGCCGCCGCGCGAAAGCCGCGCAGGTAGCTGGCCGCATCGGTCTGCGCCCATTCGATGGTCTCCGGAACCAGGATGTAGGGCCGATCCTCGGCCATGGCTTCGGCGTTCTCGGCATCGGCGAGGGAGGCCCGGGCCGAATTGGCCGCGGCGCTGCCAAAGACGGCGATGCCAAGATTGTCGAAGACCAGGACATCGGCGGTCTCCAGCGCGGAGAGGTCAACCGCCGCCTCCTCAAAATCCTGGCTGCGGGCCATGGTGCCGGAAAAGCTGTCCTGGATCGCCTGCTGCGACGCCGCCTCCGCACCGTCGCGGAAGACCGCAATGAAGCGTCCGGTATGGCCGTCGGGATCGGCAAGCGCGGCCTCGATCAGCCGCTCGTTCGAAGCGGCCAGGGACGGGGCGTCGCCATCGCCCGGGGATCGCTGGGTTTTCTTCGCCATTTCAATCTCCTGTCAATTTTCGTGGAAAAATGTCCGGTACTCCGAGGCTGCGCCCGCCAGAGAGTCGGGTCAATCGCGCCAGGGTTGTGCCTCGTCGAATTGACGCAAGATTCACGCGACCCGGACGCGGCTGGCCTGCCGCATTCGGGCATTGCCCGTGAGCGTCGGTTGTCTATCGTCGGGCAGACTGCGAAGGAGACGACATGGACAGCGTCAGCCGCGACGACATCCGCGCCGCCGTGGGCGCAGGCATCCTCGACGAAATTCAGGCCACACGCCTGCTCGCGCTGGGCGAGGCGCGGCTGGGGCAGCGCGCGGCGCTGGCGCCGGACGACGAGCCGTTCGAGCTGTTCCGCGGCTTTGCCGAGATTTTCGTCTCGCTGGGCATCATCCTGCTGTTTTCCGGCATCCTGACCTTTGCCGCGATCTCGCAGGGGATGCTGACCCCGGCCATTGCCGCGGGCCTGGCCTGGGTCTTCGCGCTCTACTTCACCCGCAGGCGGCGGATGGCTCTGCCCTCGATCGTGCTTGCCATTGTCTTCGCCCTGGGCATGACCGGGGCCATCGGCATCCTGATGGGCGACTGGCTCGACGCCAGCACCAACGCCGGCATGCGCCAGGCGGGGCTGGTCTTCCTCGGCCTGATCCTCGCGGCGCTAGCCGCCTATTTCCGCGCCTTCAAGGTGCCTTTCGTGGCTTTTCTGATCGGGCTTGCGGCGGCAGGGGTGGTGTTCCTGCTGGTGGACATGGTCCTGCCCTTCGGCGCGGCGCCGGCCTCGCTGACCGAAGCCTTCGATCTGACCAAGGGCGACGGCTTGCCAGTCGCAACGCTGATCTTCGGCTTTCTGGCGCTGGCCGCGGGGCTGTGGTGCGACATGAAGGACCCGCACCGGCTGGGCCGCTGGTCGGCCACCGGGTTCTGGTTCCACATCCTCGCCGCCCCGGCGCTGGTGAACACGCTGGCGCTGACCGCCTACAACACCGGCGAGGGTGCGGTGACGATGGCATTGCTGGCGCTGTGCCTCGCGCTCTTCGCCATGCTGGCGCTGGTGATCGACCGGCGCAGTTTCCTGTCGGCCGGGGTGATCTACCTCGGCATCCTGATCGCCTGGGCGCTGCAGGCGGGCGATTCGGTCGGCAGCTTCGCCACGCTGATGATCGTGCTGGGCGCGTTCCTGACCTTCATGGGCGCGTTCTGGACCG
>JANOGU010000290.1:0-1907 GCA_031406135.1 Rhodobacterales bacterium
AGTGACGGCCTGCTGCGCAAGATCCTCCTGCCGGAGGGGTCGACCGTCGCGGTGAGTGCGCTGGTGGCGATCATTGGTTCGGCGGACGAAGATATTTCGGCGCTGGCGGGGGGGTCGGATACCGGGGCACCGGGGGACCGGGGCACGGAAAAGTCGGAGACCGGGGCACCGGGGGACCGGGGCGCCGAACAATCCGCGCCGCCGGTTGCCACCGCGCCCGCACCGGCACCCGCTGCGCCCGCAGCCCCCGAGGGCAGGGTGTTGAGTTCGCCGCTGGCGCGCCGCGTCGCCGCTGAGAAAGGCGTCGATATCAGTCGCGTTCAGGGCTCAGGGCCGAACGGTAGAGTTATTGCGAAGGACATCGGCACCGCGGAGCCAGCGGCGGCATCCGCCGGTGCCCCGGTGACCCGGTCTCCGGTATCCGTCGCCACCGGATTCCAGGACGTCCCGCTGACCCAGATCCGCAAGACCATCGCCAAGCGCCTCGTCCAGTCCATCGGCCCGGTGCCGCACTTCTTCCTGACGACCGATATCGACATGGAGCGCTCGTGGGATCTGCGCGCCGCGCTCAAGGCCAAAGGCGACCCGTACACGGTGTCCTTCAATGACATCGTCATCAAGGCGGTGGCCGTGGCGCTTCGCCGGCATCCGGCCGTCAACGCCTGGTGGATGGAGGATCGCATCCGCTATCACGGCGACGTGCACGTCGGCATGGCGGTCGCCGTCGAGGACGGACTGATCACGCCGGTGATCCGCTTCGCCGACCAGAAGGGTCTCCAGGCGATCAGCGCCGAGGCGAAGGCGATGGCCGAAAAGGCCCGGGCCCGGCGGCTCACGCCGGAGGAGTACACCGGCGCGACGTTCAGCATCTCGAACCTCGGCATGTTCGACATCGACGAATTCACCGCCGTGATCAACCCGCCCGAAGCCGGCATTCTGGCGGTCGGGCGCATCGCCCAGAAGCCGGCGGTGGTGGACGGGCAGCTCGTGCCGCGGCGCCTGATGCGCGTCACCATGTCGTGCGACCACCGGGTGATCGACGGCGCCACGGGCGCGCAGTTTCTGGGGACGGTGAAACTGAATCTCGAGAACCCGCTGGCGATGCTGCTGTGAGACGGGGAATGGGGAATAGGGAATGGGGAACAGGGCCCCATTCCCCATTCCCCATTGCCCATTCCCGTTTTTCTACCGGAGGCAGCACGTGGCTACCCAGTTCGACGTCATCATCATCGGCGGCGGTCCCGGCGGCTATGTCTGCGCCATCCGCTGCGCCCAGCTCGGCCTCAGCGCCGCCGTCGTCGAGAAGGACAGGATGGGCGGCGTGTGCGTGAACATCGGCTGCATCCCGACCAAGGCCCTGCTCCATTCGGCGGCCACCATATCCGGCCTCAAGAACGCGGCCGACCTCGGCATCACCATGGGCGAATTCAAGACCGACTACGGCGTGGCCATGAAGCGCTCGCGCCGCGTGGCGGAGGCCAACTCCAAGGGCGCCGACTTCCTGATGAAGAAGAACAGGATCGAGGTTGTGAAGGGTGTCGCCACGGTGAAGCCCGGCAAGAAGGTGTCGGTGAAAACCGAGGCCGGGCTCACCGAGCTGACCGCGAGCAAAGCCGTCGTCATCGCGACCGGATCGCGCCCCAAGGACATCCCGGCCATCGGCCTGACGTTCAACGGCACCACCATCTTCTCGAGCACCGAAGCGCTGTTCCTGGAGAAGGCTCCGGCCACGATGGCCATCGTCGGCGCGGGGGCCGTCGGCTGCGAGTTCGCCGACGTCTTCACCGCCTTCGGCACCAAGGTCACCATCGTCGAGGCGCTGCCGCGGCTGCTGCCCGTCGAGGACGCCGAGTGCTCCGACGCGCTGGCCAAGGCGTACAAGAAGCGCGGCATCGTGTCGCTGCTCG
>JANOGU010000383.1:0-3782 GCA_031406135.1 Rhodobacterales bacterium
GCCACGCTACAACGGGCTGCGGAGTTGGTGTTGCAGGCCGCCGCCGAGACGCGCGAGTTGCGCGACACCGGCAAGACCACCGAGGACCAGGATTTCAAGAAGCGCTTCCTGGCCATGGAGCGGCGCTACGACCAGATGATCAAGACGCCGGGCCTGGACCCGCAACAGGTGAATGCCGTCACTGGCGCCTTCGGCATCCTGCGCGAGCTGTATCGCAAGGGCGAGCTGAACACCGGCGACGAGCGGCTGATCAAGTTCGACCGGGCGCTGGAGACGATGGCCAAGCGCGCCTTCGCGCTGCAGCAGGAGAGCGGCAAGCAGAAGGGCCAGCAGGAGATGCACGCCTCGCTGTCCAAGTCGATGCCGTTCCTGAAGAAGGCGGCGCTGCCCGTGGGCCTGGTCAAGGACCCCGAGGCGATCCGGGGCGAGATGGCGACGAACCCGGCGCTGCGAACGCTGCTCGACAAGATGAGCGCCGCGGTCAAGACGCCAGGCAAGCAGGCAGGCAAGGAGATGGAAGCGGCGGCGCGCGAGATCGTGAAGCTCATCGAGCAGCGCAATCAGGATGCCGTCGATAACAGCACCCCGGTGCCGCCGCTCTCGGCCAGCGAGCAACTCTCCGTCGATGTTCTCAAGCGCGGCCAGATGATGCAGCTTGCCGCCGACTACGAGGGCCTCGGCGCCCCGCCGTGGGACCCGGGCAAGGCCGACATCGCCTCCGAACTCCAGGCGCAGCTGTTCTTCCTCGAGGGTTCGATCGCGCAGGGCAAGCCGAGCTACCAGGCCCCCAATCTGGAGGGCGATCAGGGCGCCAGCGGCTCGTGGTGGATCGAGCGGCAGGAGGCGACCGGCACCGGCGGCATGTCCGGGAAGAAGAAATACATCTTCAAGCCCGCGGAGACGGAAGGCTCGGTCATGGCCGGCCTTGAGCCGGGCGCCGGCGCGCCGCGCGAGGTTCTCGCCAAGCGGCTCGACGAGTTCATGGCGGGCGCGGGCTTTAACGTCGGGGTTTGCCCGACGACGCTGTCGTCGATCGACAGCTCGCAGCTCACCGAGGTGAAGGGCAGCGGCCCGATGCTCGGGTCGATGCAGCAACTTGCCGAGACCGACGGGCCGGTCGGCGCGAAACTTGCCGATCCCGATTTCGCCAAGACGATCGACAAGAAGAGCTACGACAACGTCGCCACCTTCGACATGATTTTCGCCAACCTCGACCGGCACGCGAAGAACGTCCACGTCAAGAAGGACCCGGAGACCGGCCAGAGCATCATGGTGCCGATCGACCATGGCGCGGGGCTGTTGTCGCCCGGCCGGCTGCAGGCCAACGCGCAGGCGATGATGCCCGGCATGAACGTGATGGCCAGCAAGGACCTGCCGCAGTCGCACGACCCTCTGGGGCCGGAGGCGCAGGAGGCGCTGCAGCGGCTCGATCCCGTCCAAATGGTGCAGGAGATGAAGCGGTCGCGTGACGACATGGCGCGCCGCCACCCCGAAACCGCCGGCACGATGCCCGACGACGCGATCGACGCGATGGCCGCGCGGGTGAGTTTCCTCAAGGCGGCCGCAGGCGACACGCCGGTCGGCGACCTGTTCAAGATGCTCGGCATGGGCGCCAAGCGGATCGCCGAGGTGGCGCCGAACGATATCCCGGCCCTGATCAAGACGCTGAAGGATGAAGTGGCCCAGTATGACAAGGCTGTGGCCCAGACCGATGAGATCAGAGGCGTCCTCAACGAAACCGGCGACAAAACACCGGACAACGCCGTCGTGACCGAGCTACAGCGCCTTGGCTGGGCCTGGAACCTGACGAAGCCGGAACTCGAAGACTGGGTGCGGACGAATTCCAAGCTTGTCGGGCGCGTACTCGGTGCGCGGATCGAGAATCCGGAGCTGAAGAGGGAGATCGCCCGGCTGTTGCAGCTGGCGCTTCCCAAGGACCCGAAGGCGGCGGAAAAGATCGCCGGCGTCCCGCTCGATGCGCAGTACAGCAAGCTCTACAACATCGTTAACGCCGACATCACGACGGGCCCCGGCACCGACGTCAAGGCAGACGCGCTGAAGCAGGAGTTCAACATCCTTGGCGGCGAGGCGGAACTAGCCCGCGCCGCGGTGGATTTCCCCAACGACTTCAAGAACTCCCGGACCGCGCCGACGTTCAAGAACGACAAGTCCGAGGAAACTTTCTGGCGCAAACGCGTGACGCTGATGCGCCAGTGGGACGCGCTGAAGCGCAAGGGCGGCCTGGACGAACTGCTGCGTCTTGGCGGCAGCGTCCCACGCGAGTTTCCGATCATGGGCGCGATCCGCACGATCGAGGAGCTCCAGCTCAGCCAGAACGCTCGCGCGGGCGCGGAGAATATGGACGATGAGGACATCGACGAGCGGATGGAGGAGCAGTACCCCGTGCTGAAGGACGAGGTCCAAAAGCTGTTGGTGCAGGTCCGGCACCCGGACACCGGCGCGACGCACCGCGCGCGGAACGTCGCCGCGATGAAGGCTTGGCAGGAGGGCAAGAAGGTCGGCGCCATGACCCTGCTGGGGCGCACCAAGGCCGCCCTAGAAAAACAGATCGCAGACGAGAAGGTCTTCGTGAAGGAGGTTGACGAACTCGAGGCCAAGTTGCTGGAGGATCTCGACAAGGCCGACAGGTCAGTGAGCGATCAGGTCCGGCCGCACATGAACGCCATCCTCAAGTTCCTCGACGACTCGCGGAAGACGACCGTCATTGGCACCCGTGACCGCGGCAAGCAGGAATTCGACGGGCGCATGGACAATGCGGTAAAAGGCGCGGACTCCACATGGAGCAAGATCGATGCGATCCTGCAGAAGCTGGAACAACTTGTCCCCGCGCATGCAGGCTATCCCTGGCACGGCGCGATGACGCAGATGATCACGGGATACCGCGGCAACCTCGACGAGTTCGACGTTGGCCGCCCAAGCGGGATCGGGGACTGGGTACCCGACGCGTTCGACTCGTCCGACGCGCTCAAGGCTGCGCTCGGCAATGCCGACCTCAACAGCCTGCCTCCCCGGGTCAAGCAGATCGCGCAGGACTGGGCCGCGTGGCTGCCCGATAACAACGGCCTCGCGCGCGGGCCGGGGCTTGCCGACGAGATCAGGCAGCTTCTTGCCCAGCCCGTGATCTGACCTCTCGACGGGCCGCCGCGCCACGTGCGGCGGCCCGCTGGTGCCCGCGGCGGGCGCGGTTACTGGGACCGCACCCACGGCGCGCCGCCGCATCCCGGGACGCAGTACACAAGGTCCCGCATCCCGCATGTGATGCGGCGCTGAGGCGCCCTACTTCTTGCCCTTCTTCTGCTTGGCCGCCGCATCCTGCGCCGCCCGCTTCAGCCCGTTGTTGTCCAGGATGCTCTTGCGGATCTCGTCTTCCAGCTTGGCCGCGTCGGACTTCGGGCTCCAGCCGTCGATCACCTCCTGGGCGATCTTGGGGCCAAGCTGGTCGAGCGTCTTCTTGAACCCCTCTTCCCAGGCCTTGTTGATGTCGATGTCCTTGCCCATGCCCTTGAAGAAGTTCTCGGGGTTGAAGTTCTTGGCGACGTTCTTGCCGTATTTCTCGCAGATCGGGCCCAGCACCTTGATCCCCGCGCCCTTGACGAAGCTCTCCACCGCGGCCTTGACGAAATCCTCGTAGGTGAACTTTTTCTTCGGGTCGGCCAGGTGTCAATCGGCGCGCAAAACTGACCCCGGTTCGGCGTCCAAAATTGACCCCCCTTGCGTCGTCGAGATCAGGGCCTGAGCCGACGGAACTGATCATGGAGTGG
>JANOGU010000392.1:0-8599 GCA_031406135.1 Rhodobacterales bacterium
CCACGGCCCTGCTCTTGCTGTTCGGGATGGCAGGCTAAACGATCCTGACCTTCATATGCATCACGATGCCCGCCTTCCGCATCGCCGGTGGCATCCTCCTCTTCCTCACCGCATTGGACATGCTCTTCGAGCGCCGCACCAAGCGGCGCGAGGACCAGAAGTCCGACCCAGACCACGACCCCTCGGTCTTCCCGCTGGCCACGCCGCTGATCGCCGGCCCCGGCGCCATTGCCTCGGTGATCCTGCTGGTCGGGCAGAGCGGTCCGGGCTGGAGCGGCACCTTCGCCGTGCTCGGGCTGATGCTGGGCATGATCGCGGTGACCTGGGCCTTCCTGCTCGCCTCGCCGCCGCTGGAGCGGATGCTGGGGCGGACCGGCACCATCGTCATCACCCGGCTTCTGGGCATGCTGCTGGCGGCGCTGTCGGTGCAGTTCGTGATCGACGGGGTGAAGCAGACCGGGCTTGTGGGCTGACCATTGCGACCCATCTTCCGGTGGTGAGACGAGGCTGTGATGGACGAATTCGACTGGGCCCGGCTGTCCTATCTCCTGCTGCTGCTGGCGGCGGTGGCGGGTTGGGTCTTCGTCGAGTACCGCGGCCGTCTGGGGGTCGCGCTGCGCGCCGCCATGGCCTGGGGGATGATCTTCCTCGGCGTCATGGCGGGATACGTGCTGTGGCAGGACATCGCCGGGGACGTGATGCCGCGGCAGGCGGTGGCGGAGGGCGGCGCGGTCGTGCTGCCCCGGCACGCGGACGGGCATTACTACGTGACGCTGACGGTCGGCGGGCAGGACGTCGAATTTATCGTCGATACCGGGGCGACGAACGTGGTGCTGAGCCGGCCGGATGCCGAACGGCTGGGGCTGAAGCCCGCGGCGATGGCCTACACGGGCGAAGCGATGACGGCGAACGGCTCCGTGCGCACCGCGCGGGTCACGTTGGCGGACGTGGCGCTCGGACAGTTTCGCGACGATTTCCTGCGCGCCTACGTCACCGACGGCGAGATGGACATCTCGCTCCTCGGCATGGACTACCTCGGCCGTTTCCGCATCGCCATCGCGGACGACGAGATGGTGCTGACGCCGTGACGGCGGAGGTTTCCCGCCGCTCCTCAAGCCGTTGCGGGCTTTCGTCGCTTGCGCCCCGCCAGCGACGAAAGCCCGCAAGGGCTTGAGGAGCGGCCGGTCAGGACGGCGTGCCCTTCTCCGCCTCCATCGCCCATTTGCCGGTCTTCTCGGACCAGTACTGCGCCGGGATGCCGCCGTCGGTCAGCCGCTTCCACAGCCCCCGCGCTGCGTCCACGGCGGCCTCGTCGGCGCCGTCGAACAGGACCCAGACGCGCTCGAGACCCGCGGCCTCCGCGACCGTCGTTTCCGCCCCGCCGATCAGCATCAGCGCCTGCGCGGCGTTGGCGATGGGACCCTGGCCGATCAGCACCGGCTGGCGCGCATCCTGCGCGCCGCCTTCCATCCCGTGCGGCAGGAAGCCGTCCTCGGGGTCGAGCCAGAGGGTCTGGTCGAACCAGGCGAGCCGCTCGGCATTGGTCCCGCGCAGCATCACCCGCCAGCCCTGCCCCAGCGCCCGGCCGATCAGGTCGGCGAGGGTCTTTTCCGGCGGGCTGCGGGTGAGGTGGTAGAACAGCGCGCGGGGCATGGTCAGGGCGCGCGCGGCGGCCGAGGGGATGCGCTTCCCGCCCCTTCGTGGGGCGGGAGAGGGTGGGGGGGCCGCGGACCGGAGCCGGACGCGCGCCTCATCGATCCCCTGGGCGCGAGGGGAGGGCTTTCGCCGGTGGCGCCTGCACCGGACCGTCCCGCGCACCGCACCTCTCCCCCGGCCCCTCTCCGAAGGCGGAGAGGGGGGCGCGCGGGGTGGCGGCGGTGGTTGCGGCGGTGGGGCTGACCGGGCGGGCGGGAGCCCCTCTCCCCCGGCCCCTCTCCGAAGGCGGAGAGGGGGGCGCGCGGGGCGGCGGCGGAGCATGCGGCGGTGCGGTGGGTCGGGCGGGACGGAGCCCCTCTCCCCCGGCCCCTCTCCGAAGGCGGAGAGGGGGGCGCGCGGGGCGGCGGCGGCGCATGCGGCGGTGCGGTGGGTCGGTCGGGCGGGAGCCCCTCTCCCCCGGCCCCTCTCCGAAGGCGGAGAGGGGGGCGCGAGGGGCACCCACAGCGCCTGTCCTCCGCCGTGGCAGAGGGGATCGGGCAGAGCTGTCCGACACCCGCGGTCGCCCTGCCCGCGAGGCGGACGGGCAGCGCGGCCGGTGGCGGCAGCGCCCAGGTCATGCCTTAGCGCTCGTAGCGATCGGCGATCAGCCGGTTCAGCGCCATGACGCCCCAGCCGGTGGCCCCCTTGGGCGCCAGGGTGGTGTCGGCCTTCACCAGCGCGGTGCCGGCGATGTCGAGGTGCACCCACGGCACCTCGGGCTTCACGAACCGGGCCAGGAACTGGGCGGCGGTGATGGCGCCGCCGTCGCGGCCGCCGACGTTCATCATGTCGGCGATGCGGCTCTTCAGCTTGGCGTCATAGGCCTCGCCCATCGGCATCCGCCAGGCGCCTTCGCCCTCCGCCGCCGCGGCCTTGAGGAAGGCGTTCGCCAGATCGTCGTTATTGGAAAAGACCCCCGTGTTCTCGTGCCCCAGCGCGATGATGATCGCCCCGGTCAGGGTGGCGAGGTCCACCATGCCGCTGGGCTGGAAGCGGTCCTGCGCGTACCAGAGCACGTCGGCCAGAACGAGCCGGCCCTCGGCGTCGGTGTTGATCACCTCGACTGTGTCGCCCTTCATCGAGGTGACCACGTCGCCGGGGCGCTGGGCGCGGCCGTCGGGCATGTTTTCCACCAGACCGACGAGGCCGACGACATGGGCGCGCGCCTTGCGCAGCGCCAGCGTGCGCATGACGCCGGCGACGGTGCCGGCGCCGCCCATGTCCATGGTCATCTCCTCCATTCCCGCCGCGGGCTTGATCGAGATGCCGCCGGTGTCGAACACGACGCCCTTGCCGATCAGCGCGAAGGGCGCGCCCTCGGCCCCCTTCCACTGCATGACCACGACCTTGGACGGGCTCTCCGACCCCTGCCCCACGGCCAGCAGCGTGCGCATCCCGAGGCGCTCAAGCTCCGCCTCGTCGAGGACGTCCACCTCCAGCCCCAGGTCGCGCATCGCCGCCAGGCGGGCGGCGAAGTCGGTGGTGGTCAGGATGTTGGCCGGTTCGTTGACCAGGTCGCGGGTGAAGAACACGCCCTCGGCCAGCGCCGCCAGCGGCGCGGCGGCGTTGGCCGCGGCCTCGGGCCGGGCGCAGCGGATGGCGACCGGACCCTTGGGCTCGGCGGCGGCCGACTTGCGGGCGCTGAAGTCGTAGGCCCGCAGGGCGAGGCCGAAGGACAGGTCCGCCACCCGCTTCAGCCCGCCCGCCAGCACCGTGACCCCGGCCTTGCCCACCGCCTTGCCAATGGCCGCGCCGGCCTTGCGCGCGGTCGCCTGGTCGGCATCGGCGTCAAGCTTGACGAGCTGCAGCGCCTCGGCCGCCAGCCCCGCCGGGAAGGCCATATCCAGCGCCTCGCCCGGTTTCAGCTTGCCCCAGGCGTCGGAGGCGACCGCGCGTTCCACCGCGCCGCGGGTCACCCGGTCGAGCGCCCGCCGCTCCGGTCCCGGACGGCCCTTGCCCGCGACCGGCAGCGCGAGGCGGCCCGCGAGCCGGGCGAGGTCGGTCAGGTCGGTCGGCTGGAACGTGATCGGCAGGACGTCGGTCATGGCGGCGTGGCCTTTCAGGGCGCGGGAACGGCGCGCGACCCTAGACCATCGGGGCGGCAGGGGAAACCCGGGCGCATCGGGCCGTCGGCGGAGTGCGGCGCGGCGCCGGTGGCAGCCATTTCCCGCCCCAGGGAATCGGTCTAGGGTCGATGGCGGCAAGGGGCTTCAGGGGCCGGAGTGAAGCGTGGCGCGGTTCGACCGTTATCTCTTGGGCGATCTTCTCAGGGTCTTCGGGTTCTTCTCGCTGATCCTTGTCCTCGTCTATTGGGTGAACCGCGCCGTCGGCCTTTTCGACCGGCTGATCGGCGACGGGCAAACGGCGCTGGTCTTCCTCGAATTCTCGCTGCTGACGATCCCCAACGTGGTGCGCATCGTGCTGCCGGTCTCGGCCTTCGCCGCTACCGTCTATGTCGCCAACCGGCTGTCGCAGGACGGCGAGCTGACGGTGATGCAGGCCACCGGATTCTCCGGCTTCCGCCTCGCCCGGCCGGTGCTGACCTTCGGCCTGATCGTGGCCGGGCTGATGCTGGTCCTGACCAACCTGATCGTGCCGCTGAGCCGGGCGCAGCTGGCCGAACGGCAGGCGGAGGTTTCAGCCAATGTCACCGCGCGGCTGCTGCAGGACGGGCGGTTCATGCACCCGTCCGACGGGCTGACCTTCTACATCCGCGAGATCGCCGATACCGGCGAGTTGCTGGACATCTTCCTGTCCGACGACCGCGCGGCGGACCGCCGCACCACCTACACCGCAAAGCGCGCCTTCCTCGTGCGGACCGACACCGGGCCGAAACTCGTCATGCTCGAGGGCATGAGCCAGACACTGCGCAGCGACGACGGGCGACTGGCGGTGACGCATTTCGCCGATTTCACCTATGACCTGTCCGGACTGCTCGACGCCACGGCGCGCGGCGCGCTGACGGTCGAGGAACTGTCGACGCGCAACCTGATGGCGGCGCCCGCGAACCTGCTGGCCGCCACCGGCGCGACCGAACAGGTGTTCCTGAGCGAGGCGCACAGCCGGATCGCGCAGCCGTTCCTGGCGCTGGCCGCGTCGCTCATCGGTTTTGCCGCCCTGCTCCTGGGCGGGTTCAGCCGCTTCGGGCTCTGGCGGCAGATCGGCATCGGCATCGTGCTCTTGATCATTGTGCAGATGATCAACAACGCCGCGATCGGCGCCAGCCTGCGCGCGCCTGCGATCTGGCCGCTGACCTATCTCGCGCCTGCGCTCGGCTGCGGCCTAGCCGCAGCGCTGCTCTGGATCGGGCAACGGCCGCGCCGTGTTCGGTCGGGGGAGGCGCAGGCGTGACGCTGAACCTCTACTTCATCCGCCGTTTCGTGAAATCCGTGGGCGCGGTGTTCCTGGTCTTCCTGGGGCTGATGCTGCTGATCGACATGGTCGAACAGCTGCGCCGCTTCGGCGCGCAGGGGCTGTCGCTCGCCGGCGCGCTGGAACTGGCTGCGGCGAACGTGCCGTCAAGCCTGTACCGCATCCTGCCGCTGATCTTCATCCTCGCGGCGGTGGCGATGTTCCTGGCTCTGGCACGGTCGTCCGAGCTTGTCGTGGTGCGCGCCGCCGGGCGGTCGGGACTGCGGTTCCTGGCGGCGCCGGTGGTGGCGGCGCTGGTCCTCGGCGCCTTTGCCGTGGGCGTGCTGAACCCGCTCGTCGCGGCGGCGAGCAAGCGCTACGACGAGCTGCACGCCCGTCAGGCGCGGGGGGCGGAAAGCGTGCTGTCGATCTCCGCCTCCGGCCTCTGGCTTCGCCAGGGCAGCGCCGACGGTCAGACGGTGATCCAGGCCGTCCGCGCCGACGGCGACGGCACGCGGCTATTTGACGTGACCTTCCTGACCTATGGGCCGGATGGTGGGCCGCTGACCCGCATCGAGGCCGCCGAGGCGCGGCTGGAACCCGGCGCCTGGCGGCTGGACGGCGCCAAGATCTGGGACCTGACCGCGGCCAATCCGGAAGCCACGGCGCGCGCCGTGGCGACGGCCGAGGTGCCCTCGGACCTGACCGCCGCGCGCATCCGCGACAGCTTCGGCAACCCGTCGGCAATCCCGATCTGGGAGTTGCCGGACTACATCGCCCGGATCGAGGCGGCGGGCTTCTCGGCCCGCGCGCACCGGGTCTGGCTGCAGATGGAACTGGCGCTGCCGCTCTTGCTGGCGGCAATGGTGCTGGTGGCGGCCGGCTTCACCATGCGCCATGCCCGGTCGGGGCGGACCGGGACGATGGTGCTGTTGGCGATCCTCGGCGGCTTCGCGATCTTCTTCCTGCGCAACTTCGCGCAGGTGCTGGGCGACAACGGCCAGATCCCGGCCGCGCTTGCCGCCTGGGGCCCGCCGGTGGCCGCGGCGCTCCTGTCGCTCGGCCTGCTGCTGCATGTCGAGGACGGCTGATGCGCGCCGTTCTGGCCCTCGTTCTGATCCTCGTCCTCGCGCTGCCGGCGGCGGCACAGGACAGCGCCACGCTGGTCGCGGACCGGGTCGAGATCGCCGGCGACAACCTCCTGATCGCCGACGGGGCGGTCGAGGTCTTCTACAAGGGTCGCCGGCTGCGCGCCTCCCGCATCGTCTACGATGCCGCCGCCAACCGGCTGACCATCGAGGGACCCATCGTGCTGACCGATGGCGCCGGCACGATCCTGCTGGCCGATCAGGCGGCGATGTCGGCGGACCTCAGCGAGGGCATTCTGACCTCCGCCCGGCTGATGCTTCAGGAACAGCTGCAACTCGCCGCCTCGGAGATTCTGTGCGTCGGCGGGCGCTACACCGCGCTGGGCCGGACGGTGGCCTCGTCCTGCAAAGTCTGCGCCGGCAACCCCACGCCCTTGTGGGAAATCCGCGCCCGGCGGGTGGTGCATGACCAGTTGGAACGCCAGCTCTACTTTGACAACGCGCAGCTGCGCATCGCCGGCGTGCCGGTGTTCTGGATCCCGCGCCTGCGGATGCCGGACCCGACCCGCAAGCGCGCCACGGGGTTCCTGATCCCCGAACTGCGCTCCTCTTCCGAACTCGGCGCGGGGCTGCGCATCCCCTATTTCATCGCCATCGGCGACAGCCGGGACGTGACGCTGACACCCTACATCTCCACCAAAGGTGGACGGACGCTGGAACTGCGCTACCGCCAGGCCTTTGCCACCGGCAGCGTGGAATTGACCGGCGCCCTGTCGCGCGACCGCATCCTGCCGGGCGAAACCCGGGGCTTCGTGCTCGGCACCGGCAGCTTCGCCCTGCCGCGCGGGTTCCGGCTGGATTTCAGCGCCGAAACGGTGTCCGACCGCGGCTACCTGCTCGACTACGGCCTCGGCGAGCGTGACCGGCTGACCAGCCGGATCGACGTCACCCGGGTGCGCCGCGACGAGTGGATCAGGGGCAGCCTGCTGCACATCCGGTCGCTGCGCGAGGGCGAAGACAACGACGTCCTGCCCTCGCTGGCCGCCGACCTGGTCTGGCAGCGCCGGTTCGAGCCGGCGCTGATCGGCGGCGTTGCGCAACTGACTTTCGCCACCCACAGCCACCGCCGGACTTCGTCCGAAGAGCTCGACCTCAACGGCGACGGCATCGCCGACGGCCGCGACCTGAGCCGCGCCAGCCTGCGGGCCGAATGGCGGCGCGACGTCCTGTTCGGCCCCGGCATCCAGGCCGCCGCGCTGGCCGACCTGCGCGCCGACCTCTACAGCCTGCGCCAGGATGCGGCCTTTGCCGGCACCACGGCGCGGCTGACCGGGGCAGCGGGGATCGAACTGCGCTGGCCCTTTGCGCGCAGCACGGCCGGCGGCGCCAGTCAGGTGATCGAGCCGGTGGTGCAGCTGATCTGGGCGCCGGCGGGCGGCACCGAGGGGGTGCCCAATGAGGATTCGGTCCTCGCCGAATTCGACGAGGGCAACCTGTTCTCGCTGTCCCGCCTGCCTGGGCTCGACGCGATCGAACGCGGCGCGCGCGCCAATGTCGGGATCAGCTTCACCCATTATGCTCCGTCGGGCACCCGGCTGGGGCTGACCTTTGGCCGCGTCATCCGGGCCGAAAGCGTCCAGCCGTTCAGCGCGGCCTCGGGGCTGGCCGGAGGCCGCTCCGACTGGCTCGCCGCGATCCAGTGGTCCAGCCCTGGCGTCAGCGTGACCAACCGGCTGGTCTTCGACGACAGCTTCGCACTGACCAAGAGTGAACTCAGGCTCGACCTGTCGCGCGACGGCTTCGGCTTGGCCGGCAGCTATGTCTGGATGCAGGCCGATCCGCTCGAATCCCGCGACGCCGACATCGAGGAGCTCCTCGTGGATGCACGGTTCGATCTCGGGCGCAACTGGACCGGCCAGTTCTCCACCCGTTACGACTTCGCCGCCGACCGCGCCGCCAGCGCCGGGCTCAAGCTCGCCTGGCAGAACGAGTGCATGCTGGTCGATCTTTCCCTCTCGCGTCGGTTCACGTCCTCGACTAGTGTTCGCCCGACGACGGACGTGGGGCTGTCGGTGCAGCTTCTGGGCTTCGGCGGAACGGCATCCCCGGGCTCCGCTCGGGCCTGCCGAGGCTGAGGCCACCGCCCTGCCCCCAGCAAGAGATGACCGCCCGATGACCCGATTGTCCGCCTGCCTCCTCGCGCTTCTCCTCGTGCTGGCGGGGGTGCCAGCCGGGGCGCAGGAGGGCCTCTTTTCGCCCCGCATCGTGGTCAACGGCCGCGCCATCACTGAATACGAGTTGCAGCAGCGGATGCTGATGCTGGCCCTGTTCCGTTCCCAGGGCGACATTCAGGAAGAGGCCCGCACCGGCCTGATCGACGACCGCCTGCGGCTTTACGCCGGCGAGGCGCTGGGCCTTGAGGTCGCGCCCGAGGCGCTGCTGGCGGGGGTGCCAGCCGGGGCGCA
>JANOGU010000394.1:0-3389 GCA_031406135.1 Rhodobacterales bacterium
GACGGCCTCGCCCACGGCGGCCTGCTGATCCTCGACGAAAGCTTCGCCGACGCCGCGCCGGAAGACGCGCTGACCGCCCTCCTCGCCCGCCCGAACACGCTGATCCTGAAGAGCCTGGGCAAGTTCTGGGGCCTCGCCGGGCTGCGCCTCGGCTTCGCCCTCGGCGACCCCGCCCTGACCGGCCGCCTGTCGGACCTGCTCGGCCCCTGGCCGGTCTCCGGCCCGGCGCTGGCCATCGGCGCCGCGGCGCTGGCCGACCGTCCCTGGGCCGAGGCCACCCGCGCCCGCCTGACCGCCGACGCCGCCCGTCTCGACGCGCTGATGACCGGCCGCGGCGCCACGCTCCTCGGCGGCACGACCCTGTTCCGCCTCTACGAAGTGGACGACGCCCCGGCCTGGCAAACCCGCCTCGCGCGGTCCCGGATCTGGACCCGCAGCTTCCCCCACAACCCGCGCTGGCTGCGCCTCGGCCTGCCCGCGCCCGGTGCCTGGCCGCGACTGGAGGCCGCGCTGTGAGCGCCTGTCTGCTTATCCCCGCGCTGCTGCTCGACGCCGCCCTGGGCGAGCCAAGGCTCCTGTGGGACCGCGTCCCCCATCCTGCCGTGCTGATCGGCAAGGCGGTCGCCTGGCTCGACGCCACCCTGAACCAGGGCCCCGCCCGCCGCCTGAAGGGCGTGGCCGCCGCGGCCATCCTCTGCGCCGGGGCCCTCGCCCTCGGCTGGCTGATCGCCGCGATCCCCGATTTCGGCCTCCTCGAAGTCCTCGCCGCCGCCGCGCTCCTCGCGCAACGCGCGCTGGCCGACCATGTCCGCGATGTCGCCCGCGCCCTGCGCCTCGGGCTTGGCGACGGCCGCGCCATGGTCGCCCGCATCGTCGGCCGCGACACCGCGACGATGACCGAAGCCGAGGTTGCCCGCGGCGCCATCGAAAGCGCGGCGGAGAACCTCAGCGACGGGGTGATCGCCCCGGCGCTGTTCTTCCTGCTCTTCGGCCTGCCGGGGATGCTGCTCTACAAGGCGGTCAACACCGCCGACAGCATGATCGGCCACCGCACCCCCCGGCACGAGGAATTCGGCTGGGCCGCCGCGCGCCTCGACGACGTGCTGAACTGGGTCCCCGCCCGGGTCACCGCCGCGCTGATCGCGCTCTCGCACGGCTGGACCGACGCCGCGCCGATCCTGCGCGACGCGCCGCTGCACCGCTCGCCCAACGCCGGCTGGCCGGAGGCGGCGATGGCCGTGGTGCTTGACACCGCACTCAGCGGCCCGCGCAGCTACCATGGTGAGCGGCGCGACTTCCCCTGGGTCTGGCCCGAAGGCCGCCGCGACATCGGCGCCGCTGACATCGACCGCGCCACCTCCGCCCTCTGGCGGACCTGGGCCGCCCTTCTCGCCCTCACCCTCCTCCTCGCAGTGATCTGAATGCGCTGGCTTGCCCTGCTTCTCCTCGCCTCCCCCGCCACGGCCGCCCCCTGCGGCGGCGACTTCGGCGACTTCATCGCCGCGATGACCGCCGAGGCGGTGGCCGCCGGCGTCCCCGCGGACCAGGCGGGCGCCTTCTTCGACGGCGCCCGGCCCGATCCGAAGGTGCTCAAGGCCGACCGCGCGCAGGGTGTCTTCGGCAAGCCCTTCACCGACTTCGCCCGGGCGCTGATCTCCGGCGACCGGCTGGAGAGGGGCCGCGCGCTGGCCGACCGCCACGCCGCCACCTTCGCCCGGATCGAGACCGAGTATGGCGTGCCGAAGGGCATCCTGCTGGCGTTCTGGGCCTTCGAAACCGACTACGGCGCCGTGCAGGGCGACTTCAACACCCGCAATGCGCTGGTCACCCTCGGCCACGACTGCCGGCGACCACAGCTGTTCCAGCCGCAGATCATCGCCGCCGCCCAGCTCTTCGCGCAGGGCCGTTTCGAGCTTGGCACCACCGGCGCCTGGGCCGGAGAGATCGGCATGGTGCAGATGCTGCCGGCCGACATCCTTCGCCTCGCGCGGGACGGCGACGGCGACGGCACGGTCAGCCTCAAGACCTCGCCCGAGGACGCGCTGGTGTCCGGGGCCGCGCTTTTGCACAGCCACGGCTGGCGCGCGGGCGAGCCCTGGCTTCAGGAAGTGATCCTGCCCGACAGTCTTGACTGGTCGCTGACCGGACTTGCCACCGAACTCCCCGGTGGCGACTGGGCCAGCATGGGCGTCCGCACGCGGCAGGGCGGGATCGCCGACCTTCCCGGCTCTATCCTCCTGCCGCAGGGGCGAAACGGGCCGGCCTTCCTCGCCTACCCCAACTTCAAGGTCCTGTTCGACTGGAACCAGAGCCTGGTCTACGTCACCACCTCGGCCTATTTCGCCACCCGTCTGGAAGGCGCCCCGGTCTTCGACCCCGGCGACCCCGAGCCCGGGCTCGACCGTGAGGGCATGAAGCGGTTGCAGCAGCGGCTGGCGGCGCTGGGCCATGACGTGGGCCGCGTTGACGGCATCCTCGGCGCCGGCACCCGGGCGGCGGTGCAGGCGGAACAGGCGCGGCTGGGGCTGCCGGCCGACGGCTGGCCGACGCTGGCGCTCGTGGACGCGCTCTGATGCGAAATCGCGGCCTGCCCCTTTACGGCAGGCTGTGAAACGGGCTTGAAAGCGTCCTGCGCCGCCCCGGCCAAGGGAGACCCCGCCGATGACACCGACGATGGACGCGCTGATGGCCGCGCTGCCGCATGTCCTTGCCGCGCCACGCCAAGGGCCGGTGACGCAGCTCTGCCTGCGGCCCGGCTACGGCCAGCGCGCCTACCCCGACCGCATCAGCATGACGCGCGCGGGCGGCATCCCCGGCGAACGCTGGCTCACCGCGGCCTGGCTGAAGCTGCCCGACGGCAGCCCCGACCCCGGCATCCAGGTGTCGATCCTGCCGAAGCGTGTGCTTGATCTGGTCTGGACCGACGGCGACCCGGCGGTCCATCCCGGCGATCCGATCATCGCCGACATCCTGACCACCGAAGAGGCTCTGCCCGAAGGAACGCTGCTTCAGGCCGGCAGCGCGGTCCTGCGCGTATCCGCCCACTGGAACGACGCCTGCGTGAAGTGGAAGACGCGCTACGGCGCCGACGCATTGGCCTGGGTCACACGGCCCGGCCACAGAAAGCTGCGCCTGCGCGGCATCCTCTGCGCGGTGGAACAGGACGGCGCGGTGGCGCTGGGCGACGTGATCCGGGTGGTCCGCTGAGGCACCACGACCCGGCCGTTACCCCAGCGCGCGCCCACGCAATTCCCTAACAAACCTCGCTCTCAAGTTTGAACTGCAACAGGGTCGGTTCAAATGTGGAGGAGGGGCGGGATGGCGCGTCGTGGCAAGCATCTGAGTTGCGAGGAACGGGCGGTGGTGCTGGCCGAGGATCGCCGTGGCAG
>JANOGU010000006.1:0-22286 GCA_031406135.1 Rhodobacterales bacterium
CGACATCGCCACCGAATCGGCCGCGCGCTCCGGCGCCGTGACCGAGCCCATGTAGGGCTTGTCGCTGAGCGTCATGTGCGCCAGCAGCATGTCGAGGTGGCGCTTGTTGACGGGCACGTCGGTCGGCTCGCAGACGGTGCCGCCGCTGTGGTGCAGCCATTTCGACATGTAGCCGAGCTTCACGAAGTTCTGGAAATCCGCGATGGTCGCATAACGCCGCCCGCCTTCGGCATCACGCACGAAGGGGGGGCCGTAGACCGGCGCCAGCACCAGGTTGCGCCCGCCGATGTCGACGTTGCGTTCCGGGTTGCGGGCGATCTGGGTGAAGCGCGAGGGCGCGGTCGAGCAGAGTTTGCGTGCGAGCCCGCGCGGGATGCGGACACGTTCGCCCCGCACGTCGGCGCCGGCGTCCTTCCACAGCGCGAGCGCGCCCGGATTCTCCAGGAAGTTGACGCCGATCTCCTCCAGCACCGTCTCGGCGTTCCATTCGATGATCTGGAGCGCCTCCTCGTTCAGGATCTCGAAGTTCGGGATATTGCGCTCGATGAAGCGCGCGGTCTCGAAATGCACCGCCGTCCGTTCCGCCCGGCGCGTCGCCCCGCCGCCCGCCCGCGCCCGCCGCCCGGCCACTTCCGCCACATCGCTCATCTTCGTCTCCCGAGATTTGCCCTGCTTATGGCGGCAAACGGCACTGGCCCGCCCCCCGAATGCGCCGCTTCGCGCGCGAAAGCGACATGCCGGCAGGTCGCTTTCCGCCGCAGGGGCGATGACGGGAAGTTTCTTTGACTGTGCCTGACGCCTTCGGCATCGTTCAGGCGCTGTTCCCGGGAGAAGAGCACACCAATGTTCCCTGCCGCCCGCCTTGCGACCATAGCCTTGGCCGCGGTCGCCCCATTCGCCCTGCCGGCGGTTGCCTTCAACGCCCGCAACGACATGGTTGTCACCGACCTGGGCAAGGGCCTGTTTCGGGTCGAGTTTGAGACACGAATCAACGAGACGGACTACTGGTGCGCCGCAGGGGACTTTGCCGAGCGTGTGCTTGGCGCGCCAATCAAGGCACGCCTGTTCCGGGCGTCGCCGCCGCCACGGAAACGCGGCCAGGGAATAACCTTCACGCTGGACCCCGCACTGTCCGGGGGCGCGACCGGCATTTCCAGCTTTGGCCGCGATGCGTCGAAAGACAGCATCACCGTCGGCCATGCCACGGGCAGCTTCTGCGAGCTGTTCTTCGACTACTAGGACCGGTAGGGCGCCCGCGCCGACCCAAAGCCATCCCGCCCCTTGCTCCACCCCATTGCCCGCGCTACGCGGGCACATGACGCACGACCGTCTCCTCATCATCGACTTCGGCAGCCAGGTCACCCAGCTGATCGCGCGGCGATTGCGGGAGTTGAGCGTCTACTGCGAAATCCATCCTTTCGGCCGGGTCACTGACGATTTCCTCAAGGATTTCAAACCAAAGGCCATCATCCTGTCGGGCGGTCCCGCTTCGGTGTTCGAGGCGGGCGCGCCGCAGCCGCCGGCCTCGGCCTTCACCCTGGGCGTGCCGATCCTCGGCATCTGCTACGGCCAGCAGGCGATGATGCACATGCTGGGGGGGAAAGTGGAACGCGGCCACGGCACCGCCGAGTTCGGGCGGGCCTTCGTGACGCCGGCCGCCGACCGCCTGCCGCTGCTCGACGGCTGGTTCGAGGCCGGGCCGGAGCAGGTCTGGATGTCGCACGGCGACCACGTTTCGCGGATTGCGCCGGGCTTCCAGGTCTACGGCACCTCGCCCAACGCGCCTTTCGCCATCACCGCCGATCCGCAGCGGCATTTCTACGCCGTGCAGTTCCACCCGGAGGTGCATCACACGCCAAAGGGGGCGAAGCTCTACCAGAATTTCGTGCGTCTGGCGGGGTTCAGGGGCGACTGGACGATGGGCGCCTATCGCGCTGAGGCGATTGCGCAAATCCGGATGCAGGTGGGGGCTGGCAAGGTCATCTGCGGCCTGTCCGGAGGGGTGGATTCCTCGGTCGCGGCAATCCTGATCCATGAGGCGCTCGGCGACCAGCTGACCTGCGTCTTCGTCGATCACGGCCTGCTGCGTCTGGGCGAGGCGGAGCAGGTCGTCACCATGTTCCGCGACACCTACAACATCCCCTTGATCCACGCCGACGAGAGCGCCCTGTTCCTTGGCGCGCTGGAAGGCGTCAGCGACCCGGAGGCGAAGCGCAAGACCATCGGGCGGCTGTTCATCGACGTGTTCCAGAAGCACGCCACCGCCGTGGGCGGGGCGGAGTTCCTGGCGCAGGGCACGCTCTACCCGGATGTCATTGAAAGCGTAAGTTTTTCCGGCGGACCGTCCGTGACCATCAAGTCCCACCACAACGTCGGTGGCCTGCCGGAGAAGATGGGGCTGAAGCTCGTGGAACCGCTGCGCGAGCTGTTCAAGGACGAGGTCCGCGCGCTTGGCCGCGAGTTGGGCCTGCCCGAAGCCTTCATCCGCCGCCACCCCTTCCCGGGCCCCGGCCTCGCGATCCGCTGCCCGGGCGAGATCACGGCGGAAAAGCTCGACATTCTGCGCCGGGCGGATGCGGTCTATCTGGATCAGATCCGCAAGCACGGGCTTTACGACGCGATCTGGCAGGCCTTCGCCGCGATCCTGCCGGTGAAGACCGTCGGCGTGATGGGCGACGGGCGGACCTACGATTTTGCGGTGGCGCTGCGGGCGGTGACCTCGGTTGACGGAATGACCGCGGATTACTACCCGTTTTCGCACGACTTCCTGTCCGAGACCGCGACCCGCATCATCAACGAGGTACGCGGGGTGAACCGGGTGTTCTACGACGTGACCTCGAAGCCGCCGGGAACCATCGAGCTGGAGTGAGGTGATGAAGGACTTGCACCTGCGCGCCGTCAACGGCCTCCGACCGACCGAGGTGGAGGACCCGGCCCCAGGGCCCGGAGAGGTGCTGGTGGTGTCGGAGTGATCCGTCTGCGGGGCCAATTGCGTTGCCTGACCGCCGAGGACGCCGCGACCGTGGCCGGCCTGCGCGGGGAGCATCTGCGGCTGACCCGGGCCGAGGAGGGCTGCATCGATTTCGACATCGCGCCGACCGACGACCCGATGGTCTGGGAGGTGATGGAGGCGTTCCGCACAAGGGCCGATTTCGACGCTCACCAGAGCCGTACCCGGGCGTCGGCGTGGTTTGCCGGGACGCGGGACTGCATCCGCGATTTCGTGGTCGAGGAGATCGGGGACTAAGTCCATGCGTGCGCTGCGTTTATCGGCGCATTCCGACGGCGGGGCGCGGTCGGGTTCCGGTCGGGCTTGTGTCGGGTTTCTGTCGTGACGCGCGTTGCGCAAGGCGATGGTTAACTACGGCTCCCGAATCGGTCGGTCTGGCGGGGTGAACCCCGCCCTACCCCAGCGCGCCCTCGCGCGCCTTCACCGGGATCAGCAGATAGCGCACGCCGTTGGCCTGCGCTTCCGGAAACCGGCCGGCGCGGATGTTGACCTGGATCGAGGGCAGCAGCAGGCGCGGGGTGGAAAGCGTGGCATCGCGCGCCTCGCGCATGGCGACGAAGTCGGCCTCCGACTTGCCGCCCGAGAGATGGACGTTGCGGTCGGTCTCTGCCGCCACGGTGGTTTCCCATTCGTAGTGGTCGCGCCCCGGCGCCTTGTAGTCGTGGCACATGAACAGCCGCGTCTCCCGCGGCAGCGCCAGGAGCCTGCGGATCGAGCGGTAGAGCGCCTGCGCGTCCCCGCCGGGAAAGTCGGCACGGGCCGTGCCGTAGTCGGGCATGAACATCGTGTCGCCGATGAAAACCGCGTCGGCCACCTTGTACGACACGCAGGCCGGGGTGTGGCCGGGGGTGTGGAGCACTTCGAACTCAAGATTGCCGATCCGGAACCCGTCACCGTCGCGGAACAGGAGGTCGAAGTCCGAGCCATCGGTCTTAAGGTCGTCGGCCGCGAACACCGGCCGGAACAGGCGCTGCACCTGGGTGATTTCGATGCCGATGCCGATCCTGGCCCCGGTCTTGCCCTTGAACCACGGCGCGGCGGAGAGGTGGTCGGCATGGGCGTGGGTTTCGAGCACATGCGTAATGGTGAGCCCCTGCGTCCGCGCGGCGGCGAGGATCGCCTCGGCGGAGCGGACATCGACCTCGCCGGAGGCCGCGTCATAATCGAGCACGGGGTCGATCACCGCCGCCTGCCCGGTCTCGGGACAGGAGACAAGGTAGCTTACGGTGAAAGTCGGCTCATCGAAGAAGGCTTCGATCCTGGGACTTGGGGTCATGGCGCGTCTTCCCGATGGGACAATGGTGGGCAGATTGCCCACCCTACACGACGGGCGACCGCGCAGGGTGGGCAATCTGCCCACCATCGCCGTCATCGTCGCGCTTTACCTTTTGCCGAACAGCGTGCCGAACACGCCGCGCACGATCGACCGTCCGGCGCGGGTGCCAAGCTGGCGGGCGAAGCTCTTGGCGAAGGCCTCACCGATGGAATCGCTGCGGCTGCCGGAAGAGGTGCGGCGCGGGGTTTTCGGCACGCCGCCGTCGTAGCGGCGGGCGTGGTCGAATTCGCGCGCCTCCTGATCCTGCCGGGCATCCCCAGCCTCGGCCCTGGCCGCCTCGGCGGCCGCGGCCTCGGCCTTTCGCGCCAGCATCTCGGCGGCCGAATCGCGATCCAGCGCGGTATCGTATTTCCCGGCCAGGCCCGTCCCGGCGATGACCTGCGCGCGAAGCCCAGGGTCGATCGGGCCGACCTGGCTCTTCGGCGGGCGCACGAGGGTGCGTTCGGCGATGCCGGGGACGCCCCTGGCTTCCAGGAACGAGGTCACCGCCTCGCCCACACCGACATCGCGAATGGCGTCGGCGATGGCGAAGCGCGGGTTGGGGCGGTAGGTCTCGGCCGCCTTTTCCAGGTCCTTCTGGTCCTTCGGCGTGAAGGCGCGCAGCGCGTGCTGCACCCGGTTGCCGAGCTGGCCCAGGATCGCGTCGGGCACGTCAGCGGGGTTCTGGGTGATGAAGTAGACGCCGACGCCCTTGGACCGGATCAGGCGCGCCACCTGTTCCACCTTGGCGACCAATGCCTTCGGCGCGTCGGTGAAGAGGAGATGCGCCTCGTCGAAGAAGAAGACGAGCTTCGGTTTCTCGGGATCGCCGACCTCGGGCAGGGTTTCGAAAAGCTCGGACAGGAGCCACAGGAGGAAAGTCGCGTAGAGCCGGGGCGAGGCCATGAGCTTGTCGGCAGCCAGGATGTTGACCATGCCGCGGCCGTCCGGCGCGGTGCGCATCAGGTCGTGCAGGTCAAGCGCGGGCTCGCCGAACAGGCTCTCGCCGCCCTGGTTCTTGAGCACGAGGAGCTGGCGCTGGATGGCGCCGACCGAGGTGGTGGAGACCAGGCCGTAGCGCGCGCCCACGGTCTGGGCGTTCTCGGCGATGAAGGTCAGCAGGGCCTTGAGGTCCTCCATGTCCAGAAGCGGCAGGCCCTCGTCGTCGGCCAGCGCGAAGGCGACGTTGAGCACGCCCTCCTGCGGTTCGGACAGATCGAGCAGGCGCGACAGCAGCAGCGGCCCGATCTCGGCCACTGTGGTGCGCACCGGGTGGCCCTGTTGCCCGAAGAGATCCCAGAAGGTGACGGGGAAGGCCTTGTATTCCAGCGGATAGCCGATCTGCGCCGAGCGTTTCGAGAACGGCTCGTGCAGCTTGCCCGCCGGGTTGCCGGCGGCGGCAAGGCCGGAAAGGTCGCCCTTGATGTCGGCGGCAAAGACCGGGACGCCCGCGGCCGAAAAGCCTTCGGCGAGCACCTGGAGCGTGATCGTCTTGCCGGTCCCGGTCGCGCCGGCGACAAGGCCGTGACGGTTGCCGTAGCCGAGGAGCAGCCGTTGCGGGCTGGCCTGGCCGTCGCCGCCGCCGCCCACCAAAATGCCGTCTGCCTCGTCCATCGCCCGACCCTCCGTTCCGTCCGCAGCGACCATACAATCTTAACGTCCGGGTGCCAGCGTGCAGATGCCCCGGGATGCGGCCTGGCCGTGGTTCCGGGGTGTGGACTTCCTCCCTGTGTGACTGGCCGCGCCTTTGATAAGGCGCGGTTTTTTTGGTCCCAAATCGTGATGCCGGGCGGTGCGATTCCCAGTTGACGGCCCGTGCCGAAGTCCGTAGCGTCCGCCACCATGAAGTCGGCCAGTCCGACAGGGAGCAAAAGATTAGGGCAGGGGCCGGGCGACCGGCCCCTGTTCATTTTGGGGCGCCGCTTCGCCGGTCACGTTGCCGCGGAGATGGATTTTGGCCCCTGACAGCACCGCGGCCGCGTGCTAAGCGCCGCCTTCGAACCCCGCCGCAACAGCCGGACCGATCATGACCCGTTTGACGTCTCTCGCCGCCCTGATCCTTGGCGCCTTCCTTGCCGCGCCGCTTTTCGCACAGGAAACCGCTCCCGCTGACCCGGCCCCGGCCGGGGACCAGGAGGTGCCGGCGGACGAGGTTCCGGGCGATCTGGCTTTGGGCGAGCCGGTGCCCGCGGACGGCATCGGCTCGACCTATGTCGCCGACACCTTCGGCGCCTGGGAACAGCGCTGCGTGCGGACCGAAGACGGAGCGGACCCCTGCCAGCTCTACCAGCTCCTGAAGGACGCCGAGGGCAATGCGGTGGCGGAGATCTCGGTGTTCGGCCTGCCTGAGGGCGGCGATGCGGTAGCCGGAGCGACCGCCGTCGTGCCGCTGGGAACGCTGCTGACCGAAGGGATGCTGATCGGCGTCGATGCGGCCGAGCCCAAACGCTACCCGTATTTCTGGTGCTCCGAGATCGGCTGCATCGCCCGGCTGGGCTTTACCGCGGCCGAGGTTGACGAGTTGCGCAAGGGCAATGCCGCGACGATGACACTTGTGCCGGTCATGGCGCCGGAAGAGAAGGTGACGCTGTCGATTTCGCTGAAGGGGTTCACCGGCGGACTCGCGGCGGTCATTGCGGCCAATGCGTCGGCCGAAGGCGCGGCGCCGGCCGAGGGCGGCAACTGAGGCCCGGCAGCCTTTCGCGGCAGGGCAGACCTCAGGACGGCTGCGCGCCGGCGTAGCCCTCGATGATCGTGCAGTCCATCACGCTGCGCCCTTTGCGCTTTTCCATGGCAGCAGCGTATTCCGGCGAACGGTAGCAGGCGATGGCGGTGTCGTAGTCGTTGAATTCGATGACGACATGGCGCGCGCGCAGCTTGCCCTCGGGTGCTTCGGACCGGCCGCCGCGCACCAGGAACCGTGCCCCGTATTTGGCGAAGGCCGCGGCATTGGCAGCGATGTATTCCGCGTAGCCCTGCGGATCGCTGACATCGACATGCGCGATCCAGTATCCCTTGGCCATGGCAGCGGCTCCCCTCCTGCGGCGACAGCCCGCAGCATGGCGCGGCCCGGGGATGCGCTCAAGCCCGCTTCAGCGCGATCACCGCGTTGAGCCCGCCGAAGGCGAAGGCGTTGGACAGCACCACGTCCACGCTTGCCTGCCGCGCCTCGTTCGGCACCACGTCGAGCGCGCATTCCGGATCGGGTTCCTCGTAGCCGATGGTGGGGGCGATCACGCCTTCGCGCAGCGCCATCAGACAGGCCAGCAGTTCCACCGCGCCGGTGCCGCCGATCAGGTGGCCGTGCATCGACTTGGTCGAGGAGATCATCAGCCGGTCGGCGTGCGGCCCGAAGGCACGCGCCACCGCAGCGCATTCGGTCTTGTCGTTCGCGGCCGTGCCGGTGCCGTGGGCGTTGATATAGCCCACCGCCTCGGCGGGCAGCCGGGCGTCGCGCAGGGCGCCGGTCATCGCCCGCTCGGCGCCTTGCGCCTGCGGCATGACGATGTCGCCGGCGTCCGAGGTCATCGCGAAGCCCACGACCTCGGCCAGGATGTCGGCGCCGCGCTTCCTGGCGTGGTCCCAGTCCTCGAAGACGAAGACCCCGGCGCCCTCGCCCTGGACCATGCCGTTGCGATTGGCGCTGAACGGGCGGCAGGCGTCCTTGGACATTACCCGCAGGCCTTCCCAGGCCTTGATCCCGCCGAAGCACAGCATCGCCTCGGACCCGCCGGTGATCATCGCCCTGGCCGCACCCGAGCGCACCATCTGGAAAGCGAGCCCCATGGCGTGGTTGGACGAGGCGCAGGCGGTGGAGACGGAGAACGTCGGCCCGCGCAGGCCCCATTCCATGGAGACATGCGACGCGGCGGCATTGTTCATCAGCTTCGGCACGACGAAGGGATGGACGCGGTTCTTGCCCTCCTCGTAAACCGCCCGGTAGTTCTCGTCCCAGGTGTTCACGCCGCCGGCGGCGGTGCCGAGAACGACACCGGAGTCGAGCCCGAGCGCGCCCTGGAAATCCAGCCCGGACTGCGCCACCGCCTGGCGCGCGGCGAGCAGCGTGAACTGGGTGAACTTGTCGTAGAGGACGATCTGCTGGCGGTTGAAATAGGCCTCGGCGTCCCAGGCATGGACCTGGCCGCCGATGCCGATCTGCAGCCGGTCCTTGTCGCGCAGGTCCAGTTCGGTGATGCCGCAGCGGCCCTCGCGGAACGCGGCGAAGGTGCCGGGCACGTCATGCGCGAGCGCATTGATCGTACCCGCCCCGGTGATGGCGACGCGCCTCATGCCCTTTGCGCGGCCACCAGCCCCTCGACCGCCACCACGATGGCCGCGACCGAGGAAATGTCGAAGCCCGAGGTCCCCGGATTGTTGGCGTTGAACGGGACGGAGACATCGAAGGCCTCTTCGATGGCGAAGATCGATTCCACCAGTCCCAGGCTGTCGATGCCGAGGCTGTCGAGGGTGGAGTCGTCCTTCACGTCGGCGACATCGAGGACCGCCTGTTCGGCGATGATGCGGATCACGCGGTCGCGGATGCTGTCCATGCGGTCCCCCGGGGCTGGCGAGGTCCGTTTAGTGCAGGTCGGGGCGCGACGGAAGCGGCCTAATCGCCCTTCCTCGGACGCGCCAGACGGCGCAGCGCCTTCTGCATCTCGATGTGGGTGTCCATCTTCACCGCCGGGTAGCCCAGGATGACGCGGCCCGCCGGCACGTTGGTGAAGATTTTCGATGCGCCGCCGGCGATGACGTCATCGCCGATGAAAATGTTGTCATTCACGCCGCACTGGCCGCCCAGGACCACGCGGTCGCCGATGCGGGCGGAGCCGGCGATGCCGACCTGGCTGCAAAGCAGGCAATCGCGCCCGATCCGGACGTTGTGGCCGACCTGGACGAGGTTATCGAGTTTGGTACCGGAGCCGATCTCGGTGTCGCGCAGCGTGCCGCGATCGATGGTGCTGTTGGCGCCGATCTCGACGTCGTCGCCGATGCTGACGGCGGCGAGCGAATGGATCCGCAGCCAGCTCTGTGGTTGAATCTCGCCGCGCTGCCCAAGGGTCTCGCGCACCTCCTCGACCCCGGATTTCTCGGGCGTGACAAAGGAAAAGCCGTCGGCCCCGATCACCGCGCCGGGATGGCAGATGACGCGTGCGCCGATGCGGACGCGGGCGCCGATGCGGACGCCCGGGTAGAGCAGCGCGTCGGCGCCGATACAGGCGTTTTCGGCGATGCTGACGTGCGACAGGATGCGGGCGCGCGCGCCGATCTCGACGCCCGGCCCGATGACCACGAAAGCGCCGACCGCGGCCCCCTCGCCCAGCCGGGCGGTGGGATCGATGACCGCCGAAGGGTGGATGCCGGGCGACACGGCCGGACCGGGATCAAACAGCCGCGTCACACCGGCCATGGCCAGCCGCCCGCGCGGTGCGAAGATCGCGGCGGCGAGCCCGAGCGACTGCCAGTCCGCCCCCGGCCAGAGCAAGGCGGCGCGGGCGGCGCCGTTCGCGAGGCCGGCCGCGTATCTGGGGTCCACGGCGATGGCGAGCTGATCCGGGCCGGCAGCCGAGGGCTCGGCCGCGCCGGTCAGGCGCAGGGCGATGTCGCCCGCCGCTTCGGCCCCGAGCGCGGCGGCGATTTCTGCGACGCTGTGCATGGCTGCGCTCCCCGTCCGGTGGGACGCGGTTGCTTTATCCCTGTGGCGCGGTCTGATCCAGCCCGGCTTCGACCAAAGCCGCGAAGAGCACCTTGTCGCGGCCGTAGACGTCGCGGCGGAACTGCATGCGGCCGCGCGGATTGGCGAATGCGGTGCGGTAGTCGAGGTGCACCGGCACGGCGGGCGTGATCTCCAGACGTTCCTGGCGGCCGGTGTCGAGCACGCTATGGAACGTGGTCTCGGGGTCGGCCGACTGCGGTCCCAGGAGCGTGTAGGCAAAGTCGAAGGGATCGGCCAGCCGCACGCAGCCGTTGGAGAAGGCGCGCACCTCGCGCGGGAACAGCTCCTTGTGTGGGGTGTCGTGCAGGTAGATCGAGTGCGGGTTCGGGAACATGAACTTCACCTTGCCGAGCGCGTTGCCGTCGCCCGGCCGCTGGCGCAGCGTGAACGGGAAGTTCGACGCCGAATAGGTGGAGAAATCGACCGCGTCGCGGTCCACCACGCGGCCACGGCGGTCGATGATCTGCAGATGGCCGAGCGCATGGGGGTTGGACTGCAGCTTGGGCAGGTAGTCGCGCCGGATGATGCCCGGCGGCACCGTCCAGTCGGGGTTCAGCTCCATATAGGTCATCTCGTGGCTGAACTCGGGCGTCTGCTTTTCCGTCCGCGCCTCGCCCACCACGGTGCGGGTCTGGAGGGTGACGCGCCCGTCATCGACGATCCTGGCGGTGAAATCCGCGAGGTTCACCCAGATGTGGCGGTGGCCAAGCTCGGCGCCGAGCCAGCGTTCCCGTTCCATCGCCACGACGACGGCGGCCAGACGGTCCTCGGGCGGGCGGTTGATCTCGGCCATGGTTCCCGGCGTGGCATCGCCCGACGGGTCGAGCCCGTGGTCGGTCTGGAAGGCGGCGACGGCGCGGGTGATCTGCGCGTCGTAGTCCTGCGTCGCCGACCGCCGCAGGTAGCCCATGGCCAGGAGCCGGTCGCGCAAGGCGACCACGGCCGGGCCGCTGTCGCCGGGGCCGAGGCTGTCCGCCGCGACCGCGGGACCCCAGCCGCCGCGCGCGACCAGCGCCTCGAGCGCGAGCTTGGCGGTCATCAGCTGGACGTATTCCTGGCGCTGCGGCGGCAGCGCGGCGAGGAAGGCGGCCGGGTCGGGCGTGGCGGCGAAAGTGTCGATGTTGCCGCGCCGGTCGCGCACCGCGATCTCGCGCTTGATGCCGCCGATCAGCCTGCCGGGTTCCAGCGCCCCGGTCTGCACGTCGCGGGCATAGTCGAGGAAGGCGCGGGTCATCGCTACCTCCAGCCGCCCGCGGTCGCCTTCGGTGCGGGCGGCGCGGAAGGCGGCGACCAGGTCGGCCGCCGGATAGCGCGCCACCGGAAGCCCGTGCGCCGCGGCGCCGGCCAGCGCCGCCAGGAGCGCGTTGCGCCGCACTGCGTCGTCGGCGGTGGTCCAAAGCGGCGCATAGTCGCGGTCGCGGTAGAAGCCTGCTATCGCCTCGTCCTCGGCCGCGGCGATGGCGAGCGCCTGCGCGAAGGGATCGACCGCCGGCATGGCGCCGGCCATGATCGCGGTCAGCGGCTGGGCGATTTCGGCGCAGGCGGCGCCGGCCGGGCCGAGTGCCAGCGCAGCCGCGCCCGTGGTCAGAAGCAGGCGGCGGCGCGAAAGGCTGGCGGGCATATCGTCCTCGGTCATCGAAAGCGTTGCGACACAACAGCAAATCGTCGCGGTCCTGTCCACGCCCGCACGGCAATTTGACGACGGATTCGCGGCTGGAACGCCCCGACCATACGGAAGTTCGATGCTGATGCGCCGCGGCCACGGGATTCAGCAAGTTTTTGCCGATGGCCGGTAAATCTGCCGGCGCCGGAGAATCCGGGGGTTGGGTTACGATTCCCCCTGTGCGATACCATGGGTCGCACTTGGGGAAGTGTCACCAAACCGCCGGCCACAGGCGGTGAAGGCGAAACGGGGCAGACCGGAATGACAGTGACGCAATCGACGGCAATCTCCCGGCGCGGTTTGCTGGGAATTTTCGCGGCGACGGCGGTGGTGGCCGCCCCCACCTACTCCAACGCTTTCGGATTGCTGAAGGGTGCCGGCGACATCCGCCGCGTCCGCATGTATTCCGGCCGCACCGGCGAAATGCTGGACATGATCTACTGGATCGAAGGCGATTACATCAAGGACGCCATGAAGGAGGTCAACTACTTCATGCGCGACTGGCGGTCAGGCGACGTGATGAAGATGGACGGCCGTACGGTCGACATCATGGCCGCGTCGCACCGTCTGATGGATGTGAGCGAACCTTTCATGCTGCTGTCGGGCTACCGCAGTGCGGCGACCAACGCGATGCTGCGCTCGAAGTCGCGCGGGGTCGCACGCAATTCGCTGCACATGAAGGGTCAGGCCGCTGACCTGCGGCTGCGGTCGCGGTCGGTTGGCCAGATGGCCAAGGCGGCCGAGGCCTGCGCCTCGGGCGGCGTCGGGCGTTACTCGCGGTCGAACTTCGTGCACATGGACTGCGGCCCGGTCCGGCACTGGGGGGCGTGAGGAAGGCGGGGTCAACCCCGCCGTGCCAGTAGCGATCGGGTGACCGCGTAGGGTGGGCAATCTGCCCACCTTTTTCGTTTCAAAGGGTGGGCAGATTGCCCACGCCTCACGCCGTGATGGCGTGCCGCGTCAGCCCCGTGCGCGGCGCCCGCCGCGGCGGCCGGAGGTCGCGGCGGAGGCCGCGGCAGAGGCCTCGGCGAAGCTCTGACCGCCCCCCACCGCCTCGATCACCTTGGCGAAACGGATCCATTCGCCACCGTTGGCGTCGTGGTTCATCAGGAAGTTGGCGGCGCGGATCGCCTCCATCTCCTGCTGGCGGACGGGGTTCATGATGGCGGAGGTCATCCCGGCGCAGATTGCCATGGGCAGGAAGGCGCCGTTGATCCCGTGCCGGAGCGGCAGGCCGAAGGAGATGTTGGAGGCGCCGCAGGTGGTGTTGACGCCCCAGTTCGTCGCGCAGCCGCCGGACCAGTGCAAAGACCTGGTGCCCCGCCGTCGCCATGGCACCGATGGGCATGACCAGCGGATCGACGACGATGTCATGCGCCGCGATGCCGAAATCGGCCGCGCGCTGGACGATCTTGCGCGCGACGGCGAAACGCACGTCGGGATCAGGCGAGATGCCGGTGTCATCGTTGGAGATGGCCACGACCGGCACGTTGTATTTCTTGACGAGCGGCAGGACGAGTTCCATCCGATCCTCTTCGCCGGTCACCGAATTCAGCAGCGGGCGGCCCTCGCAGGCCCGCAAGCCCGCCTCCAGCGCGCCGGGAACCGACGAGTCGATGCAGAGCGGCACGTCCACCGTCGCCTGGACGATCTCGATCAGCGCCTTCATCAGCGGCGGCTCGACGAAGTTGTTGTCGGCGTAGCGCGGGTCCTGCGCCATCAGGTTGGTGAACACGGCGCCGGAGTTCACGTCCAGCACCGTCGCGCCGCAAGCCACCTGCTCCAGCGCATCCCTGATGACCGTCTCGAAGTTCCCGGCCTCCAGTTCGGCCGCGAGTTTCTTGCGGCCGGTGGGATTGATCCGCTCGCCGATGACGCAGAAAGGCTCGTCAAAGCCAATGATGACAGTCTTGGTGCGGGATTCGAGCACGGTGCGGGTCATGGCGATCTGCTTTCTCAGGCGGTGGCGGGCTTGGCGTTGGCGCCGCCGTTCTGGGTCGTCCAGTCGGCGTTGGTCTTGATGCCCCCGAGCGGGAAGAAATGCACCGCCTCGATGCCGAAATCGGGGTGCCTGGCCTTGTGCGCAGCCAGCGCCGCGACGATCTCGGTCGGCTCGTAGGGCAGCAGGAGTTTGGTCACATCCAGCGCCCGTTTTTGCAAGACCTTCAGCGAGGGTCCGACGCCGCAGGCGATGGCAAACCTGATCAGGGTCTGAAGTTTCGCGGGCCCGGCAATGCCGATGTGGACCGGCAGGCGGATGCCCTCGGCGGCGAGGCGGTCCACCCAGGCGATGACCGGGGCGGCGTCGAAGCAGAACTGGGTGGCAATCGCCATCTCGGCGTCCGACCGTTCGGAGAACGCCTGCTTCCATTTCAGCGCCTGCATCACCACGCGGTCGCCACCGTCCTTGTCGATGTCCTTGTTGCCTTCCGGGTGGCCGGCGACGTGCAGACGCCGGAAGCCGTCGAAGAGGCCGGTCTCGATCAACTGCATGGAGCTGTCGAAGTCTCCCGCCGGCGTGTTGACGCCGCCGCCCAGCAGCAGCGCCTGCGTCACGTCCGCCTCGCCCCGGTAGCGGGCGATCCAGTCGGCCAGCGTGGCCTTGCTGTCGATGATCCGGGCGGGGAAATGCGGCATCGGCTCGTGGCCCTCGCGCCGAAGGCGGGCGGCGGTGGCCACCATGTCGGCAATGGGCGTGCCCTCGATATGGGCGATGTAGACGCGCGTGCCCCGGGGCAGGAGGGCGCGGAAGTCCTCGACCTTCTCGGCCGTGCGCGGCATCACCTCGATCGAGAAGCCCTTGAGAAAGGCCGCGACGGCCTCGCCCTGCGGCGCGGGCGCCTCCTTGCGGCGGAAGTTCAGAAGTCCCATGGCCTGCTCCCACAAAGTCACGGCGGCGCTCAGGCGCGGCCGTCGTTGTCGATCAGCGCCTTGAGGCGCGCGGTGTCATACTCGGCCTCGATGCGCGCGGCCTCGGCCGCGGCGACCGCCACATCCTCGCCCGGCACCTCGTAGGGCGGAGCTTTCCGCCATTCGGCGAGGTAGCTGTCGGTGTCACGCGCGCCGATCTTCATGGCGCAGCGGTCGATGGCCTGCTCGAAACGCTCGGACAGCTGCACCTTGGCCGCGCGGCGTCCCCTGCCCACGATGACCTGGGCCGGGATGTCGCGCCAGCGGACGATGGTCACTTCGGGCATCGCTCGATTCCTTGTCTGCCGGGACTTCTAGGCGCCTGTCCGCGACACGCACGGTCGGATTTCGACATCGCGGGCACGGGGAACGACCCCGCCCGATATAGTCCGGATCAGCGGCAGGAACCACACGGCTTGCACCATGGGTCCCGTCCGACTACGTTGATCCCAACCACAGATGGAGGGCGGTATGACGCCCGAGCGTCCCCGGGAGGCGGACGCGCTCCCGGATGAGGCGCCCGCGCCGCGCCCGCCGGTCGAACCGTCGGCTTCCCGTCCGGCCGAACCGGGGCTCTATGCCGCCCTGGATCTCGGCACCAACAGTTGCCGGATGCTGATTGCCCGCCCGGCGGGCAGTCAGTTCAAGGTCGTCGACAGCTTCTCCAAGACGGTGCAGCTGGGCGTCGGGCTCGAGGCCTCGGGCCGGCTGTCGCGCGCCTCGATGGGCCGCACGGTGCAGGCGCTGCGCATCTGCCAGAAGAAGCTGGAGCGCCACGGCGTGACCCGGATGCGGCTGGTCGCGACCGAGGCCTGCCGCCGCGCCCGCAACGCACGCGACTTCATCCGCCAGGTCAAGCGCGAGACCGGGCTGTCGCTGGAGATCATCCCGCCGGAGGAAGAGGCGCGGCTGGCGGTCATCTCCTGCGCGCCGCTGGTGGCGGGCACCAGCGAGCGGCTTCTGGTCGTCGACATCGGCGGCGGATCGACGGAACTGGTCTGGATCGACCTCGCCGACATCGCGCCGCACGAGCGGCCGCGCGCGATCATGCGCCTGCACCGCGGCTTCCGGCAGGAGGAGGCGGGCGTCGCCCGCGTGGTGGACTGGATTTCGGTACCGCTGGGGGTGGCCACGCTCAAGGACCAGTACAACGACGTGGAAGATGACGGCGCGCGGTTTGCGCTGATGAGCTGGTTCTTCGAAGAGGCACTGGGGAACTTCGCTCCGGCGCGGGTGGAGGCGCCGCGCGATGGCTTCCAGGTTATCGGCACCTCGGGCACGATCACCACGGTGGCGGCGTCTTTCCTGGGCCTGAAGCGCTACGACCGGGCCAAGGTGGACGGGCTGACGATGACCTCGGGCCAGATCGACGGGGTGATCCGCGACTACCTGGCGCTCGGCCCCGATGGGCGGCGCAACGACCCGCGCATCGGGCGTGACCGGCATGCGCTGATCATGTCGGGCGCGGCGATCCTGCAGGCGCTGATGCGGCTCTGGCCGACCGACCGGCTGTCGGTGGCCGACCGCGGGCTGCGCGAGGGGCTGCTGTACGCGCAGATGAGCGCGGACGGTGTCCTGGAAGACGGGCCGGACGCATGAGCGGATCAGAGACATGAAGGAACTGGGGCGCGACCTGCGGGTGCGGGTAAAATCGGCCAAGGGGCGCAAGCTGTCGTCCACGCTGTGGCTGGAGCGGCAGCTGAACGACCCCTATGTGGTCCGCGCCAAGCGCGAGGGCTTTCGCGGACGGGCCGCGTACAAGATCATGGAGCTGGACGAGAAGTTCGGCTTTCTCAGGCCCGGCGCCCGGGTCGTGGACCTGGGCTGCGCGCCGGGGGGGTGGTGCCAGGTGGCGGTACCGCGGGTCAATGTGCTGGGCGACGCCGGGGGCAAGCCGGTGGGCCGGGTGATCGGGGTCGATCTGCAAGAGGTGGAGCCGATCCCGGGGGCCGAGCTGCACCGGCTGGATTTCCTGGCCGAGGGCGCGGACGACGAGGTCAAGGCCTGGCTCGGCGGCAAGGCGGATGTGGTCCTGTCGGACATGGCCGCCGCGGCTTCGGGCCACAGGGCCACCGATCATTTGCGCATCGTGGCGCTGGCCGAGGCGGCGGCGGAGTTCGCCATGGACGTGCTGGAGGAGGGCGGCACCTTCGTCGCCAAGGTGCTGGCCGGCGGCGCGGAGGGCGGGCTCCAGGCGGTGCTGAAGCGGGCGTTCCGCAAGGTTGCCAATGTCAAACCAAAGTCGAGCCGCGCCGACAGTTCGGAGAAGTTCGTGGTGGCGCAGGGGTTTCGGGGTCGGCCGTAGGGCGGGTGATAACGAGGTGGTGCGGGACGGCGGGGTGAACCCCGCCCTACACCGGGATGGCCACCAGCGCGATGCGCCGGGCCTCGCCCAGGAGCACGTTGTAGGTGCGCAGTGCCGCGGGGGTGGCCATCGGCTCGACCCCGATCCCGGCGGCCTCGACCGCCGTTCGGAAGGCTGCGGGCGGGTGGGCGACCGCGGCGCCGGTGCCGACCAGCAGCACGTCGATCCGGCCGGCGAGCGCCAGCGGCGTGGCCGTGTCCTCCCAGCCGCCCCAGCCCTGCGCCCCCCAGGGCGAGACCAGCACCGGCCCGCGCAGCACCTGCCCGGCGATCCGCAGGAAGCCCGGGCCGTAGCCCTCGATCGGCTGCGCGGTGCCGAAGCTGATCTCTGTCAGGTGCATCGGAGCGGAAGCCTCAGGCGTCGATCCCGGCGTATTGCTCAGGCGTGGCGTCCTTCCGCGGCTTGTCGCCGCGGTGCACCCCCAGCATCAGCACGATGTTCTTGGCCACATAGAGCGTCGAATAGGTGCCGACCACGACGCCGAAGGCCATGGCGAAGACAAAGCCGCGGATCACGTCGCCGCCGAAGATCAGCAGCACGATCAGCACGATCAGCGTGGTCGAGGCGGTCATGATCGTGCGGCTGAGGGTTTCGTTGGCGGTGAGGTTCATCATCTCGCGCAGCGGCATGACCTTGTATTTCGTCAGGTTCTCGCGCAGTCGGTCGAAGATAACGACGGTGTCGTTGACCGAGTAGCCGAGGATCGTCAGCAGCGCCGCGACGATGGACAGGTCGAACCTGATCTGGAACAGCGCGAAGACCCCGACCGTGACAACCACGTCATGGATCAGGGCCGCGACGGTGCCGACGGCGAACTGCCACTCGAACCGGGCCCAGACATAGGCGAGGATGCCGAAGGAGCCCGCCGTCACCGCCAGCAGCGCCTGCCAGATGAGTTCGGACGAGACCTTGGGGCCGACGGATTCAACGCTGGGGAAGGTGATCGAGGGATCGACCGCCTTCAGCGCCGTCTCGATTTCCGCGATGACCGCGGGGGTGACCGCCTCTTCGCCCTCGCGGGCGGAAATGCGGATCATTGCCACATGCTGGTCGGCGCGAAAGCCGGGGTCGAAGACCTGCGAGATCGACACGTCGCCGAGTTCCAGCCCCGCCAGCGCCTGGCGGTAGGCGCCCACGTCCACCGGCGAGGTGGTCTCGGTGCGGATCGAGGTGCCGCCCTTGAAGTCGATGCCGAGGTTCAGGCCGATGGTCATGACCAGCAGCACCGAGGCGACCACCGCCGCCACCGAGGCGCCGAACGTCACCCACTGCAGGCGGAAGAAGTCGATCTTCGTGGTTGTGGGAACCAGACGCAGGCGCCAGGCCATGGGGTGCCCTCCTCAGACCACGATGGATTTCGGCTGTTTCCAGGCCATCCAGGTCTCGATGATCAGGCGCGTCACGTAGACGGCGGTAAACATCGAGGTCAGGATGCCGAGGCCCAGCGTCACGGCAAAGCCGCGCACGGCGCCGGAACCCAGCCAGAACATGATGAGCGCGGTCAGCAGGCCGGTCACGTTCGAGTCCATGATCGCCGAGAACGCGCGTTCGAAGCCGACCTCGACAGCGCGGCGCGGATTCAGGCCGGCGCGCAGTTCCTCGCGGATGCGCTCGTAGATCAGCACGTTCGCGTCCACCGCCATGCCCATGGTCAGCACGATGCCGGCGATGCCGGGCAAGGTCAGCGTGGCGCCGATTTTCGACATGAACGCGACAAGCATGATGATGTTCAACGTCAGCGCGATGTTGGCCATCATCCCGAACCAGCCGTAGCAGGCGACCATATAGACCAGCACGCACAGCATGCCGGCGAGCGCGGCGCGGGCGCCGGCGTCGATGGAATCCTGGCCGAGTTCGGGGCCGACGGTGCGCTCCTCGAGAAAGGTCATCTCCGCCGGCAGCGCGCCGGCGCGCAGCAGGACGGCGAGGTTCGTCGAGTCCTCCACCGTGAAGGAGCCGGTGATGATGCCCGACCCGCCGGGGATGTGGGCCTGGATCACCGGGGCGGAGATCACCTCGTCGTCGAGCACGATGGCGAAGGGCTTGTCGATGTTCTGGGCCGTGTAGTCGCCGAACTTGCGGGCGCCGGTGGTGTTGAAGCGGAAGTTCACCGCCGGGCGGCCGTTCTGGTCGAAGGACGGCTGGGCGTCGACCAGTTCCTCGCCGGTGACGACCGGGGTTTCCTCGACGATCAGATAGCGCCCGGGATCGTCGAGCGAGGGCAGCAAGAGGTTGCGCGGGCCGGGGTTGGCGTCCGCCGCGGCGCTGGCGCTGACCACGTGGTTGAAGGTCAGTTTCGCCGTGGTGCCGATCAGCGCCTTGAGGTCCGCCGCCGAGCCGATGCCGGGCACCTGGATCAGGATGCGGTTGTCGCCCTGGCGCTGGATCGTCGGTTCGCGGGTGCCGACCTCGTCCACCCGGCGGCGGATGATCTCCAGCGACTGCAGCATGGTGCGGGTGTCGGTCGCCGCACGTTCGGCCTCCGACAGCTGGACCACGATCTCGCCCTGGTCGACCGTGACCTCGATGTCGGTGGCGCCGAGGCTGGTCAGGCTGACGACCGGGTTGGCCAGGCCCTTCACCGCCTCGACCGCGGTCGCGAGGCCCTCGGGATTGTCGATTTTCACCCGCAGCGTGCCGTCCGGCGACGGCCGGCTGCGGATGGTGCCGACCTGATCGCGCAGGTCGCGCAATGCGTCGCGCACCTCGGGCCAGAGCGCATCCATGCGCGCCTTGTAGACATCCTCGACCTGCACCTCGGCCAGAAGATGCGCCCCGCCGCGCAGGTCGAGGCCGAGATTGACCAGCGCGGACGGCAGCCATTCGGGCCAGAGCGCAAGGTCGGCGGCCTGTTTCTCGGTCGCGAAGCCCGCCTTCTCGATTGCCGCGGCGGCGTCATTGTGCAGTTCGACCCGGGCATAGAACAGGTTCGGAAGTGCCAGGAACAACAGCCCGACAACGGTGCCCCAGATCGACACACGTCGCCGCAGGGATACGCCGGACATCGCCGTTTTCCGTCAGGTCGCGGGTTCGGTCTTGGCCACCACCTGGGTGACGGTGTGGCGCGGCACGCGCACCCGCACGCCATCGGCGATCTCGACCTCGAGGATGCCGTCGTCGTTGACTTTGTGCACCTTGCCGAGGATGCCGCCGCCGGTCAGCACCTGGTCACCGCGCCGCAGCGCGTCGACCATGGACTTGTGCTCTTTCAGTTTCTTCTGCTGCGGCCGGATCAGCAGGAAATACATGATCATGAAAATCAGGATCAGCGGCACGAAGGTCGTGAGCGCGGAGGCCGCGCCGCCGGGGGCGGCCGCGGTCTGAGCGAAGGCAGGCGTGACGAACATGAGGGTCGCGTCCTTTCGGGCGTGGCGCCGGGTCTGTCCGGGACGAGGGTTCCGGAATGTGCGCCGCTACCTATGTCAGCGGGCCGGAGGGCGCAAGGCGAAGCCTGTCATGAAACCGGGGCAAAGCCCGCGATAGGATGTGCCGCGACCTCGGCGGCGAGGCGCAAGAAGCCCTCGGCCTGATGGCTGGCGGTCGCCCTGCCCTTCGCCGCGGTCGCCAGATGCGCCTCGCCGACCACGCCGGCGGGGTTGAGGTCGCAGGACACCCAGCCATAGGCGACGGGGCCGGTGGGCGGCACGGTCGCGCCCTCGGCCGAGGAGCGGAAGTCGGCTGCGGCGGACATGTCCACCGTCTCGGGCCGGAAGGCGAGCATCAGGCTCGTCTCCAGGTCGCCGCCATGGATGCCGAAGGCGGCCTCCTGCGGCGAATAAAGCCCGGACGGCCAGCCGAAGCCGGTCCACTGGCACTTCACCGCCAGCATCCCGGCGCGGATGCGCAACTCGCGCGCGATGATGCCGAGGAGGTCGAGGTTGCCGCCGTGGGAATTGACCAGGATCAGCCGCCGCACCCCGGCGCGGGCGACCGAGAGACCGATCTCCACCCAGGACTTCAGCGCCGCCTCGGCGTCGAGCGTCAGCGTTCCGGGGGCCCAGAGGTGCTCGTTCGACTTGCCCACGGCCTGCACTGGCAGGATCAACAGGTTCAGACCCGCCGGGCAGCGGGCACGCACCTCGGCCAGCATGCCCTCGGCGATCAGCGTGTCGGTGCCGACCGGCAGGTGGGGTCCGTGCTGTTCGATGGCGGCGGTGGGCAGGACGGCGACGGTGCCGTCCGGCGGCGGGAAGTCGGGGGCGCGCAGATTGGCCCAGTCGCGCGCACTCATGCCGGCACCGGCAGGGGAACCGGCACGGGCCGGCCGATCAGCCGGTCCATCCGGGCGGAGACGCGGCGCAGATGCGCGGCCCTCGAGGCGGGGGTGGACGAATCCATCAGATAGTGCGCGGCAAAGACCGTGCGCTTGCGGGGGTTCATCAGCAGGCCGAGGCCGCGCGTCAGCGTCCGCCGGCCCGGGCTGCCCACCAGCATCGTCAGCCAGCGCGAGGCGCCGCAGGTGGTGAAGACACCCAGCCGGTTGATGTGGGTCAGGCCAGGTCGGATGGTCTTGCCCTCCGCAGCAGGCATCAGGAAGGCGAGGCCCGGCACCATGCCCCGGTCGAGCCAGCCTTTCATCAATGCGGGCAGGCCGTACCACCAGGTCGGATAGACAAAGACCAGCGTATCGCACCAGCGCAGGTCGTCCACGTCGGTCTGGACCGGGCCGGTGTTGACAGCGAAGTTCTGGTAACTGTGCCATTCCTCTGGTGACAGCACCGGATCGAAACCGCGGGCGTAGAGGTCGGTCAGCCGCACCTCCGCGCCGGCCGCCGCCAGCTTGGCCAGGACGAGGTCACGCACTGCAGAGGTGAAGGAGCCTTCCTTGGGGTGGCAATAGACGACCAGCGCGCGCATCTACAGGCGATCCATCTCGGCACCGACCCGCGCGAGAAATGCCGCGCGATGCGCATCCGTAGCACGGTTCATGTCATAGAGCGCAAGATACCGCAGGCGATCGGGGCGGCAGAGAAAGCGCAGCGCGCGGGTGGCGATACGCCGGGGCGGATCGCCTGCGAGAAAGGTGCGCAGCCGCGTGCCGCCGTAGGTCGCGACCACAGCCAGCTTGCGCAGATGCGTCAGGTTCGCCACCGCCTGCCCGTTTACCAGCCGGAAGGCCACGCCGGGCAGGAACACCCGGTCGAAGAAGCCTTTGAGGATCGCGGGATAGCCGTAGTTCCAGACCGGGTAGACGATCACCAGCGCCTGCGCCGCGCGCAGCCGGTCCACATAGGCCTGAACCGAAGCAGTGTTTCGCTTGAGGTCATGGTAGCCCCGTCGCTCGTCCGCCGACATCACCGGGTTGAA
>JANOGU010000062.1:0-4705 GCA_031406135.1 Rhodobacterales bacterium
CGATCGACTTCCATCCGGCGATGGAGGAGCCGTCGAACATCAAGCCGTCCTCGAAGAAGTCCTCGTCCACCAGATCGGCGACCACGGTGACGTGCTGCAGCTTGCCGCGCGGGTCGGTGAAGCGGACATCGACGTATTCCGCCTCCTCGTCCGCAATCAGTTTCAGGGCGTCCTTGATCTTGCTCATGGGCGGTTCCTTGTCCGGGTTGTGCTTTGGAAATCAGATCGCGTCGTCGCCGGTCTCGCCGGTGCGGATGCGGATGGCCTGCTCGACGGGGGAGACGAAGATCTTGCCGTCGCCGATCTTGTCGGTGCGGGCGGCATCGACGATGGCCTTGATCGCGGCGTCCACCAGATCGTCCGGCAGCACCACCTCGATCTTCACCTTGGGCAGGAAATCGACCACGTATTCGGCGCCGCGGTACAGTTCGGTATGGCCCTTCTGCCGGCCGAAGCCCTTCACCTCGGTGACGGATAGCCCCTGGATGCCGGCGGCCTGCAGCGCTTCCTTGACCTCATCGAGCTTGAACGGCTTGATGATGGCCTCGATCTTCTTCATCGGCCGACTCCCCCGGGTCTGGTTCATGGCCTCTGACCATGCGGGTCGGGCGCGGACAATGCGGACCGCGGGGAGAGGCCGGGACAGGCGGGGGGCGGCGCGTCTGAATGCCTGTTTTTTGTGCAATGCGGCGCTTTGGCAGGCAGTTTGAAAACCCATGACCGAGCTCCTCACCGCCGCCCAGATGCGCGCCATCGAGGCCGCCGCGATTGCCTCCGGCGCGGTGACCGGGCTGGAGCTGATGGAGCGCGCCGGGCGCGGCGTGGTCGAGGCGGTGCTGGCGGAATGGCCGGAGTTCGCGCTGGCTCCGCACCGGGCGGTGGTGCTCTGCGGCCCCGGCAACAACGGCGGCGACGGGTTTGTCGTGGCGCGGCTGCTGCAGGAGCGGGGGTGGGATGTCGCCGTGCTGGCCTTTCCGCAGTCCGACCGGACGCCCGCCGACGCGCGGACGAACCGTCTGCGGATGCCGGCCGGTGTTCGCGTCTTGGCGTGCGACCCGGACAGCGAACAGCCGTCCTTTTCAGATCGCGCTGTCGAGCTTCTCTGGTCTGAGCCCTACACCGACATGCTGCTGGTGGATGCCCTGTTCGGCATCGGGCTGGCGCGCGCGGCTGACGTCGTCTCTTTCGTGGCGCAGGAGGTGAATTGTTGGGCCGACGACAGGCCTGAGGACAGGTTGCGCGTGGTCGCGATTGATCTGCCCTCGGGGCTCTGCGCCGACAGCGGGCGATTCATCGGCTCGCCCGAATGGCGGAACCCGCCGGCCATCCGCGCCGACCTCACCGTCACGTTCCACGCGCCGAAACCGGGGCACCTGCTGGCTTCTGGTCCGGATCTGTGCGGCAAGCTTCACGTTGCGGACATCGGTCTGCCTCCGATGTGGTGGCGTCAGCAGGCGGTCGGTTTGACGGTGCCGTTCGCGCGGTCCCTGCGCAAGGGTGGCGGGCAGGCCGGGCTGGCTGGGGCCCACAAATACACCCACGGCCACGCCCTCATCCTCTCCGGTCCCGCCACCCGCACCGGCGCCGCCCGCCTTGCGGCGCGGGGGGCGCTCAGGATCGGGGCGGGGGTGGTGACGGTGGGGGCGCCGGCGGGGGCTTTGGCCGAGCATGCGGCGCGGCTTGATGCGGTGATGCTGCGCGAGGTTGCGGACGATGAGGCCCTACGCGGGGTGTTGGAGGACCGGAGGATCAATGCGCTGTGCCTGGGGCCGGGGCTGGGGCTGGACGCGCGGGCAGCGGGGCTGGTGGGGGCGGCGTTGGGTGTCCCGGTCCCGGGCTTGACCCGGGACCTCTCGTCCGGCGGCGCGTCCGGGGGAGGGGAAGCGCATGCCTTTGGCGTCTCTCCCGGCGGAACCGGAGGCCCCGGGTCAAGCCCGGGGCGGGAACACCGTGACCAACGGCCCACCGTCCTCGACGCCGACGCCCTCACGCTCCTCTCCCGCGACCCCGCCCTCTTCGGCGCGCTGCACGCGCGATGCGTCCTCACCCCCCATGCCGGCGAATTCGCCCGCCTGTTCCCCGACATCGCGGCGAAGCTGGCAGAACCCGCCACCAAGGGCCCCGCCTATTCCAAGGTGGACGCAACGCGGGAGGCGGCAGCACGTTCGGGCTGCGTGGTGCTCTACAAGGGCCCCGACACCGTGATCGCCGATCCCTCTGGCCGCGCTGCGATCAATTCCGCCCACTACGACCGCGCCGCGCCCTGGCTGGCGACCGCCGGATCGGGGGATGTGCTGGCGGGGTTCATCACCGGGCTCATGGCCCGCGGCTTCGAGCCGTTTGACGCCGCCTGCACGGCGGCCTGGCTGCACGTCGAATGTGCCCGTGCCTTCGGGCCGGGGCTGATCGCCGAGGATTTGCCGGAGATGCTGCCGCGGGTGTTCCGCGAGCTCGGATTGTAGATCGGCTGGATTTAAGCCGGCACCGCCACCATGGCGCAGGCGACTTCCAGCCCCTGGGCGTAGATCACCGCCGGGCCGTCGAAATGCAGCGTGTAAATCTCTGCTGCCGCACGGGGCTCCGGGCGGATGTATTCCCCATCGGTCAGCCGGCCGGCGGCGACCAGCGCCCGGTCTTCGCCCGCCAGCGCCCGGGCGCGCCAGTCGCGCAGCAGGATCGGCTGGTCGGCGGCGATGACGATGTCGGCCTCCGGCCGGTCATGGCCGAGGGCGGAGGCGGAGACGCGGACGAGGGCGGGGTTCGGCACGGTGCGATGCATCACCGAGCGCAGCACCCGTGTGCCGCCGCGGGTGACCACCCGATCGCCGGGCGCCAAGGCCTCGACGCTGCGGATGCCGGCCATCGTCAGGATCTCCGACCCTTCGGCAAAGCCGCCGAGCGCGAACACCGTCGCCCCGACCGGACCGTTCTGACACTCGATGGACATGGCTTACCCCGCAACACGACCAATGCCTGAGGATTTGCCGCCGAATCGGGCAACAAGATGTTAAGCGCGCGGGCAATCCGGGGCCATTTCAGGGGCGTTTTCGGACCCTCTCGCGCGATGTTGCCGCATTTGCTAAAGCGGCCGGGCCGCGGGTGTGGCGAAACTGGCAGACGCACCGGATTTAGGTTCCGGCGCCGCAAGGCATGGGGGTTCAAGTCCCTCCACCCGCACCACGCGCGGACCTGCCGGTCGGCGCGAATTCCCCTCGCCCCCGGCCGCACCCTTTGCTAGAAGGCCGCCGATCTTGCCGCCGGTCCTCGCGGACCGGGCGGTTCCCCGTTTCCCTGCGCCCCGCCGCAAGCACCGAAGGACGACACACGATGCCGGTCAAGGAGACCCTGAACGAAGGCCTGAAGCGCGCCTACCAGATCACCGTCACGGGCGCCGATCTTGATGCCAAGGTGCAGGAAAAGCTGGTAGAGGCGCAGCCGGGCATCGAGATCAAGGGCTTCCGCAAGGGCAAGGTGCCGCTGGCCATGCTGAAAAAGCAGTTCGGGCCGCGGATTTTCGGTGACGCGATGCAGGAGGCCATCGACAGCGCGATGAAGGATCATCTCGCCGCCACCGGCGACCGTCCGGCGATGCAGCCCAAGATCACCATGTCCAACGGCGAGACCTGGAAGGAAGGCGACGACGTGGTCGTCGAGATGACCTACGAGACGCTGCCGCCGATCCCGGAGCTCGACCCCGCCGCGATCACGCTCGACCGGCTGATCGTGGAGGCGGGCGACAAGGACGTGGCCGAGGCGCTGGACAACCTCGCCGGCTCCGCCAAGGGCTTCGAGGACCGCAAGAAGGGCGCCAAGGCCAAGGACGGCGACCAGGTGGTGATCGACTTCACCGGCTCGATCGACGGCGTGCCGTTCGAGGGTGGCTCGGGTGAGGACCATGCCCTGGTCCTTGGCTCGAACAGCTTCATCCCCGGTTTCGAGGGCCAGCTCATCGGCGCCAAGGCGGGCGACGCGCTGACCGTGTCGCTGTCCTTCCCGGCCGACTACCGCGCCACCCACCTGGCCGGCAAGTCGGCCGCCTTCGCGGTGACGATGAAGGCGGTCAAGGCGCCGAAGCCGGCCGAGATCGACGACGATCTGGCCAAGAAATTCGGCGCCGACGACCTTGCGGCGCTCAAGACCCAGGTCGCCGAGCGGATCACGGCCGAATACAAGGGCGCCTCGCGCGCGGTGCTGAAGCGGGCGCTCCTGGACCAGCTGGACGGCATGATGACGTTCGACCTTCCCGATGCGCTGGTGGACGCCGAGGCAAACCAGATCGCCCACCAGCTCTGGCATGAGGACAACCCCGACCACCAAGGCCACGACCACGACTCCATCGTGCCGACCGACGAGCACCGGACGCTCGCCGTGCGCCGGGTGCGGCTGGGGCTGCTGCTCGCCGAGATCGGCCGCAAGGCCGAGATCGCGGTGACCGATGCGGAGATGACGCAGGCCGTGCTGCAGTCGGCGCGCCAGTATCCGGGGCAGGAGCGCCAGTTCTTCGAATACGTGCAGAAGAACCCCCAGATGCAGCAGCAGCTGCGCGCGCCGATCTTCGAGGACAAGGTGGTTGACCACATCGTCGCGGCCGCCAAGGTCACCGAAAGGACCGTGGGCAAGGACGACCTGCAAAAGGCCGTCGAGGCGCTGGACGAAATGTAAGGGCCGGCCCGCGCGCCCGCTTTCGGCGCGCGCCCGGGCCGTC
>JANOGU010000070.1:0-32689 GCA_031406135.1 Rhodobacterales bacterium
TCCCGCGCCGCACAGGATCTGGGGAATTGGCGTTAACCGCGCGTTAAGCATGATCGGGTCAGATGCCCCATGCGCCGCCTGCTCCCCCTCCTCCTGCTCGCCGCCTGCGGCGCCCAGCCGGCCCCGGAATTCCTCGGTGCCCGGCGCGTGGAGGTGACCCGCGACGGGCGCGCCTACACGGTCTTCCACACCGACAAACGGGTGGAAGTGATCCGTCTCGGCTACGCCAGACGCGGCGAACATCAAGCCATCCGCGCCACGATGATTGCGCTCATTCCGGAAACAACGGGCTGCAAACTGGTGGATTCGACACTCCAGGGCGACAGTGGCGAGATGCGCGGCTCAATCCGCTGTTAACCCGCGGCGAATCGACCTATGCTGCAGCGCAGCAAGGAGACCGGGATGCCGCAGGTTCTGACCATCGCGCAACAGAAGGGCGGCAGCGGCAAGACCACGCTGGCGGCCAATCTGGCGGTGGCATTTGTCAAGGCCGGACAACGGGTTGCACTGCTCGACACCGACCCGCAGGGCTCGCTCGGGCGGTGGTTCATGACCCGGCGGGAGCGCGGGCGCCACGACATCGAGTTCTCGACCGCCTCCGCCTGGGGGGTCGGCTACGAGACCGAAAAGCTGAAGAAAAGCAACGACATAGTCCTGATCGATACGCCGCCGAAAATCGACAGCGACCTGCGTCCCGCCCTGCGCGAGGCGTCGCTGATCCTGGTCCCCGTCGCTTCGAGCCACCTGGACCTCTGGGCGACGGAGGGTGTGCTCGACCTCGCCCAGCGGGTCGGCAAGCCCGCCATGATCGTCCTGAACCGGACCAGGGCTGGCACCCGCCTGGCCCAGGAAATCGCCCGCGATGCCGCCAGACTCCCGGCCGACATCGCCGTCGGGCAGCTGGGCAACCGCATCGCGTTTGCCGAGACGCTCGGCCACGGCCTGGCCGTGGCCGACCTGGGCGCGAGCCCGGCGCGGGCCGAGGCCGAGGCGCTGGCGGCGGAGATCCTGGCCCGGCTCAGCGCCTGAGCAGAAGCTCCCAGGCGGCATAGGCTGCGGCGGCGGCGAAGATGATCGCCCAGCCGGGACTTTCAGCCCGCAGCTCGACCAGCGCCCAGAGCGATGGCGCCACCACCGTAAGCCAGCGGACCCAGGTCCGCCGGAACATCGGATGATCGCGGTCGAGGAACCTGGCCACTAGCGGCGACGGTCCCGGCGGGCACTCATCGGCTGGAACGCCACGCCGACATGCGCCTCGCAGTAGGGCTTGCCCGGCAAGGAAGGCAGGCCGCAGAACCAGAAATCCTCGGTCGCCGGGTCGCCGATGGGCCATTTGCAGGTGCGCTCGGTCAGTTCCATCAGCGTGAGCTTGCGCGCCTTTTTCTCGACCTCGCGGACCGAAGCCAGGGCCTCGGGGCTGATCTCGTTGGCAGAGGGCTGCGGCGGCAGCGGCTGGCCCGCGGGCACGATGGGCTTGCGCACCGGCAGGGGCGTCACGTTCGACGGCAGCGGAGCGCCGCGTGCCTCCGATGGGCGCGGCGGCTCGGCGGTCGGACGCGCCGCCTCGGCGCGGAGCGCGGAGGCCGGTGCGGCCGGTTCGGCCTCTTCCTCGCCGGTGGCACCGACGCGGTTCGACAGGCCAAGACGATGGACCTTGCCGATCACCGCGTTGCGGGTGACGCCGCCAAGCTCCTTGGCGATCTGGCTGGCCGACTGGCCTTCCTGCCACATCCGCTTCAACGTCTCGACACGCTCGTCAGTCCAGGACATCCGCACTCTCTCCGCCTTGAGGCCGCCGCGGCGATGGCGGGGGGCGCCCCAATCTAGCTTTCGCGACGGGGGACAACAAGTCGCCCTTCCGCGTTGACTCCGGAGGCCGGCTTTGGCACCCGTTGGGCTTTCCGGAAAGTCGCTCTGCCATGGTCTCCGCCGTCCTGCCGACCTACAACCGCGCGCCCCTGGCCTTTGCCCGGGGCGATGGCTCCTGGCTGGTCGCCGAGGACGGGACCCGCTACCTTGATCTGGGCGGCGGCATCGCCGTGAACGCGCTTGGTCATGCCCACCCGGCGCTGGTCGCCGCGCTGACCGAACAGGCCGGCAAGCTATGGCATGTCTCCAACCTCTACCGAATTCCCGAGCAGGAGGCGCTCGCCGAACGGCTCGTCGAGGCGACCTTTGCCGACACCGCCTTCTTCACCAACTCCGGAACCGAGGCTTGCGAGCTCGCCGTCAAGATGGCGCGCAGGTACTGGTACGAAAACGGCCAACACAGGTTCGAGATCGTAGCCATCGAGGGCGCCTTCCACGGACGTTCCACCGCGGCGATCGCGGCGGCGGGATCGGAGAAGTTGGCCAAGGGCTTCGGGCCGCTGTTGCCGGGCTTCGTTCAGGTGCCCTTCGCCGACCACGACCGGATCAAGTCCGCTGTCTCGCCCCGCACCGCGGCGGTGATCGTGGAGCCGATCCAGGGTGAGGGCGGAATTCGCGTCCTTCCCGATGCCTGCCTGCGGGGCATCCGCGAGTTGTGCGACCTGTCCGGCGCGCTGCTGATCTTCGACGAGGTGCAGTGCGGCATGGGGCGCACCGGCCGGCTCTTCGCGCACGAATGGTCCGGGGTGAAGCCCGATATCATGATGGTGGCGAAAGGCATCGGCGCCGGGTTCCCGCTGGGCGCCGTGCTGGCCACGGCCGACGCCGCTTCGGGGATGACCGCCGGAACCCACGGGTCCACCTACGGCGGCAACCCCCTGGCCTGCGCCGTGGGGCTGAAGGTGATGCAGATCATCGCCGACCCCGCATTCCTGGCCGAGGTCAACCGCAAGGCGGCGCTGTTCCGGCAGGGATTGGAAGGTCTCGTTGCCAGCCACCCCGGCGTGTTCGGGGCGGTACGCGGGCAGGGCCTGATGCTGGGCCTGAAATGCCGCGTGACCCCCGCCGAATTCGTGCAGGCGGCCTATGCCGAACGCCTGCTGTCAGTGCCTGCCGCCGATGGCACCGTACGCCTGCTGCCTGCGCTCAACATTCCGGACGCGGACATCGCCGAGGCGCTGCGACGGCTCGATGCCGCCGCGACCCGCCTGAACCGCAAGGCCGCCTGACGGCGCCTTGACCCCAGACACAGGACCGGGGGGAACGCTCTTCCCGGCGCCCGCCACGAGTTGATCCGGATGAACCACTTTCTCGACCTGCACGTCACCGACCCCGCCGCGCTGCGGGGCATGATCGACGCCGCCCGCGCCATGAAGACCGCGCGCAACGGCCGGCCCAAGGGCGCGCCGGACGACGTCCAGCCGATCAACGGCCGAATGGTCGCGCTGATATTCGAGAATCCCTCCACCCGCACCCGCGTCTCCTTCGACGTGGGCGTCCGCCAGATGGGGGGCGAGACCATGGTGCTTTCGGGCAAGGAAATGCAGCTTGGCCATGGCGAAACCATCGCCGACACCGCCCGCGTCCTGTCCCGCTATGTCGACCTGATCATGATCCGCACCTTTGAGGAGGCCACACTTCTGGAAATGGCCGAACACGCCTCCGTCCCCGTCATCAATGGCCTGACCAACCGCACGCATCCCTGCCAGATCATGGCCGACGTGATGACCTACGAGGAGCACCGCGGCCCCATCGCGGGCAAAAAGGTGGTTTGGGCGGGCGACGGCAATAACGTCTGCGCGTCCTTCCTCCACGCTGCGGGCCAGTTCGGCTTTGATTTCACCTTCACCGGCCCCGAAACGCTGGACCCCGAACCCGCCTTCGTGGGCTTTGCCCGCGAACAGGGCTCGCGCGTGCATATCGAACGCGATCCGGCGATTGCCGTGCAAGGGGCCGATCTTGTGGTCACCGATACCTGGGTCAGCATGCATGACCCCGAATCCGCCAAGGAACGCCGGCACAACCAGCTGCGCGGCTATCAGGTGAACGAGGCGCTGATGGCCCGGGCCAAGCCCGACGCGCTGTTCATGCACTGCCTGCCGGCGCACCGGAATGACGAGGCGACCTCCGCCGTGATGGACGGGCCGCATTCGGTGATCTTCGACGAGGCCGAGAACCGGCTGCACGCGCAAAAGGCGGTGATGCGCTGGTGCCTGGGGGTCTGAGCCTGACCGGCCACACGGACGCGCCGGGTTGACTCCGGTGCCGGCCTGGCGTCGTCTCGGCAGGTTCTGCGGAGGAGAAGCTCGCCATGCACGACCGATCCGTCGCCGTCTTCGACCACGGTCTCGGCGTTCTCGATGCGCTTCTGGCCAAGACCGAGGCGCATTGCGAGGCGAAAGGCCTCGACCCCGCGGCGCTCCTTGGGTTCCGGCTCTATCCCGACATGTTCAGCCTCACCCGGCAGGTCCAGCTCGGCACCGACTTTGCCAAGGCCGGATCGGGCCGGCTGGCGGGGGTGGCGCTGCCGTCGTTCCCGGACACCGAGACGAGCTTTGCCGAGCTTCGGGCCCGGATCGCCGGGGTGCGCGCGTTCCTCGCCACGGTGACCCCGGAGATGGTGGAAGGTGCGGAGCAGCGGCCGGTGACGTTCCGGGCGCGGGGGCAGGAGATCACGCTGCCGGGGCAGGCCTATCTCTCCGCCGTCGCGATGCCGAACTTCTACTTCCACCTGACCACCACCTACAACATCCTGCGCCACAACGGCGTGGAGCTTGGCAAGTCCGATTTCCTCGGCCGCTAGGCGCCGGCCGGTCAGCGCCGTTCGGCCGCCCGCGCCCGTGCGGCAGACAGCACGACCGCGACCAGAAGCACCGCAAGCGCGGTGAAGGTTGCGGCAAAGCCCCAGTGGTGCGCCGCGAGGCCGATCGAGAAGGGTGCGACGAGGATGCCGGAGTAGCCCACCATCGTCACCACCGCGACGGCGGTGCCCGAGGGCAGGCCGGGGTGGTTGCCGGCGGCCGAGAACAGGACCGGCACCATGTTGGCGCAGCCCAACCCGCAGAGGGTGAAGCCCGCCAGCGCCACCGGCAGCGCCGGGGCGTAGGCGGCGGCGATCAGGCCCGTCGCGGCGGCGGCGCCGGACCAGCGGAGCGTGCGGACGGCGCCGAAACGGTCGCGGATGCGGTCGCCGGCGAAGCGGAAGGAGGCCATCGCGGCGGCAAAGCAGCCGAAGGCGAGCCCCGATTGCGCCGTCGAGGCGCCGAAGTCGGAGGTGAGATACAGCGCCCCCCAGTCCATCACCGCGCCTTCGGGCACCATTGAGAGAAACGTCATCGCGCCCAGGAGCCAGAGCGCGAGGTCCTTCGGCAGCAGGCGGTCGGGCGGGCCCGGCTGCGCTGGCGCGGGCGGCTCGGCATGCACCGCGGGGGCGGCCAGAACCAGCGTCAGGGCCACGACGAGCCCCACCGCGAGCGCGTGCGGAAGCGCCCCGAACCGCGCGATCATCGCGCCGCCGAGGGCTGCGCCGGCAAAGCCGCCAAGGCTCCAGAAGCCGTGCATCGAGGACATCACCGCGCGGCCGAGCCGGCGTTCGACCTCGACCGAATTGGCGTTCATTGCCACGTCCATCGAGCCGACCGCGGCGCCCAGGAGCGCCATCGTCAGCGCCGCGACGGGCACCGCGGGCGAGGCCACGACGAGGGGAAGTGCCGGTGCGAGGAGTGCGGCAAAGCCAAGCAGCACGGCGCGGGAACCGAAGCGCGCAATCAGGCGGCCGGTGAACAGCATGGCGCCCACGGCGCCGATCCCGAGCACGAGGATGAGGGCGCCAAGGCCGACCTTGTCGATGCCGAGGCGCGGCAGCAAAAGCGGGATCTGCGGCGCCCAGGCGCCCATGACGAAACCGTTGGCGGCAAACAGCGCGGCCACGGCCCAGCGGGCGCGCGCAAGCGAGACGGGAGGCGCGGCGGCGACGGTCATGCCGGCCGGTTAGCGCAATCGCGGCGGCGGGGGAAGGCACCGGCGACACCGGCGCCTGCCGGCCGTGTCAGGTGCCGCGCGGCTTTGCCCGCAATGTGGGGTCGGCCTGCGTCGGGTCCTCGGGCCAGGGGTGGCGCGGGTAGCGCCCGCGCATGTCGCGCCGGACCTCGGCATAGGACGAGGCCCAGAACCCGGGCAGGTCCAACGTGACCTGCACCGGCTTGCCACCGGGCGACAGCAGCGTGAGCCGCAGGGGCAGGGCGGCGGCGCCCACGGTCGGATGACGGGTCTCGCCGAACAGTTCCTGCAGGCGCAGGTCCACTCCAGGGTGATCGCCGTCGTAGTCGATGGGGATGCGGCGGCCGAGCGGGGTCTCGTACTGCGACGGGGCGAGGCGGTCGAGTTCGCGGGCCTGGTCCCAGGACAACCGCGCGGCGAGTGCGGCGGTAAGGTCGAGGGCCTTCAGATCGGCCTCGGTACGGGTTCCGGCAAGCGAGGGCAAAATCCAGTCGGGATCGGCCAGCAGGGCGTCGTCGTCGGTGGCGGGCCAATCGGCATCCGATCCCGCGGCGAGCCGGATGCGGGCAGCCAGGCGACGGGCGGCGGGCGCCCAGGGCAGGCCGATCTGGCGCAGCCCCTCCACCGCCGCCCGGGCGACGGCCTGCGGCGGAACCTCTGGCCAGGGGCGGTCGGCGAGCGTCAGGGCGCCGAAGACTTCCTGTCTGCGGGCCACCACGCGGCGCTCGCGCACGGACCAGCGGCAGGTTTCCTGCCAGCGGATACGCGCGGCATAGAGGCGACGGAAATCGCTGTCCGCCAGCGCGACCGCCTGCCGGATGCGGGCCTCGCGCGGGTCGCCGTCAAGGTCGGTGGCGACAATCAGGGGCTCGCCCGCCAGCGGCGTGCCCGGGTCCATCGCCGCGCCCTTGCCGTTGGCGAGAAGATAGCGCGGCGCCTCGCCGTCGCGGCGGACGGCGATCCGGTCGGGGTAGGCCAGCGCGGCCATGGCGCCGGGCGACATCGGTGGCGCATCCGGGGCAAAGCGTGCGAGGCGCTTTGCCTCGGCCCGGATGCGGTCGGCGGCGGCCGGGTCAAGCGGGTAGGGCGTGCGCTCACCCTTCAGCGCGGCAAGGCGGAGGGCCAGGTCGGGCGGGGCGCCGCGCAGCGGGTCGCGGTCGGCCAGCAACGCCGCGAGCGTGGCGGCGGGCCGGCCCGCCAGCGCCAGCATGTGGGCGAGGCGCGGGTGCAGCGGCATTTCGGCCAGACGACGGCCGTGGTCGGTGATGCGGAAGACAGGGCTGTCCTCGGGCGGGGAGCCCGCGCCCCCCATCGTCTCCCCAGAGCGGGGAGGCGAGGCGCCCGTGGCTGCATCAGGTTCCAGCGCCCCGAGCTCGGCGAGCAGCGTGCGCGCTTCGGCCAGCGCGGCCGCGGGGGGTGGGGTCAGGAAGCGCAGGCCGGCACCGCCGCCCCAGAGCGAGAGGTCGAGGGCGAGGCCGGCGAGGTCGGCCGCCGCGATCTCCGGCGGGGGGAAGGCGGCAAGCGCGCCCTCCTCACCCCTGGTCCAGAGGCGGAAGCAGACCCCGGGCGCCGTGCGCCCGGCCCGGCCGCGGCGCTGGTCGGCCTCGGCCCGGGTCACGCGCTCGGTGACCAGGCGCGACATGCCGGAGGCGGGATCGAAGCGGGCGCGGCGGGCGCGACCGGCGTCGACGACGACGCGGATGCCGGGGATGGTCAGCGAGGTCTCCGCGATGGCGGTCGCGAGAACCAGTTTGCGCGTTCCCGGGGGCTCGGGCGCGAGCGCCGCGCGTTGGGCGGCAATCTCCATCGCGCCGAAAAGCGGCCGGATCACGGTGCCGGGGATGTCGCCCAAGCCCTTGGCAGTGCGACGAATCTCACCTTCTCCGGGAAGAAAGGCGAGGACGTCGCCGTCCGCTTCGGCCAGGGCCTGCCGGATGAGCGTGGCGGTCTCCGTTTCCAGCCGGGCGCCGGGATGAAGGGGGCGGGGGAGCCAGCGCGTCTCGACCGGCCAGGCCACGCCTTCGGCGGTGATCACCGGGGCGTCGCCCATCAGGGCGGCCACGGGGGCGGCGTCGAGGGTGGCCGACATGACCAGCAGGAGGAGGTCGTCGCGCAGCGCGCCGCGGACGTCGAGCGCCAGCGCGAGGCCGAGGTCGGCGTTGAGGGAGCGTTCGTGGAACTCGTCGAAGAGGAGGGCACCGATCCCGTCAAGCGCGGGGTCGGATTGCAGCATGCGGGTGAGGATGCCTTCGGTGACTACCTCGATGCGCGTGGCCGGGGAGGTTCGCGCCTCTCCGCGCATTCGGTAACCAACTGTTACGCCTACGTTTTCTCCGATGGTCATGGCCATGCGCTCGGCCGCGGCGCGGGCGGCCAGCCGGCGCGGTTCGAGCATGACGATGCGGCCGGGGGTGAGCCGGGCTTCGAGGATGGCGAGGGGGACGCGGGTGGTCTTGCCAGCCCCGGGCGGGGCCTGGAGGACGGCCATCCCGCGGGCCGTGAGGGCCGAGAGGAGCTCGGGAAGGGCCGCGTCGATGGGGAGGGGCTCGGCCATTGGCGGGGTTATGGACGTTGGGAGGGGGGGTGGTCCAGACGGGGGAGGTTGCAGGCAACGGCAGTGACGGATCGGTGGCGCAGGTCGTGCGTCCGACCCAAGGGGCGAATGAAGGTTAATCTGCTGATTTCAAGCCGGGACATCCGGTCCCGCCGGCGTCGGGTTCGCGTCGGGTTTCGGTCACGACAAACGGCGTCCCGGACTTTGGTAAATGCATCGCGGTCCTGGCCACGGGCGTTGCCCGAAGGCCGGATGTGGCGAGCGCGGCCCAAAGCGGCAGTTAACGACCCCTGCCTAGACACCTTGGCCGTCGCGGCGGCCCCGGAGCACGGCGTCCCGCCGCGGGCGCGGGTGCAACGTGGCAAGGGGACGGGCGCGATGAACAAGGCGATTACCGACGGGCTGGTGCTGATGCCGCCGCCCTTTGCGGCGGGGCTGAACCTGTGGTCGCGGGAGGACGGCACGCCCGGGTCCGGCAGCTACCAGGGACAGCCGAACGCGGCGCTGGTGCCGGCCGACCAGGATTTCGCCGGCTGTCTGGAACTGACCAAGACCGACACGGTGCAGAAGCTGCGGTCTTTCGCGCAGACGCCGATGCAGCCGGGACTGTACCTGCGGATCACCGCCCGGGTGAAGGCGGTGTCGGGCAACTTTCCCACGGTGCGCATCGCCGGCTGGGCCGGGCGTGCCAACGGGACGAACGTCACGACGGTGCCGCAGACCGGGCCGGAGGTGACGCTGACCGCCTATGGCGAGGTGATCACCGTGACGGCCATCGTCGGGCCGGGCAACCGCCAGGGCAATGATCTGGTCTGGGGCGCCGAGCCGGTCTACGGCCATTTCGGGCTGGACCTGACCGGGCCGAACGGCGGCACGGTCCGGATCGACGACGTCGTCATCGAGGACGTGACCGAGGTCTTCCACCGCAAGCTGATGGACTGGGTCGACGTGCGCGACTACGGCGCCATCGGCAACGGCATCGCCGACGACACGGCCGCCTTCGTGGCCGCCGACCTCGATACCCAGGGGCGGGGGGTCTTCGTCTCCAAGGGGACCTATCTGATCGGGTCGACCTTGCAGATCAATTCCCGCGTGCGCTTCGAGGGCACGGTGTCGATGGCGGCGGGTCTGCGTCTGGCCTGCCTGCGCAACTTCGACCTCGACACCTACACCGCCGCCTTCGGGTCCGAGACCGAAGGCTTCCGTCGCGGGCTGCAGGCGCTGTTCAACTTCACCGATCACGTGACCTTTGACCTGCAGGGGCGGCGCGTGCTGCTGACCGCGCCGGTCGATGTGGCGGCGGTGGCCGGGATCACCACGCTGGCTTCGCGCCGGGTGCTGGCCAACGGCCTTCTGGAGGCCGATGTCAGCACGGCCTGGGACACCGAGACGGTGACCAGCCTTGCGACTTATACGCCCACCTCGAACAACCTGCTGCTGACCGCCGTGGCCAATGTGGCCAACGTCCCGGCCGGCGCCCGCATCTCCGGCACCGGGGTGGGCAGGGAAATCTATGTGCGGTCCAAGAACGTGGGCGCGGGGACGGTGGAGCTGTCGCGGCCGCTCTGGGGGGCCGCGGGGACGCGGACGCTGACCTTCGAGCGCTACAAGTATCTCCTGGACTTCTCGGGCTTTGCCGACCTGAGCCGGTTCGAGATCAAGAACCTGGAGCTGTCCTGCGCCGGGCGGTCGAGCGGCCTGCTGCTGCCGCTGCAGGGGACGGCCTTCCGCTTTGCCGACGGCATCGTCAACAGGCCCAAGGACCGCGCCATCACCTCGACCGGCACCGGCTGCCAGGGGCTGTTCGTCGAGGGCAGCCAGTTCCTGTCGAACGAGCAGGCGCTTCCGGCGCAGGACCGCACCACCATCGCGGTCAACATCAACGCCAACGACGCCAAGATCCGCGACAACCGCATCGTGCGGTTTGCCACCTTCGCGGTCGTCGGCGGCGGTGGCAACATGTTCATCGGCAACCACTTCTTCCAGGGCGACGACCAGCCGCTGGGCACCAGGCGGGCCGGGATCGTGTTTGCCTCGGCCAACGTGAAGTCGCTGGTGACCGGCAACTACATCGACAACTGCTACCTCGAATGGACCAACGAGCACGATTCCGCGCCCACCTTCACCACCGGGTTCTCGTTCGGCGGGCTGACCATCACCGGCAACATCTTCACCGTCAGCGATGTTTCGCCGGCATTCCGCTGGATCGTGGTGACGCCCTACGGGTCGGGCCAGTTCCTCAACGGAGTGACGATCAACGACAACGTGTTCCGCACGGTGAACGCCACCATCGACCGGGCCGACGGGGTCGACACCACCTTTGCCACGCTCGACTATTCGCGGTTCCGCAATGTGCTGATGGAATCCAACACCTACAACGGGGTGACGCAGCAGACCTTCAGCCCGGTGATGATCGAATACGAGCAGGTCACCGCCGCGGATACCTGGGTGATCGACGCCGGGCCGTTCCTGCCGTTCGCCGGGCGGGCGCGCAACGTCCAGTCGGTGGTGATGGAGGGGCCGGTCACCACCGCCGGGAACGTCGCCAACACCACGATGCCGCATGTGCTGGTGGAACAGGGGGCGGGTTCGGGGCAGGTGCATCTGAAGTGGCCTGCGGCGCTCAAGGGGCGGGCGCATGTGACGGTGCGCGTGGACAACCCGACCTAGGCAGCGCCGGCCCGCAGGTCTTCGGCCGCCAGCCGGAAGGCGCGGCCGAAGCCGGCGTTCAGCAGCGCGGAGACAGGCACCAGCCGGACGAAACGGAAGTCGGCGAAGTCGATGTAGAGCCTTGCCTTGGGGTGGCGGGCCAGCCATCCCTGCCGCAGTGCGGCGTGGACCTCCGATCCCCGCTCCACGAAGGCTGCCCGCGCCGAAACCATCAGGCGCGGGTGGGCCAGCGGGTCGCCCTTTGGCCCCGGGTCACCGACCATGAAAGCACAATCAGGGTGCAGGCTCAGCCCGGCGCTGTGGCGCGCCAGGTCGGACACCAGCGTCAGCGGCTCGCGGTCCGGCGACAGCGCCAGACCGATGCGCCCGATGCCCGGGAACCCGGTCTCTGGATCGGTGTAGGCGAGGGCCGCGTGGCGCGCTGCTGCAAGCAGGTGATACGCCATTGCGCGGGCTTCGGGATCGGCGGGGTGCGTGGTTTCGGGACCCTTTGCCATGCTTGGGCAAACCTTTCCTGGCCACAACGACGTTGATCGAACCGCGCAAGGAGCCGGCCGGGAAACTCGCCGGCTGCGGCCACGGCGCGATCTTGTTTCCCTGGCGATAACAAGCGCTTTTCTTTGCCGCAACATAGGGTAAACCTCCACGCCGATCCGGCCGATCTTGAGGGAGGGGAGGCAGATGACCGCCGCCGCACAAAGCCTTTATCCGCCATCCGCCGATTTCGCGTCCCGGGCGCATGTGGACGAAGCCGCCTATCGGCGGCTCTATGCCGAATCGCTGGCCGATCCCGATGCCTTCTGGGGCGGCGTGGCGCAGCGGATCGACTGGATGCGGCCGTTCACCAAGGTGAAGAACACGGACTTCACCCTGGGGCAGGTCTCGATCAAGTGGTTCGAGGACGGCGCGCTGAACGTCTCGGCCAATTGCATAGACCGCCATCTGCTGGCGCGGGCCGACCAGACCGCGATCATCTGGGAGCCGGACGATCCGGCGACCCCCGCAAGGCACATCAGCTATCGCGAGCTCTTGGAGCAGACCTGCCGCATGGCCAACGTGCTCAAGTCTCATGGCGTGGGCAAGGGCGACCCGGTCGTCATCTACATGCCGATGATCCCAGAGGCGGCCTATGCGATGCTGGCCTGCACCCGGATCGGGGCGGTGCATTCGGTCGTCTTCGGCGGCTTTTCGCCGGACGCGCTGGCCAACCGGATCAACGACTGCGACGCCAAGGCGGTCATCACCGCCGACTTCGGCCCGCGCGCGGGCAAGAAGACAGCGCTGAAGGCCAACGCCGACGCGGCGCTTCTCGGCTGCAGCGACCGGGTCAAGTGCCTCGTGGTCAAGCACACCGGAGACCAGACTTCCTGGATCGCGGGCCGCGACATCGACGTCAAGGCCGAGATGGCGGCGGCGAAGCCGTACTGCCCCTATGTCGAGGTGGGGGCGGAGGACCCGCTGTTCATCCTTTACACCTCGGGCTCCACCGGGAAACCCAAAGGCGTGGTCCATACCACCGGCGGCTATCTGGTCTACGCCAGCTATACCCACGAGATCACCTTCGACTACCGCGACGGCGACGTGTTCTGGTGCACCGCGGACGTGGGCTGGGTCACCGGGCACAGCACATCCTGTATGGACCGCTCGCCAACGGCGCGACCACGATCATGTTCGAGGGCGTGCCGACCTTCCCCGATGCGGGGCGGTTCTGGGAGGTCATCGCAAAGCACAGGGTCACGCAGTTCTACACCGCGCCGACGGCGATCCGCGCGCTGATGGGGCTGGGCCCCGACTGGCCGGCGAAGCACGACCTGTCGTCGCTGCGCCTGCTGGGCACCGTGGGCGAGCCGATCAACCCGGAAGCCTGGACCTGGTACAACACCCACATCGGCAGGGGCAACTGCCCGATCGTCGACACCTGGTGGCAGACCGAGACCGGCGGCCACATGATCACGCCGCTGCCGGGCGCGACCGCGACCAAGCCGGGTTCGGCAACCGTGCCGTTCTTCGGGGTGAAGCCGGTGGTGCTGGACGCCGCCTCGGGCAAGGAGATGACCGGAAACGCGGTCGAGGGCGTGCTCAGCATCGCCGACAGCTGGCCCGGCCAGATGCGCACCATCTGGGGCGACCACAAGCGGTTCGAGGAAACCTACTTCCAGCAGTATCCCGGAACCTACTTCACCGGCGACGGCTGCCGGCGCGATGCCGACGGCTATTACTGGATCACCGGGCGGGTGGACGACGTGATCAACGTCTCCGGCCACCGGCTGGGCACGGCCGAGGTGGAATCCGCACTGGTCGCGCATCGCGACGTGGCCGAGGCCGCGGTCGTGGGCTACCCGCACCCGATCAAGGGCCAGGGCATCTACGCCTATGTCACCCTGATGCAGGGCGTCGCCGCGACCGAGGACCTGCGCAAGGAGCTGGTGAAGTGGGTGCGGACCGAGATCGGCCCGATCGCTTCGCCCGACGTGATCCAGTGGGCGCCGGGCCTGCCCAAGACCCGGTCGGGCAAGATCATGCGCCGCATCCTGCGCAAGATCGCCGAGAACGACCTCGGCGCGCTGGGCGACACCTCGACGCTGGCCGATCCATCGGTCGTCGACAGCCTGGTGGCAAACCGCGCCGCGTCCTGACCGGGATCAAGGCGGGGAGCGGTGCCCCGGGTGGCGGGGATGATGGCGACGGCGAAGCTGTCCGCGGCAGCGAGGGTGCCGGCGACCGGGACGGTAGCGAAGACGCCGGTCAAAGCACTGCGGTGAGATCGGTCACCCGCGGGGGCTCCGTCATGAATGGGTCGGCCGGGTAGGACACGCCGGTCAGGCACAGGCCCTGCGGCGGGGCCACCGGGCCGCAGGCCGCGCGGTCGCGTGCCGCCAGCGCGACCGCCACGCGATCGGGGGGCCAGACCCCTGCGCCGACGCGTTCCAGCGTGCCGACGATGGAGCGGACCTGCGCGTGCAGGAAGGACCGCGCGCGGAAGCCGAGGACAATCTCGACACCGCCCGCAACCGGCCGCTCGTCCAGGGTGATCTCGTCCAGCGTCTTGACCGGGCTCTGCGCCTGGCACTTTGCGGCACGGAAGGTGGTGAAGTCGTGCCGGCCGACGAGGCAGGCCGCGGCTGCCCGCATCGATGCGGTGTCCAGCCGGTGCGGGACGGACCAGGCCTGGCCCCGGTCGAGCACCAGCGGCGCGCGGCGGCACTGGATCCGGTAGCGGTAGCGCCGCTCGACGGCGGAGAACCGGGCATGGAAGTCCCCCGCCGCGCGGGCGGCGGCCAGGATGGCGACGGGCTGCGGCCGCAGGTGCCAGTTCAGCGCGGCGGCCAGACGGTACGGGTCCCGGTCGCGCGCCAGGTCGACATGCGCGACCTGCCCGCAGGCATGCACGCCCGCGTCCGTCCGTCCGGCGCCGGTGAGCGCCCCGGCGCCCGGGTCCAGCCGGGCCAGCGCCGCCTCGATGGCGGCCTGCACCGAGGGCCGGTCCCCGGCCTGACGCTGCCAGCCCTGGAACGGGCCGCCGTCATATTCGATCAGAAGGACAAAGCGGACCATGCCCGCCCGCTAACACCGCGCCCCTGCCCCCGCAACGCCCGCCGCCGTCCCGCGCCCCGCGGGCGCGGGATCAGGCAAAGGGGGGCATGCCCCCCTTTGCATCCCCGCACCGCCCCTGGCCCGGCCACAGCGCGGGCCGCCGTCTTGCGCCCGCAAGGGGCGCGCTGGCGTTGCGCGTCTGGCGAGGGGATTGGCCCGGCTGAGCGCCCCGGGGGTTTCACACCCCCGGACCCCCGTGGGGTATTTGCGCAAGATTGATGCCGGCTGGCAGAGGCCGGCTCTCCCCCCGGCCCATCATCCTTGCCGAAATACCCCGGGGGGAGCGCAGCGGGGGGCAGCGCCCCCCTCCGTACGCAAGCAAAGCACAGCGGCCAAGCCCGCCTCCTCGGATCCGTGGACGGTCACGGCGTTTGCGGCCGGCGCGGCTTGGCGCGCGGCGGCGGGCGTGCGATGGCTGCGGCAGGGGCGGAAAGGGCGGGACCATCGGTGAGCATCGTCGGCGACCTGATCCGGGGTCTGGACCCCTTCGGTGACACCGTGCTGCGGCTCGGCGTGACCGGGCTCGCCCGGGCCGGCAAGACCGTCTTCGTCACGGCGCTGGTCGCGGGTCTGCTCGACCGCGCGCGGATGCCGCAGCTGCGCGGCGCCGGCCGCATTTCGGCGGCCTGGCTGCAGCCGCAGCCGGACCTGACCCTGCCGCGCTTCGACATCGAAGGGCACCGCGCCGCGCTGTCCGGCCCCGCGCCGCACTGGCCGCAGTCGACGCGCGCGCTGTCGGAGCTGCGGCTGTCGCTGAAGCTGGCGGGAGGGGGGTTTCTCGGCTTCGGCGGGCCGCGGACGGTGCATATCGACATTCTGGACTATCCCGGCGAGTGGCTTCTGGACCTCGCGTTGCTTGACGCCGACTACCCGTCCTGGGCCGAGGCGGCGCTGGAGCGCATCGCCCCGCGCGCCGAGGCGGCGGCCTTCCTCGCGCTGGCCCGGGCCGAGGACGGGTCGCTTCCCTTCACCGAAGAGCGCGCCGCGGCGCTGTCCCGGGCGTTCACCGGCTACCTCGCCGCCGCGCGGGCGGTCGGCTGGGCCGACTGCACCCCCGGCCGTTTTCTCCTGCCGGGCGATCTTGCGGGCTCGCCGGTGCTGACCTTCGCGCCGCTGCCGCGGCCGGCAACCTCCCCCCGCGGCAGTCTCTGGCGCGAGATGGAGCGGCGCTTCGACGGCTACCGGCGCGAGGTGGCGGCGCCGTTCTTCCGCAACCATTTCGCCCGGATCGACCGGCAGGTGGTGCTGGTCGACGTGCTCGACGCCATCCACCGCGGGCCACGCGCGGTCGAGGACCTGCGCCGCACCATGGCCGAGGTGCTGACCGCGTTCCGCCCGGGCCGGGCCGGGTGGCTGGCACGTCTGGTCGGGACGCGGCGGGTGGAGCGGATGCTCTTTGCCGCGACCAAGGCCGACCACCTGCACCATACCGACCACGGCAAGCTCACGGCCATCACCGAGGCGTTGCTGCGCGAGGCGCGCGACCGGGCGCAGTTCGCCGGGGCCGGGACTGCGGCGATGTCGCTCGCCGCCTGGCGGGCCACGACCGAGGAGATGCACGACCACGACGGCCGGGAGCTGCCTTGTGTGCGGGGCACCCTGCTGGGCAGCGGCAAGCAGGTCGCGCTCTATCCTGGCGCACTGCCCGAGGACCCCGCCCGCCTGCTCGGCCCGGCGCGCGAAGGAGCGGAGCGCTGGCTTGACGGCGAGTTTTCCGCCATGGTGTTTGCCCCGCCGGTGCTCTCCTTGCGCCCGGGCGAGGGCCCGCCGCATATCCGGCTCGACCGGGCGGCGGAGTTCCTGATCGGTGATCTGCTGGCCTGACCGGAAGAGGGGGCTGTCATGGAAATGCGCCTGCGGCTGGGGCGTCCGCGTCGCCGGACCTACGGGGTCAGCAGCGCGGGCTTCGAGGAACTGGTCCGTGAAATGTCGGGGGCAGGGTGCTGGGGGCGCTTCACCTTTACCGCCCGGCATCGCCCCCAGGGCGACCCGATCGAGCGTATCGATGTGACGGTGACCCTGGGCATCCAGCTGCCGCGGTGGACCCGCTACGGCGCCGCCGACGACGCGCACAAGCAGGAATGGGACCGGATGCTGGAAGCGCTCTCCCGGCATGAGGACGAACACCTGCGGATTTTCACCGAGACCGCCGAAAGCTTCGCCGCGACGGTCCCGAACATCTCCACGCCCATGGACCGGGCAGGGGTGACCCGCCTGATGCGCGAGTTCCAGGACGAGGCGCAGCGGGCGATGGACAGCTTTGACCGGCGCACCGACCACGGGCAGCGCGACGGCGTGGAACTGGCCGAGCCGTGAACCCATGGCCCTTGACGGGGCGGCGGTTGCCGCGCACCTGAGTGCCATGGCTTCGCCCTCGCGCCCCGTCCTGATCGACCTCGACGGCCCGGTGCCGTCCCCCGCCGAGGCACCGCCGGTGCCCGAGGCAATGCCGCAAGGAGCCGCCATGCAGGCCGCCGCGCGGGTTGGCGGACGGCAGGGCGGCGGGCTCGGGCGGTTCGCTGTCTGGGCGGTCCTGGCCCTTGCCGGCTTCATCGCCAGCGTCGCGCTCTGGGAGTTTGTGGCGAACCTGCTCGCCAGCAACACGATCCTCGGCAGCATCGCCCTCGTCCTCGCCGCCCTTGCCGTCCTCGCGCTGGTCCTGCTGGCCGCCCGTGAGGCGCTGGCCTTTGCGAGGCTGGTCCGCATCGACGCGCTGCGGGCGCGGGCCGGGGCGGCCCGCACCGGCACTCTGGCCGACGCGCGCGCAGCGGCCGATGCGGTGCGCAGGCTCTATGCCGGTCGGGACGACCTGGCCTGGGGCAGGGCGCGGCTGGCGGAGCGGGCGGCGGAGGTCTTCGATGCCGATGCGCTGCTCGACCTGACCGAGACCGAGCTGCTCGGCCCGCTTGACGCCCGCGCCCGGACCGAGATCGAAACTGCCGCCCGGCAGGTGGCGGTGGCCACCGCTTTCGTGCCGCTGGCGCTCGTTGATGTGGCCGTGGCGCTCTACGCCAACCTGCGCATGGTGCGGCGGCTGGCGGAATTGTACGGCGGGCGGGCCGGGGCCTTCGGCTCCTGGGGCCTGATGCGGCGGGTCTTCACCCACCTCGTCGCCACCGGCGCGCTGGCGCTGACCGACGACCTGATCCACTCCGTCGCCGGTGGCGGCCTCCTGTCCAAGCTCTCGCGCCGTTTTGGCGAGGGCGTGGTCAACGGCGCGCTCACGGCGCGGGTGGGCGTGGCGGCGATGGAGGTCTGCCGGCCGATGCCCTTCGCCGCCTTGCCGAAGCCCAGGGTCACCCATCTGGTGAGCCGGGCGCTGACCGGCCTGTTCGACCGTGCCACCGCTGCGGACCAGCCCTGACCGACCCCGGGGGCGAGCTCCGGCCCGGCGCCACTGGAGCGATGGGTAAGACATTCCCCACATTGCGCTTTCCGCCAGACCCGGCATAGTCGCCTCGAGCGGCAGGTGGAGACCGGATGGAAGGCCTTTTCGCCCTTGCGGTATTGCTCGTCGTCGGCATCCCGGTCCTGCTGATCGTGCTGCTGGTCGGACAGTCGGGGCTGCGCGCGCGGGCCGCGGCGTTGGAGTCGCAGGTCCGCGCCCTCTCTGCCGAGGTTGCCCGCCTGCAAACCCGCCAGCCTGGCGCCGAGGATCAGACCGCGGCGGCGATACCGGATGCCGCCGCAGCCGCCCAGCCGGTGCCTGCCATCGCTGTGTTGACCGATGCCACGGTGGAGACACCCCAGGGCGACGCCGCGATGCCGCCCGGGGAACTGGAGGCCGCGGCGCTGGCGGCCGCGCCCGTGGATGGGAACCTCGGTCTTCCGCCCAGCGCCACCGGCTCCGAGGCCAGCGACCAGGACCGCCCGCTCGTCCTCGGCACCGACCGCATCGCGGCGCTCATCGCCTGGCTGCGCGAGAACTGGGTCTACGCCATCGCCGGTCTGTCGCTGGCCTTCGCCGGCGTGTTCCTGGTGCAGTGGGGGGTGGAGCGCGGCATCCTGCCGCCGGGTCTGCGCATCCTCGCCGGACTGGCCTTCGGCGGCCTCCTCGTCTTCGCCGGGGAATGGCTGCGCCGGCGGCAGGAGGCGCGGGACGACGCCAGCCTTGACACCCTGCCCGCGGTCTTCGCCGGCGCCGGCGTCGTGGCGCTCTTCGCCGCCGTCGTTGCCGCCCGGCAACTTTACGACCTGATCGGCCAGACCCCGTGTTTCATCGGGCTCGCCGCAGTCGGGGCATTGTCGGTGGCGCTGGGCTGGCGGCACGGGCCGCTGCTGGCGGCTCTGGGCCTCATCGGCGCCACGCTGGCGCCGTTCATGGTCGGCGGCGGCGGGTCGGAACTCGGGCCCTTGCACCTCTACTTCACCCTGATCGCCGGCGTCGGACTTGCTGTCGATGCGGTGCGCCGCTGGGCGTGGATTTCGGTGCTGGCGCTGGTCCTGTCGATCGCTGCGGGCGCCCTGCTCCAGGCCTCGGGCAACGCCGCGCTGCCGTTCTGGATCGCGCAACTCGTCCTCCTGCCGCTCCTCGCCGCCGCCCTCCCGGACCTCTCCCCCAAGCCCGTCGCCCCCGGCCCCACGGTCGCCGAGGCGCTGGCCGGCAAGCCCGATGCCGGGGCGGCGGGCCGCTGGCCGGTCTTCCCCACCAGGCTCGCCGCCGGGACACTGGCCGCGGCGACCCTGGGCCTGACCTTCGCCGCCGCCACCGCGGCCGAGGACCTGATCGTCTACGGCGCACTGGCGGGTCTGGCGCTGGCCTTTGCCCTCTGGGCCGCGGGCGCCCGCGGCATGGCCGATCTGGCGGCGCTGCCCGCGCTCGGCATTCTGGTCCGCGCGGCGGCCCAGATGGACGACAGGAACTTCGCCAACGACCTCTGGGCGCAGGGCCTGTTCCCCAGTGCCCAGGGCGAGGCGTTCTGGCCGCTGATCCTGATCGCGACTCTGGTCTCCGGTGGCTTCGCGCTGCGCGCGCACCACGACGGTGCGGGGCGGATCGGAACCGCCTACGGCCTTGCGGCCGTGGCCTTCGCCCCGCTTCTGCTGCTCCTCGTCGAGCTCCTCTGGCGCCCAGTCGTCGGCTGGCCAGCGCCCTACCCCTGGGCGGCCGCGATCATGGCCCTTGCGGCCGGTGCGACCGCCCTGGCCATCGCCTTCGCCCGGGCCGATGGCGCCAACCGTCGCCGCACCGCCCATGCCGCGCTGGCCGCGCTCTGCCTGATCGCGCTGGCGCTCTTCGTGCTGACCACCAAGGCGGCGCTGACGCTGGCGCTTGCCGTGCTGGTGGCGGTGGCGGCAGGGCTCGACCGCCGCTTCGGCCTGCGCGAATTCGCGGGCTTCGTCCAGCTGGGACTGGCCGTGCTGCTCTACCGCCTGGGGGCCGATCCGGGCATCGCCTGGTCGCTCGACACGCCGCTCTTGCAGATGGCGCTGGCCCATCTGGGCGCGCTGGCAGGCGTGCTCGCGGCCTGGCGGATGCTGGACCCTGGACAAAGGCCGATGACCCGGGCCGCGCTGGCTTCGGGCGCGGCGACCGTGCTGGCGCTGTTCCTCGCCGTCTGCCTCGCGCGTTGGCTTCAGCGCGGCGACGATGCGGAGCTTTCCTCGCACTGGGGCGTGACGCTGCTGGCGCTGCCCTGGCTGCTCCTGGCGCTGTCGCAGGCGGCCCTGTCGCAGTCGCAGGCCGGTCCGGAATCAGCCCACAGTGGGGTGCGGCAGTTGCGCCTGGCCGTGTCGGGACTGGCGGGCCTTGTCGCGGCGGTGCTGCTGGGCTGGGCCGTCCTGTCCGGCAACCCGATGGTCCGCCAATGGAACGACGTCCACCTCGTTCTCGGCCCGCCGCTCCTTGACTCGCTGGCGCTGGCCTACGCTCTGCCCGGGCTGATCCTGATCCTGTCCGCGCGTTGGCTGCCCGCATCGCTGCACCCGCCCGCACGCTGGGTCGGCGCGGCGTTTCTCCTGCTCTGGGCACCGCTGGAAATCCGTCGGCTGGTGCGCGGGCCGGACCTCACGGTCTTCGGCGTGACCCAGCCCGAGCTTTACGCCTACACGGTTGCGATGACCGTCCTCGGTGCCGGGCTGCTGTGGCAGGCCATCGCCCGCGGCTCGCCGGGCCTGCGGCGGCTGGCCATGGGGGTGATCGGGCTGACGGTGGCCAAGGTCTTCCTGATCGACGGGCCGCAGCTGACCGGGCTCACCCGGGTGCTTTCCTTCCTCGTCCTCGGGCTGGCGCTGGCCGGACTGGCATGGCTGAACCGATGGGCGGCGCGGCGGTCTGAGGAGGCGGACACGGACGGGCCAGCCGCCGGTCCCTAACGCGGCGCACGCTGGGTTGACGGCAGGCAATTCCCTAACAAAGGGTTAATATTGTCGCGTAACCTATTGAAATAATGTCATTTTAAAAATGTCCCACGGTGGGACATTCCGTCCCTCCTCGCCGCGCGTGCCGCAGCCGGCATCTGGCGTTTACGGAATCGTCTCCCCCGCCAGCGGCGGGATCAGGTCTCCGGCCACCAGCCGGGTCAGCAGGCGGGGCAGCGGCGGCAGCCGCGACAGCGGCATCAGCACGCGGTCACGCAGGACGGGCAGCCAGCGGCTGTCGGACTGGTACTGCGGCGTGAAGGCGGCGCTCATCGCCTGGTAGAGCCGCACGTGCCAGCGCCGCATCCTCGCATAGGCGGCCAGCGCCGCGTCTCCGGTCGCGCCTTCAAGCGCCGTGGCGAGCGCCAGCGCATCCAGCAGCGCCATGTTCGCGCCCTGGCCGAGCTGCGGCGAGGCCCGGTGGGCGGCGTCGCCGATATGGACCAGTCCGGGCGACCAGGGCCGGCGCAGGGTGCCGTGGGAGTAGCGGGCGGGGGTCATGTCGGCAGTGCCGACAACTGTGGTCAGGAACGGCGCCATGTCCGGCCAGAGGCCGGTGACTTCGGCCTTCCACTCATCGATGTCACCCTCGCCCCAGCGGTCGAGCGCTGATCGCGGCAGCGACCAGAAGATCGCCGCCACCGCGTCCTGCCGCCCCGGCATCCGCCCCAGCGGCAGCACGCCGGCCATCTTCCGCGCCGCAAGGTAGCGCTGCGTCAGCCGGTCAGGCGGCAGCGGCGTGCCCTGCGGCCAGGGCACGGTCCCCCAGACCGCGCCATAGGCCAGCGGCCGCGCCATCAGCGGCGACAGCTGCGAGCCGGCGCCGGTGGCATCGACCACCAGATCGAACGGCCCGCGCCGGCCGCGGGCTGTCCCGAGATGGGGGCCGCGGACCCCGTGGACCTCCGCCCCGGTCACCACCTCCGCCCCCGCCGCGGTGGCGGCGTCCAGCAGCACCCGGAACAGGGCGGCGCGGTGGATGGCAAGGCCGAAGCGCGCCCCGCCCGGCCGGTCGTAGGCCACGTCGAGCACCCTGCGGCCGGAGGCCGACTCCACCCCCTCCATCCGCGTGATCCGCGCCCCGAGTTCCCGGGCGGCGTCGCCGGCGCCGATCCGGTCCAGCACCGCCTGGCCCACCGGCTGGATCACCAGCCCCGAACCCACCGGCGCCGGCGCGTCGAACCGGTCGAAGACGGTGACCCGGTGACCGGCCCGCGCCAGCAGGGCGGCGGCGGCGAGCCCGCCGATCCCGGCCCCGGCGACGGCGATGCTCAGGCGTGGCGTCACTGGCGATGCCCCGGTCGGTTGCGCCGACGTTGCCGCCCGCTTTACCCCGCCGCAAGCCCCCCCTATAAGCCCTGCCCATGACGGGACCGCTTGCCATACGGCGAATTCGCGGCCCGGCGTCCTGATCTTCGGGGCGCCGGGAGCTTGTCCTTCGTCTTCGCCCCCCAGAGGTCACGCCCATGAGCGCCGACGCGCCCCCGACCGCGACGCCCGACTACCGCGACACCGTCTTCCTGCCCGACACCAGCTTTCCGATGCGCGCCGGCCTGCCGCAGCGCGAGCCCGACTGGCTCGCCCGCTGGGCGCGGATCGGCGTCTACGACCGGCTAAGGATGAAGCCAGGCCGGGCGCCCTTCGTGCTGCACGACGGCCCGCCCTACGCCAACGGGCATCTGCACATCGGGCATGCGCTGAACAAGGTCTTGAAGGACATGGTGGTCCGTTCGCAGCAGATGATGGGCTTCGATGCCCGCTACGTGCCGGGCTGGGACTGCCATGGCCTGCCGATCGAGTGGAAGATCGAGGAGCAGTACCGCGCCCGCGGGCTGAACAAGGACGACGTGGATGTGGTGGACTTCCGGCAGGAGTGCCGGCGGTTCGCCGAAGGCTGGATCGACGTGCAGCGGGCGGAGTTCAAGCGGCTGGGGGTGACCGGCGCCTGGGACCGGCCGTACCTGACCATGGACTTCCACGCCGAGGCGGTGATCGCGGCGGAGTTCATGGCGTTCCTGATGAACGGCGCGCTCTATCAGGGCTCCAAGCCGGTGATGTGGTCGCCGGTGGAGAAGACCGCGCTGGCCGAGGCCGAGGTCGAATACCACGATGTGAACTCGCATCAGGTGTGGGTGCGGTTTCCAATCACCCAATTGCCGCATTCAATTGTCACCACCGACTGGCCGGGAGAAACGAGCACTGAAGAGCGGATCGCGATTTCTGCCAGCCAAGACGAGAAGCTCAGGAGTGCTTCCGTTGTTATCTGGACGACTACACCTTGGACGCTTCCGCAGAACCGAGCGGTAGCGTTCAATCCTAAGGTCAACTACGTCGCCATTGAAATCATCAGCATTTTGGAGGGCAGTCCTGCAAGGATCGGCGAAGTAGTTCTTGTGGCCAACGGTCTTGTATCCGCAACCATGGCGGCGGCGAAGGCCGACGGCTACGTAGAAGTCTGTAGCGTCTTTGATTTGGAAGGTACGGTTGTAGCCCACCCCTTCCGCGGCCTCGATGGAGGAAACGGCGAGTGGGACTACGACGTCCCGATGCTCCCCGGCGATCACGTCACCGACGACGCCGGCACCGGCTTTGTCCATACCGCGCCCAGCCACGGCGATGACGACTATCAGCTTGGCCTGAAGCACGGCCTGCCGATGACCTACAATGTCGAGCCGGACGGCTCCTACCGGGCCGATCTGCCGCTGTTCGGCGGGCAACACATCATCCTGCCCGACGGCAAGGAAGGCCCGGCCAACGTCAGCGTCATCAAGCAGTTGGCCTACGCGGGCGCGCTCTTTGCCAAGGGCAGGCTCAAGCATTCCTACCCGCATTCCTGGCGCTCCAAGGCGCCGGTGATCTACCGCAACACGCCGCAATGGTTCGTGGCCATCGACCGCAAGCTTGACGACGGGCTCTCCACCTACGGCGACACGATCCGCAGCCGGGCGCTGAACTCGATCAACCAGCTGGTGCAGTGGACCCCGCAGACCGGGCGCAACCGCCTGCATTCGATGATCGAGGTGCGGCCGGATTGGGTGCTGTCGCGCCAGCGCGCCTGGGGCGTGCCGCTGACCTGCTTCGTGAAGAAAGGGTCGAAACCGACCGATCCGGACTTCCTGCTGCGCCACCCGGAGGTCAACGCCCGGATCGTCGCGGCCTTCGAGGCTGACGGCGCCGATGTCTGGTATGTGCAAGGATTCAAGGAGAACGTCCTCGGCGGCCTTGTGAATCCATCCGATTATGAACAGGTGTTCGACATCCTCGACGTCTGGTTCGACTCTGGCTCGACCCACGCCTTCGTGCTGCGCGACCGCGCGGACGGGACCGCGGACGGGATCGCCGACCTGTACCTCGAAGGCACCGACCAGCACCGCGGCTGGTTCCATTCCTCGATGCTGCAGGCCTGCGGCACCAGGGGGCGGGCGCCGTACCGGGGCGTGCTGACGCATGGCTTCACGCTGGACGAGCGCGGCATGAAAATGTCCAAGTCGCTGGGCAACACCACCGCCCCGCAAGCCGTGATCGACCAGTACGGCGCCGACATCCTGCGGCTCTGGGTGGCGCAGTCGGACTATTCGGTGGACCTGCGCATCGGCCCGGAAATCCTGAAGGGCACCGCCGACAGCTACCGCCGCCTGCGCAACACGCTGCGCTACATGCTCGGCGCGCTGCACGGCTACACGGCGGAAGAAGCCTTGCCGGTCAAGGACATGCCGGAGCTGGAACGGTTCATCCTGCACCGCCTCGCCGAACTCGATACCGAGGTGCGCCTGGGCTACGCCGCCTATGACTTTCAGGGCGTGTTCCAGAAACTGTTCACCTTCGCCACCTCCGACCTGTCGGCCCTCTGGTTCGACATCCGCAAGGACAGGCTCTACTGCGACGCGCCGTCCTCGCCGCGCCGCCGGGCGATGCGCACGGTGATGGACGCGCTGTTCCACCGCCTGACCGCCTGGCTGGCGCCGATCCTCGTCTTCACCGCCGAGGATGTCTGGCTGTCGCGCTTTCCCTCCGAGGACGGCTCGATCCACCTGCACGACTTCCCCGAGACCCCGGCCGCCTGGCGCGACGAGGCGCTGGCGGCGAAATGGGCGACGGTGCGCGCCGCCCGCCGGGTGGTGACGGCGGCGCTGGAAGTGCAGCGGACGGCCAAGGTGATCGGCGCCTCGCTGGAGGCGGCGCCGGAGGTCTTCGTCGAGGAAGGCCTGGGTGCCATCCTGCAAGGCATTGATTTCGAGGACGTCTGCATCACCTCGGCCCTTGCCCTGACCATCGGGGCGGCGCCGGACGGCGCCTTCACGCTGCCCGAGGTGCCCGGGGTGGGGGTCGTCTTCCGGCTGGCCGAGGGCGACAAATGCGAGCGTTGCTGGCGGCACCTGCCGGATGTGGGCAGCCACCGCCACCCCGGCCTCTGCGCCCGCTGTGACGCCGTGATCGGCTGAGACGGGTTCGCGCTGCTTCTGCCGTCCTTCCCGCTTTGCCGCCAAGGCTGCGCCGGATGGCGCCTGCCGCGTGAGTTTTTCGCAGGGTCCGGGTTGCGGCTGGCCGGGTGAGGGGACAGGCTCTGCGCATGCCGTCCGCGACCTTGCAGACCCCTTTCGGCCCGGTGACCCTGCACGAAAATGCAGGTGAAATCAGCGCCTTGGACTGGCATGGCGGGGGTGGAGAGGGCTCCGTCCTTTTGACCGAGGCGGGGCGGCAGCTGGGCGAGTACTTTGCCGGAACCCGCCGCGCCTTCGCCTTGCCGCTGGCCACCGGCGAGGGGGTCTTCGGCGAATTCCTGCGCCGTCTGATCGCGATTCCCTTCGGGGAAACAAGGACCTACGGCGATCTCGCCGGCGAGCTCAAGGTCCCGGCGCAGGCCGTGGGGCAGATGTGCGGGAAGAACCGGCTGCCGATCCTGATCCCCTGCCACCGGGTGCTGGGCGCCACGACGCTGGGCGGCTTTTCCGCCCCGGGCGGGATCGAGACCAAGATCGCGCTGCTGCGCCATGAAGGCGCGGCCGGGCTGTTGATCTGAGGGTTAACGGGGGGTGAACGCGATCTCGCGGCCGGTGCGAATCGGCGCGGCAGGGCGTAGTCTAACGCATTGAAAACACGCATTAACCAACCCGCCATCCCGGGCAGGCGGTGGTCGGCCTTCTGTCGGACATTGGTCGGGCATCGGTCGGGACAAAGCGCCGCCGCCGGCCGCGCCGAAGACCGCTAAATCCGGCGCGCGGCCTCTTTCGCCCCGGCGCAACCAGTGCCACAAGTCGCGCGCGGGGCAGTGTAACGGAATCATGACAACCGGCGTCTTCCTGGCCGTCCTCGGCGCGGCCTTCCTGCATGCGCTTTGGAATGCGCTGATCAAGACCGGCGAAAGCCGCGTCGGCGCCATGGTCATCCTGTCGGTCTGGGAGATCGTGATCGGGCTCGTCATGTCGCTGCCGCACGGCTGGCCAACCGCCGTGGCGCTGCCCTGGCTGGCCGGGTCCGCGGCCTTCCACCTGACCTACAAGACCTGCCTGACCTTTGCCTACGCGCATGGCGACCTGAGCCGGGTCTACCCGCTGGCGCGCGGGACCGCGCCGATGGCGGTGCTGGTGATCGGCGCGCTGTTTTTGGGCGAGGCGGTGGATGGGCACGAGGCGCTCGGCATCCTGGTGCTCGGCGCCGGCATCCTGGCGCTGGCCTCGGGCGTGTTCCGGTCCGGCGAAAGCCGGGCGCTCCTGCCCTTTGCGCTGGGCGCGGCGTTCGGCACGGCTGGCTATACGCTGGTGGACGGGTTCGGCGCGCGGGCGGCGGGCGACCCGGCGGCCTATGTCGCCTGGCTCTTCGTGCTGGACGGGACGACCTTCCTGCTGCCGCTGGTGCTGTGGCGGGGTGGAGCGGCCATTCCGCGCGGGCGGAAATCCTGGCTCGTCGGCGCGCTGGCCGGGGCGGCGTCCTATGGCGCCTATGCCATCGCGATCTGGGCGATGACCGTGGCCCCGATCCCGCTGGTCGCGGCGCTGCGCGAGACCTCGATCCTGTTCGCCGTGCTGATCGGCGCGGTCCTGTTCCGCGAACGGATGACGGCGGGAAAGTGGGTCGCGGTGGGGCTGATCGTGGCGGGCGTGTTGCTGACGCGGGTGTGAGGGTGCGGCATGGTGGGCAGGGTGGGCAGATTGCCCACCCTACGCGCGGCCCTGCAAGCGGCGGGGTGAACCCGGCCCTACCGGCGCGGCCCTGCAAGCGGCGGGGTGAACCCCGCCCTACCGGCCTGGCTGCGGTGGGATCAGCTGTTGCGCGATGCCTGCGAGCGCGAGGTAGGCGGAGGTCAGCAGCAGCCCCCAGTGCGCCCAGCTCGCGGGACTGAACTCCACCCAGGCCGCCCAGCCGGCGAACAGCACCCAGAGCAGCGCCATGGTCAGCGACACTGTCCGCCAGCGTTCGGTGCGGACGGGGTGGATGAACTTGAGGTTGGTGAACATCGTCCAGGTCAGCGCGATGACGATGAAGAGCGAGGCCCATTCCGAGGGTTTCAACGCGAACAGGACCAGCACCACCATGTTCCAGCAGGCGGGGAAGCCGGAGAAGGAATTGTCCTTGGCCTTCATCCTGGTGTCGGAGAAATACACGACCGAGCCGTAGACGATGGCGATGATCGCGAGCCAGCCGGTCCAGCCGGTCAGCAGGCCGGACTTGAACAGCGCATAGGCCGGGATGAAGACATAGGTCAGGTAGTCCACGATCAGGTCCATCAGGACGCCGTCGTAGGTGGGCCAGTTCGCCTTGACGTCGAATTTGCGCGCCAGCGGGCCGTCGATGCCGTCCACGACCAGCGCCACGACCAGCCAGAGGAACATCAGGCTCCACTTGCCTTCCACCGCCGCCAGCATCGCGAACATCGACAGGACAGCGCCCGTGGCTGTGAGCAGGTGGACGGACAGGGCTTTCAGGGGCGGTTTCATACTTCTCAGGCTCGCGGATGGGCCATGGCATAGACCTGCATCAGGCGCGCCGTGTCCACTGCCGTGTAGCCCTGGGTGGTGGACAGAGAGGCGTGGCCCAGAAGCTCCTGGATCGCGCGCAGGTCGCCGCCGGCGGTCAGCAGGTGGGTGGCGAAGCTGTGGCGCAGCGCGTGCGGCGTGGCCGAAGGCGGCAGGCCGAGGCGGTGGCGGGTGCGCTCCATGGCGAGCGCGACCACACGGGGCGACAGCGGGCCGCCGCGGGCGCCGCGGAACAGGCGACCCTGATCGAGCGGCAGGGGGCAGCGACTGACGTAGTCGGCGACCGCGGCCCGGGCGGCGGGCAGGACCGGGACCAGACGGGTCTTGCCGCCCTTGCCGGTGATGCGCAGCACCTCGGGCAGCGGGTGGTCGGCGGTGGTCAGCGACAGCGCCTCGGAAATCCGCAGGCCGAGGCCGTAGAGCAGCGTGACCACGGCGGTGTCACGGGCGGCGATCCAGGGGTCGCGGGCGTCATCGCCGATGCGCTCGAGCACCGCCGCGGCGGCGTCCTCGTCCAGCGGGCGGGGGAGCTTCTTCTTCACCCGTGGGGCGCGGGCCGACAGGACGGCGGTTGCGTCGATCTGCTCGCGGTCGGCCAGCCAGGCGGTGAAGCCCTTCACCGCCGAGAGGCTGCGGGCCAGCGAGCGGGCGGTGACGCCGCGGCCGCGTTCGGCCGCCATGAAGGCGCGGATGTCGGCCTGGGTGGCACCAGCGATGGCCTGCGGGCCTTCGCCGGTGCCGTGGTGAGAGGCCAGGAAGGCGAGCCAGCGGGAGACGTCGGCGGCATAGGCGGTGAGCGTGAGCTTTGCCGCGCCGCCGACCGTGAGATGCCGCGCCCAGCCCGACAGCGCATCACGGGCGGCGGGGCTGAGGATCACGCCAGCCATCGCCGCATCGTGCGTTCGAAGACGCCGGCGAAGAAGGCCAGGAGGTCGGTGCCCTGCGAGGGGCGGAACATGTGCGGGTCTTCCGCTCCGAAGGCCAGCATCCCCGGCAGCCGGCCCGGGCCGAAATCCAGCCGCATCAGCGCCTCGGACCCGATCCAGGCGGCGCGGGCGCCGTACAGCCCGGCGGTTTCCGGCGCGCACTGCCGCAGGGTGACCGGGCGCAGCGGGATGTTGCGGCCGAGCGTCAGGTAGTCGGCGACAAACCCCGGCTCGGCGATGTGGACGGCCTCGCCCAGGCCTTCCAGCGCGGCCTTCGCGCCGTCCGCCGATTCGAGGACGAGGCGGATGACGTCGACGCGCAGCGCCTGGGCCACCTCGCCGGAGAGGGCCGCAAGGAAGTCGGCGAAGCTGAGCGGGTCGAGCAGTGCCAGAGTGGCGCGGTGGACCTGGTTGGTGCCGGCGAGGTTCTCGTAGGCCGAAGCGATGACGCCACGGTGGGTGGTCTCCAGCCGGTCGAGCCGCGCCTCCAGCCGTTCCATGGCGATGCCGCGCAGGTCGACGATGTTGGAGCCCATGGCGCGTTCGTTGGCCGCGACCAGCGCCTTCATCACGTCGCGATCCTCGAGGATCGCCTCCGGCGCCGCGATGATGCGGTCGCGCAGGTCCTGTTCGATCATGCCCCGCCCCTTTTCACGGGCATGTTACACGCCCGTCACAGGATTTTCTGCCCGGTTTTCGCCCAGTCCTTGAGGAACTGGTCGAGGCCCTTGTCGGTGAGCACATGCGAGACCAGCGACTTGATCACGGCGGGTGGCGCGGTGATCACGTCGGCGCCGATCAGGGCGCATTGGCTGACATGGTTGGCGGAGCGGATCGAGGCGGCCAGGATCTGGGTCTTGAAGCTGTAATTGTCATAGACCGTGCGGATGTCTCCGATCAGTTCCAGCCCGTCGATGTTGATATCGTCCAGACGACCCACGAAGGGCGAGATGAAGGTCGCGCCCGCCTTGGCGGCGATCAGCGCCTGGTTGACGGAAAAGCAGAGGGTGACGTTGACCATGTAGCCACGGCCGGTCAGCTCCTTGCAGGCCTTGAGCCCGTCCCAGGTGAGCGGCAGCTTGACGGTGATGTTCGGCGCGATGCCGGCGAGTTTCTCGCCTTCGGCAATCATCGCCGCGGCCTCGGTGGCCACCACCTCGGCCGAAACCGGGCCGGGAACGAGGGCGCAGATTTCGCGCGTCACCTCGATGATGTCGCGGCCCGACTTCAGGATCAGCGACGGGTTCGTCGTCACCCCGTCCACCATGCCGAGCGCGTGCAGCTCCGCGATCGCCTCGACGTCGGCGGTATCGACAAAGAACTTCATGGGCGGGCTCCTCTGGCGGGTTGTGGCAGGGTCCGGCGCGGTTTACCGGAAAGGCGTCCACGGGGGAAGGCGTCAATGGCCGAGCGGGTCTTCGACGAGGGCGACGAGGTGCTGGTCCTGACGACCGAACCGCTGGGCCGCCCGCTTGACTACCGGGCGCCGCCGGGCGGCTGCGGCACGGGCGACTTCGTCGAGGTGCCGCTGGGGCCGCGCCGGGTGGTCGGCGTGGTCTGGGGGCCGGGAACCGGGCGCTGGGACCCCGCCAAGGTCCGCGCCGTGAACCGGGTGCTGGACGCCGGCCCGATGCGGGCCGAGATGCGCACGTTCCTGGCCCGTGCCGCCGACTATACGCTGACGCCGCTGCCGGCGATGCTGCGGCTGGCGACGCGGGCGCCGGGCCTGGGCGATCCGCCTTCGGTCAAGCGGGTCTACCGGCTGGCCGGGCCGGTGCCGAACCAGCTGACCCCGGCGCGGTTCAAGGTGGTGGAGGCGCTGCGCGCCTGGGGCCAGCCGGTCACCCTGCGCGAGCTGACCGAGGCGGCGGGGGTCGGGGCGTCGGTGGTGAAGGGTCTGGTCGCCCTCGGCGTGGTCGCGGAGGACGAGGCGCCCAGGGACCTGCCCTATCCGGTACTGCGGCCGGTGGCCGGAGCCCGGCTGGAGGGGGATCAGGTCGGCGCCGGGGATGCGCTGGCGGCGACGATGGCGACGGGGGGCTATTCCTGCACGCTGCTGAAGGGCGTGACCGGGTCGGGCAAGACCGAGGTCTATCTCGAGGCGGTGGCCGAATGCCTCAAGGCCGGGCGGCAGGCGCTGGTGCTGTGCCCCGAGATCGCGCTGACGGCGGAGTTCCTGGCCCGCGTCGAGGCCCGCTTCGGCGGCCGGGCGGCGGAGTGGCATTCGGGGGTGACCCAGACCGAACGCCGGCGGCTGTGGAAGATGGTGGGGCAGGGCGGCGCGCCGCTGGTGGTCGGGGCCCGGTCGGCGCTGTTCCTGCCGTTCCGCGACCTCGGCCTGATCGTGGTCGATGAGGAGCACGACACCTCGTACAAACAGGAGGACGGCGTCCTTTACCATGCCCGCGACATGGCGGTGCTGCGCGCCTCCATCGCCGGCTGCCCGGTGGTCCTGGCCTCGGCGACGCCGGCGCTGGAGACCTGGGCCAATGTCGAGGCCGGGAAATACGCGCGGCTGGACCTGTCGTCGCGCTTTGGCGCGGCGGTCATGCCGGCGATGCGCGCCATCGACATGCGTGACGAGCGGCTGCCGTCGAACCGCTGGATTTCCGAGACGATGGCAGGGCTGGTGCAGGACCGGCTGGACCGCGGCGAGCAGGCGCTCTTGTTCCTGAACCGGCGCGGCTATGCGCCGGTCACGCTGTGCCGCGGCTGCGGACATCAGATCGGCTGCGACACCTGCGACGCGCGGATGGTGGAGCATCGGTTCCAGAAGCGATTGGTCTGCCACCAGTGCGGTGCGACCAAGCCGGTGCCGGTCGCCTGCCCGCATTGTGCGGTGGAAGGCCGGATGGCCGCTGTCGGCCCGGGTGTGGAGCGGTTGCAGGAGGAGGTGGCGGCGCGCTTCCCGCAGGCGCGGCTGGCGGTGCTGTCGTCGGACCTGTTCGCGTCGGCGCGGGCGGTCAAGGCGGCGGTCAAGGACATCGCCGAGGGTGGGGCCGACATCATCATCGGCACCCAGATCGTGGCCAAGGGCCACAACTTTCCGCTGTTGACGCTGGTCGGCGTGATCGATGCCGACCTCGGGTTGCAGGGCGCCGACCTGCGCGCGGCGGAGCGGACGTTCCAGTTGATGCGGCAGGTGGCGGGCCGGGCGGGACGGACGGCGGAGCGGCCGGGCGAGGCCTGGCTGCAGACCCACCAGCCCGAGCATCCGGTGATCCGCGCGATCCTGGCCGGCGACGAGGAAGGGTTCTGGAAGGCGGAGGCCGCGGAGCGGCGGGTGGCGGGGATGCCGCCCTTCGGGCGTCTGGCGGGGGTGATCCTGTCGTCGGAGGACCTGGGCCAGGTGTTCGACATCGCCGGGGATCTGGCCCGCCGGGACGCGCCGCTGCGGGCCGTGGGGGCCGAGGTCTTCGGCCCCGCGCCGGCCCCGATCGCGCGGGTGCGCGGGCGTCATCGCGTGCGGCTGCTGGTCAAGGCGGACAAGGCGGCGCCGCTGCAGGGGGCGATCGCGGCGTGGCTGGCGCAGGTGAAACTGCCGCCGTCGCTGCGGCTGGCGGTGGACATCGACCCGCAGAGCTTTCTCTAGCTCCATGTCGCTGCCGTCTGGATTCAATGGCGCGAGTCAAACCCCGCGCCCCGGGCTTGACCCGGGGCCTCACCTGCAACCGGCGCCGCCTGTGAGGCAGGAGGCCCCGGGTCAGGCCCGGGGCGGGCTTTCGTGGTTTTGTTTGGGCGCG
>JANOGU010000104.1:0-7407 GCA_031406135.1 Rhodobacterales bacterium
GCGTTGTTGCCGCGATTTCGTCCATGACTTGGGACGGATGGGTATAGGTCCAGTTGGCACCCATGGCGTTGGCCAGCTTCATCGTGACCTCCCAATCGCCCAACCCATTGCGCGGCTGCATGACTTTGCGCACCCGGTTGATCCGGCGTTCGGCGTTTGTGAACGTTCCGTCTTTTTCCAGAAAAGACGACCCCGGCAGGAAGACATGGGCGTAGTTGGCGGTCTCGTTCAGGAACAGGTCGTGGACGATGACGCAGTCCATCGCCGCCAGCCCGGCCGCGACATGGTGGGTATCCGGATCGGATTGCAGGATGTCCTCGCCCTGGCAGTACAGGCCCTTGAAGGTGCCCTCGACCGCAGCATCCAGCATGTTGGGGATGCGCAGGCCGGGTTCGTCCGAGATCGTCACGCCCCAGAGCTTTTCGTAAATGTCGCGCACCTCGATGCCGCTGACATGGCGGTAGCCCGGAAGCTCGTGCGGGAACGACCCCATGTCGCAAGCGCCCTGCACGTTGTTCTGGCCGCGCAAGGGGTTCACCCCCACGCCGGGGCGGCCGATGTTGCCGGTCAGCATGGCGAGGTTGGCGATGCCGATGACGGTCGTGGTGCCCTGGCTGTGCTCGGTCACGCCCAGCCCGTAGTAGATCGCCCCGTTGCCGCCGGTGGCGAAAAGCCGCGCGGCGGCGCGCAGCTCGGCGGGCGGAACGCCGGTCATGAGCTCGGTCGCCTCGGGCGAGTGCTGCGGGGCGGAGACGAACTCGGCATAGTCCTGGAACTCGTCCCAGTCGCAGCGTTCCCGAATGAACGTTTCGTCGCACAGGCCCTCGGTGACGATGACATGCGCCAGCGCGGTGACGACGGCGACATTGGTGCCTGGCCGCAACGGCAGGTGATGCGCGGCCGCGACATGCGGGGTGCGCACGAGGTCGATGCGGCGCGGGTCGATCACGATCAGCTTCGCGCCCTGCCGCAAACGCTTCTTCATGCGCGAGGCAAAGACCGGGTGGCCGTCGGTCGGATTGGCGCCGATGACGACGACGACATCGCTGTCCTCGACCGAATCGAAGTCCTGGGTACCCGCCGAGGTGCCGAAGGTGACGCGGAGCCCGTAGCCCGTCGGCGAGTGGCAGACCCGGGCGCAGGTGTCGGTGTTGTTGTTGCCGAACACGCCGCGCGCCAGTTTCTGGACGAGGTAGGTCTCCTCGTTGGTGCAGCGCGACGAGGTGATGACGCCGATGGAATCCTTGCCGTATTTGGCCTGCACGTCGCGCAGGCGCCGGGCGGCGAAGCCCAGCGCCTCGTCCCAGGACACCTCCTGCCACGGCTCGCTGATCGCGTCGCGGATCATCGGCTTCAGGATGCGGTCCTTGTGCGCGGCGTAGCCGTAGGCGAAGCGGCCCTTGACGCAGGAATGGCCGCGGTTGGCCTTGCCGTGCTTGTACGGCGTCATCCGCACCAGCTCGTCGCCGCGCATCTCGGCCTTGAAGCTGCAGCCCACGCCGCAATAGGCGCAGGTGGTGATGACCGAATGCGACGGCGTGCCGATCTCGATCACCGACTTTTCCTGCAGCGTCGCGGTCGGGCAGGCCTGCACGCAGGCGCCGCAGGACACGCAGTCCGAGGCCAGCGCGTTGTCAGACTTGGCGCCGAAAGACACCCGGCTGTCCCAGCCGCGGCCCTCGATGGTCAGCGCGAAGGTGCCCTGCACCTCTTCGCAGGCGCGCACGCAGCGCGAGCAGACAATGCATTTCTGCGGGTCGTAGCTGAAGTAGGGGTTGCTGTCGTCGCGCGGGATGTAGAGCGGGTTGGCTTCTCCGGAGGTGTTCTTCGTCCGGAAATGGGTGTCCACCGCCTCGTAGCGCACGTCGCGCAGGCCGACCGCCCCGGCCATGTCCTGCAACTCGCAGTCGCCATTGGCCGAGCAGGTCAGGCAATCCAGCGGGTGGTCGGAAATGTAGAGCTCCATCACCCCGCGGCGCAGTTGTTTCACCTTGGGCGTCTGGGTATGCACGACGATCCCGGAAGCCACCGGCGTGGTGCAGGACGCGGGGGCTCCGGCGCGGCCCTCGATTTCCACCAGGCACAGACGGCAGGAGCCGAAGGCCTCGATCGAGTCGGTGGAGCAGAGTTTCGGAACCGCAATTCCGATTTCCGCCGCCGCCCGCATGATCGAGGTGCCCTCCGGCACGGTGACGTCGAAGCCGTCGATGGTCAGCGTGACCATCGTGCCGGATTTCACCAGCGGCGTGCCCATGTCGCGCAGGTTGGGGATCACGAAGTCCTTCATGTCACGCGGCCTCCCTGGCACGGGCGAAATCGTCGGGGAAATGGGTCAACGCGGACATCACCGGATAGGGCGTGAAGCCGCCCAGCGCGCAGAGCGAGCCGAATTTCATCGTGGCGCAGAGGTCGGTCAGGATCGGGATGGCAGACACGTCGCCGCGGGCGATGCGGTCCAGCGTCTCCACCCCGCGGACGGCGCCGATGCGGCAGGGGGTGCACTTGCCGCAGCTTTCGATGGCGCAGAATTCCATCGCGAAGCGGGCCTGCGCCAGCATGTCGGCGCTGTCGTCGAAGACGACGATCCCGGCGTGGCCGATCAGGCCGTCCTTGCCGGCGTATTCCTCGTAGCCGAACGGCGTGTCGAACAGCGCGCGGGGGAAGTAGGCGCCCAAGGGACCGCCGACCTGCACCGCCTTCACCGGCCGGCCCGAGGCGGTTCCGCCGGCAATCTCGTCCACGATCTCACCCAGTGTCATGCCGAAGGCACATTCGAAGAGGCCGCCGAAGCGGACGTTGCCGGCGATCTGCAACGGCATCGTGCCGCGCGACCGGCCCAAGCCCAGGTCACGGTAAGCGGCCGCGCCCTGCGCCAGGATCACCGGCACCGAGGCCAGCGAGATGACGTTGTTCACCACCGTGGGCTTGCCCATGAAGCCCTGGAAGGCCGGCAGCGGCGGCTTGGCGCGGACCACGCCACGCTTGCCTTCCAGCGAGTTGAGAAGTGAGGTCTCCTCGCCGCAGACATAGGCTCCGGCACCCACGCGGATCTCCACGTCAAAGCCGGGCGACAGCCCCGCGCCCTTCCACAGCGCGACGGCGGCGGACATCACTTCGACCGCGTCAGGGTATTCCGAACGGATGTACACGAACCCCTTTGTCGCGCCGACGGCCAGACCGGCGATCGCCATACCCTCGATCAGGCAGAACGGATCGCCCTCCATCAGCATGCGGTCGGAGAAGGTGCCGGAATCGCCCTCGTCGGCGTTGCAGACGATGTATTTGCGGTCGGCCGTCGCCCCCGCCACCGTCCGCCACTTGATCCCGGTCGGAAACCCGGCCCCGCCCCGGCCGCGCAACCCGCTCTCCGTCACCTCGGCGACCACGGCCTCCGGCGTCAGCGCCAGCGCCCGCTCCAGCCCCGCGAGCCCGCCATGCGCGCGGTAGTCGGCCAGCGACAGCGGGTCGGTGATCCCCACCCGCGCGAAAGTCAGCCGTGTCTGCCGCGCCATCCAGGGCAACGCCTCGGTGGGCCCGAGCGCCTTGGGATGCGCCGTGAGGTCGCCAAACAGGCCCGCCACGTCTGCCACGGTCATCGGCCCGAAGGCATGGCGAACGTCGTCCACTTCCACCTCGGCCAGCGGCTCCAGCCAGACCATCCCGCGCGAGCCGTTGCGCACCAGATCGAGCGCCACGCCGCGCTTCGCCGCTTCGGCGGTCAGCGCCGCGGCCACATCCTCGGCGCCCAGCGCCCTGGCCGCCGCATCGCGGGGAACCCAGACCTTCATGCGCCGCACTCCTCGGCCAGACGGTCGATCCAGGCCTCGTCCACCCGCCCCGCCAGCCTGCCGTCCACCATGGCGGCGGGACCGCAGGCGCAGAGGCCGAGGCAGAAGACAGGCTCCAGCGTTACATCCGCCCTTGTGCCGTGCCAGTCCACCCCCAGCCGCGCCTTGGCATGCGCCGCAACCCGGTCCGCGCCCATCGCCTGGCAGGCCTCGGCGCGGCAAAGCTTCACCACATGCCGGCCCGCCGGGGCCGCGCGGAAGTCGTGGTAGAAGCTGACGACCCCATGCACCTCGGCCTTGGACAGGTTGAGCTCATACGCAATCACCGGCACGGCGGTCTCGGGCACATGCCCGAATTCCGCCTGCACCGCATGCAGGATCGGCAGCAGCGGGCCTTCCAGCCCGGCATGATCCGCCACCACCTGGCGGATGCGGGTTTCGTCAACGGCTGCGTGCATCGGACCCTCAGGCTGGCTGCCACAGGCCATGTGCCCGAACGATAGGAAAATCAATATGGAGTTTCCGTCTTTCGATAGACCTGGCGTATCATGCGAGCGTGATCGAGGCTGCCACGGCCAGCACTGCCGCCAGCAAGGGGGTCTGCGGATCGTGCCGCGCGGCGATCAGGCCGACGACATGCGCCTCCTCGGTCGCGACCACGGGAACGGCGCGCAGGCGGGCGTCCCCCGTCATCATGGCGGCCAGATCGGTGGGCACCACCGAACACCACCGCCCGGTCAGCACATGGGCGACCAGCGCAATCGCCGAGTTCGACTCCACCGTCGGCCGCGCCACCGCCCCGGCCTCGGCCAGACGCGCCTCGACGATCCGGCGGTTCTGCATGTCGGGGGTCAAGAGGCACAGCGGCAGGTCGGCCACCTCGCGCCAGCCGATGCTCGGCTTCGCGGCCACGTCCAGCCCGGCGGCGCACAGGAGCTGATAGCGTTCGCCGTAGAGCGGCACCTGCACCACGCGGCCCTGCGGCAGGGCCTCGAGGTAGGTCAGGCCGGCGTCGAGCTCCAGCGTCTCGATCCCGTCCAGGATCTCGGCCGAGGTGCGCGACAGGATGGTGACCTTGAGCGACGGGTGCTTCTGCAGCAGCGGCGCCGTCAGCCGGGCGACCATCGGCAGGGCGGTCGGAATCGCGCCCAGGCGCAGGTCCCCCGACAGGCCCGACCGCGCCGACCGCATGTCGTCCTTCAGCGACCGCACGTCCCCCACGATCCGCCGCGCCCAGCTCAGCGCCCGCTGGCCCTCGGGCGTCAGGCCCTTGTAGCGGGACCCGCGGAAGACAAGCTGCACGCCGAGGTGATCCTCCAGCGCCCGGATCGCGGAGGACAGCGTCGGCTGCGTCACGCCCACCGCCTCGGCCGCCCGGCTGAAATGGCCCTCGCGGGCCAGCGCGATGAACATTTCCAGCTTGTCGATCATGCCGGAGACCCCGCCCTAGAAATCCAGGTTCTCCACGTTGAGCGCATTCTCCTGGATGAAGGCCCGCCGCGGTTCCACAACGTCGCCCATCAGCTTGGTGAAAATGTCATCGGCCTCGGCCACGTCGTCCACCTTCACCTGCAACAGCGTCCGTGCTTCCGGGTCGAGTGTGGTTTCCCAGAGCTGTTCGGGGTTCATCTCGCCCAGGCCCTTGTAGCGCTGCAGCGTCAGGCCCTTTTCGCCCTCGGCCAGGATCGCCTTCAAGAGGTCCGTGGGCCCGTGTACCCCCGCCTCGCGGTCCTTGCGGACCAGCCGCGCCGGGGTCGCATAGGCGTCGCGGGTATGGCCGGCGATCTGGGCAAGTTTCCGCGCCTCGCCCGACCGCATCACCGGCCCGTCCAGCGTGCGCAACTCCTCCACCCCGCGCAGCACGCGGCTGAGGCGGATGCCGTGGTCCTGGGTGATCCGGCCGCACCAGCCGCGCTCGTATTCGACCGCGATCTGGTCCAGCCGGCGGGCCACGGTATCGGCCACCGCCTGAAGATCGGCATCCGCCCGGCCAGGATCGAAACCGCCCGCCAGCGCCGCCTGTTCCAGGATCGGGCGGGGATAATGCGTCGGGAACGCGTCCAGCACACGCCGGAACGCCCGCGCCTCGGCCACCACGCGGGCGAGGTCGGCGCCGGCGATGTCCTCGCCGGAGCCCAGCCGCAGGATGGCGCCGTCAATCCCCTGGTCGATCAGATAGTCATCCAGCGCCGCCTGGTCCTTGAGATAAACTTCCGACCGGCCGCGGGCGACTTTGTAGAGCGGGGGCTGCGCGATGTAGAGATGCCCGTGGTCGATCAGCTCCGGCATCTGCCGGAAGAAGAAGGTCAGCAAGAGCGTGCGGATATGCGCGCCGTCCACGTCGGCGTCGGTCATGATGACGACCTTGTGGTAGCGCAGCTTGCCAAGGTCGAACTCGTCCCGCCCGATGCCGGTGCCCAGCGCAGTGATCAGGGTGCCGATCTCCTGGCTGGACAGCATCCGGTCGAAGCGGGCGCGCTCGACGTTCAGGATCTTGCCCCTGAGCGGCAGCACGGCCTGGTTCAGGCGGCTGCGGCCCTGCTTGGCTGACCCGCCGGCGCTGTCGCCTTCGACGAGGAACAACTCCGACTTGGCCGGATCGCGTTCCTGGCAGTCCGCCAGCTTGCCAGGCAGCGAGGCCACGTCCAGCGCCGACTTGCGCCGCGTCAGCTCGCGCGCCTTGCGCGCGGCCTCGCGCGCCAGTGCCGCCTCGACGATCTTGCCGACGATCAACTTCGCCGGCCCCGGGTTTTCCTCGAACCACTCGGCCAACTTCTCGTTGACCAGCCCCTCGACCGCGGGGCGGACCTCGGAAGACACCAGCTTGTCCTTGGTCTGGCTGGAAAACTTGGGGTCTGGCGCCTTCACCGACAACACGCAGGTCAGCCCCTCGCGCGCGTCATCGCCGGTGAACTCCACCTTCTCGCGCTTGGCAATGCCGGACGACTGGGCATAGGCGCCGATGGTCCGCGTCAGCGCGCCGCGGTAGCCGGCGAGATGCGTCCCGCCATCCCGTTGCGGGATGTTGTTGGTGAAGGGCAGCACCGTCTCGTGGTAGCTGTCGTTCCACCACATCGCGACCTCGACCGAGATGCCGTTGCGCTCGCCGGTTATGTAGATCGGCTCGGCCATCACCGGCTGCTTGGAACGGTCAAGGTATTTCACGAACTCGCGGACGCCGCCCTCGTAGCACAGGTCCACCCGCTGCGGTTCGGCGTGGCGCAGGTCTTCCAGCGCGATCTTGACGCCGGAGTTCAGGAACGCCAGTTCGCGCAGCCGGTGTTCCAGCGTCTTGAAGCTGTAGTCGAGGTTGGAAAAGGTTCCTTCCGGTCGGTTGGTCCTGGCCGAACCGAGGAACCGGACCATCGTTCCCCGCTGCCCCGGTGCGGGACCAAAGGGATGCACATGCACGGTGCAGTCGCCATCCTCGAACCGGGCGCGGTATTCGGTGTCATCGCGCCAGACCGTGAGGTCGAGCCATTCCGACAGCGCGTTGACGACCGAAACGCCGACCCCATGCAACCCGCCGGAGACCTTGTAGGCGTTGCCCTCCTCGGCCGTGTTGTCGAATTTCCCGCCGGCGTGCAGCTGGGTCATGATGACCTCGGCGGCCGAGACG
>JANOGU010000166.1:0-2984 GCA_031406135.1 Rhodobacterales bacterium
CACGGCAGTCTAAACTCCAAGCCACCCATCAGCCGTCTCGCGTTACCGATGGACAACCTGTTGAGGTTCCACATCTAGGCCGCTCCGGCGGGCCTCCGCGCAGCGGCGACATGTCGGGTGGACAGACCCCCGCCCCGCCGACACACTGGCCCGGCAACGGCAAGGGAGGCGCGGATGCGTTGGCGACGTCTGCTCCTGGGACTGATCGTGGCGGGCGGGGTCGCGGGCTGGTGGCTGGCCCGGCCGAAGCCGATGGCCGAGGCCGATTTCGCCGGGATCACCGGCGACGCCGGCCGCGGCGAGGCGGTGTTCCACGCCGCCGGCTGTGCCTCGTGCCATGCGGCGCCGGGGGCGGAGGGGACGGCGATGCTGGTCCTGTCGGGCGGGCAGAAGTTCCCGACCGCTTTCGGTACCTTCGTCGCGCCGAACATCTCTCCGTCGCCCGAGGGCATCGGCGGCTGGCCGCTCGCAGCTTTCGCCTCGGCAGTCATGCGCGGTGTCTCGCCGGAGGGCGAGCACTATTTCCCGGCCCTCCCCTACACCGCCTACCAGAACGCCACGGTGCAGGATGTCGCGGACCTCAAGGCCTGGATGGACACCCTGCCCGCCTCCGACGCGGCCTCGCAGGCGCATCAGGTCGGCTTCCCGTTCAACATCCGCATGTCCATCGGTGGCTGGAAACTCCTGTTCGGCGGCGGCGGCTGGACGCTGGCCGAAAACCTGACGCCGACCGAGGCTCGGGGGCGCTACATCGTCGAGGCGCTGGCGCATTGCGGCGAGTGCCACACCCCGCGCAATGCGCTGGGCGGGCTGGACCGGGGGCGCTGGCTGGGCGGGGCGCCGAACCCTACAGGCAAGGGCAACATCCCCAACATCACCCCGGGCAAGCTCGCCTGGTCGGAGGCCGAAATCGTTGAATACCTGACCTCGGGCTTCACGCCCGAGTTCGATTCGGCCGGAGGCCACATGGCCCATGTCGTGGAGAACATGGCGAAACTGCCCCAGAGTGACCGGCAGGCGGTGGCCGCCTATCTGAAGCGTGTGCCCGCGGTTCCGTAAGGCCGGGTTGCCACACTCACTGGCATCCGGGCGGATGCGCTTCCCTCCCCCTCGTGGGGAGGGAGAGGGTGGGGGGCTCCGCGCGCATGTCCGGGCGCCCCCTCCCCCATCCCCTCCCACCAGGGGAGGGGAGGCGCGAACCTGCTGCGGCAGCGTCTGCGCCGAATTGGCGCCGGTTCATCACTCGCGCTGCCAGTCCTGCAGCGCGGCGTTGCCTTCGGCGGGGGTGAGGTCCGCCGGCATGGCCACGGCGCGGTTGCGGAAATAGTGGGTCTCGCGCGCCCCGAAGTAGAAGGCGACGATGGCGCCCAGGAGCCACCAGAGCGGTTCCGGCACCGCGTTGAGCCCGACCATGCGGCGGGCAAAGGCGACCGGATCGACCATGGCATAGGTGAACAGCCCCAGCGTGCCGAAGGCGAGAAGCGGCCGCGGCATGCGGTTCAGCCCGTTCACGATGCGGTCGAAGCGGCCCATCGCGGGATGGCCGTATTCCTCGCCCAATTGCCTGAGCGCGGCCATCTGCGCCTCGGCCGACAGCTCCATCCGCCTGGTGGCCGAGGGCATGAAGACCTCGGCGATCCCGGTCGCGGCATCGCCGAGCGCGGTGACCGCGGCCGGGCCGCCGAGCAGCTTGCCGATCACCCCCATGATGCGGTCCGCTCACGGTGCTGGCGGTCGGTCAGGCGGTATTTCTCGGCCATGAATTCCTCGGCCCGGGTGATCCAGCCGCCCTTGCCGCCGTCCTTGCGGCGGGCGTATTTGCGGCTCGCTGGCCGGGCATCGGCGAGGCCGTAGTAGTAGTTGCGCCGGGCGATGGCATAGGCGTCGGCCAGGTGGCCGGGCGCGGCCTCCGCCGCCGATTGCGCCGCGCGGATGGTCTGCGGGCCAATGCCGCCGTCGGGGTCGCAGGGAAAGCCCATGTCGGTCAAAAGCCGCTGCAAGACCTTCACCGCGTTGGCCCCGGCGTTCACGTACATGTCGAAGACGGAAGGCTGCAACGCCTCCGGCAGGGCGCCGATCCCCGGGCGCTGGTGGTAGTGCTCGACATAGATGTCCACCGCCTGCGCGCGGGTGAGCCGACGCACGTCATCAACCGTCACTTTGCCGTCGCCGGTCAGGTCGATGCCGAGCCGGCGCAGGGTGTGGATGGTGACGCCGTGATTGGTGGCGCCGCCCGGATCGTCGGGGTCGTTCACGAAGCCGCCCTCGCGGGCGACGATCTCTTCGGCAATCTCGCGCACTGACCTCATGCCCCTGCCCCGTGCTGTGACGGGCCAAGGCTCTTGCGCCCGGGTTAATTGGTGGTGGCGGGTGCGTTCTCTGCCCCGGGATCGACATAGACGCCCTGTTCCTTCAGCGCGTCGATCACCTCGGCGGGCATGTAGGTCTCGTCATGCCGCGCCAGGATTTCGGTCGCCACGAAGGTGCCGTCCACCAGCCGCCCGGTGCCGACCATGCCCTGCCCCTCGCCGAACAGGTCGGGCAGGATGCCCTCGTAGGTCACCGGGACGGTTGCGTTGGTGTCGGTGACGCGGAAGCTGATCTCGGTGCCGTCACCGCGGATCAGGCTGCCGTCCTCCACCAGCCCGCCGATGCGGAAGACCTCGCTCGGTGCCGGCGGGCTTTCGGCGACCTGGGTGGGCGTGCGGAAGAACTGGATGCCCTCGCGCAGGGTGACGGCGACGATGCCGGTGGCGATGGCGAGGCTGAACGCCGCCAGCGCGATCACCTGGATGCGCCGGCGCTTCTTCAGGCTTCTCACGGGAATACCGGGGCCAGCATCAACCCCTGGGTCTCCGGCAGGCCAAGCATCAGGTTGGCGTTCTGGATCGCCTGACCGGAACTGCCCTTGGTCAGGTTGTCAAGGACCGCCACCACCACCGCGCGCCCGGGTTTACGGTCGCCGATCACCCCCAGATGACAAA
>JANOGU010000176.1:0-2018 GCA_031406135.1 Rhodobacterales bacterium
ACCGCCGCCGCGACCGTGGCAGATTGTACCCCCAACGGCCATCTGTGGAACGCGCCGATCATCAGCGGCATGAAATAGTTGCCGAACCCGCCGAACAGGGCCGGGATCACCACGAAGAACATCATCAGGATGCCGTGCCCGGTGATCAGCGCGCCCGACATGGCTTTCCCGCGGCTCAACAACCTGTCCTACTGGCTGTTTGTCGCCGGCACCACACTCGCCGTCTGTTCGGTCTTTAGCCCAAGCGATGCGGGGCAACTCGGCACCGGAGTAGGCTGGGTGCTCTATCCTCCGCTGTCCACCGGCGAAGGCGGCTATGCCATGGATCTGGCGATCTTTGCCGTGCACCTGTCGGGGGCCTCGTCGATCCTGGGCGCGATCAACATGATCACCACGATCCTGAACATGCGCGCGCCTGGCATGACCATGCACAAGATGCCGCTGTTCGCCTGGTCGATTTTTGTCACCGCCTGGCTGATCCTGCTGGCCCTGCCGGTGCTGGCCGGTGCGATCACCATGCTGCTGACCGACCGGAACTTCGGCACCACCTTCTTCTCGCCCTCGGGCGGCGGTGACCCGGTGCTTTACCAGCACATCCTGTGGTTCTTCGGCCACCCGGAGGTCTATCTCATCATCGTGCCGGCCTTCGGCATCATCAGCCACGTCGTCGCGACCTTCTCCCGAAAGCCGATCTTCGGCTATCTGCCGATGGTCTATGCGATGGTGGCGATCGGGGCGCTGGGCTTCGTGGTCTGGGCGCACCACATGTACACGGTGGGGATGAGCCTGACCCAGCAGACCTACTTCATGCTGGCGACCATGGTCATCGCGGTGCCCACGGGGATCAAGATCTTCTCCTGGATCGCGACGATGTGGGGCGGCTCGATCCAGTTCAAGACGCCGATGCTCTGGGCCTTCGGCTTCCTGTTCCTGTTCACCGCGGGCGGGGTGACCGGGATCGTGCTGAGCCAGGCCGGCATCGACCGGGCCTACCACGACACCTACTACGTGGTGGCCCACTTCCACTACGTGATGTCGCTCGGCGCGGTGTTCGGCATCTTCGCCGGCGTCTACTTCTGGATCGGCAAGATGTCGGGCCGGCAGTATCCGGAATGGGCGGGCAAACTGCACTTCTGGGCGATGTTCCTGGGCTCGAACCTGACCTTCTTCCCGCAGCACTTCCTCGGCCGCCAGGGCATGCCGCGCCGCTACATCGACTATCCGGAGGCCTTTGCCTACTGGAACTGGTGGTCCTCGGTCGGCGCCATGATCTCCTTCGCCAGCTTCGTCTTCTTCCTTGGCGTGGTGTTCTACACCCTGCGCTGGGGCAAGCGGGTGACCGAGAACAACTACTGGAACCCCTACGCCGACACCCTGGAATGGACCCTGCCCTCGCCGCCGCCCGAACACACGTTCGAGCAGCTGCCCAAGCGCGAGGACTGGGACCACAGCCACGCGCATTAAAGTGGCTGACCTGATTGAGGTGCCTCGGAGGAATCCGGGGGCCTCCTCATGGAGCGATCACTGATGGCGACCGACTTCCGATTGTCCTCGCCGGGTCTTCTTCGCGGGTTCGCTTCAGCGGTGAGCGGAGTAGAAGCGGCCCCGTCGAGTCAAGGAAAACGTGCTGGGCTTGCGCTGCGAGGCGTGGCGATCTCCGGCCGCTCTCGCACTGTCGCACTTCTCGCCGCACGCGGCTAGCGATGGCTCAGGCGATCCTTTTGTTTGCGGCCTGGGTACTCGGCGCGGCCCTGCTGGCCCGGGCTGCGGCCTCAGTCGGCTGGCGGGCTGCACCGACCGTCACCCTGGCCGCAGGCTTGCTCCTGATCTGCGTGGGAGTGATCGAGAGCCTACCGTCCATTTCCTCTCTCATCGGGACGGAAGTCCCGTCGCTCTTCCGCTCCGACGGACTCTACCACGACACCTACTACGTGGTCGGATGGGGTCACTTCGCCGTCATGCTGGGGCTCGTGAGCCTGGCCCTTTCCGCTGTCGCACTTTGGGTATCCAAAAAGGGC
>JANOGU010000188.1:0-25129 GCA_031406135.1 Rhodobacterales bacterium
GCCGCCGCCGCCCGCCGTCGCGCCCCCGGATGCGGCCAAGGCGCCGCCGGCCGCCGTACCCGATGCCGCCGCGGTCGCCAAGGACGCGGACGAATGGAAAAAGGCGCTGGAACTGTTCAACCTGCGCCTGGTGCCGGTCGAGCGGCACGCGCAGTCGGGAACCGTGCCGCAGGTCAAGCCGAAGATCGACGCGATCAAGGCCGACCGCGACAAGGCCGTTGCCAAGGCCAATGCCGGCAACCCCAAGGGCGCCGTGGCGGACCTGAAGCCGCTGTACAAGCGCTGCGACGATGTCGAGGCGCTGGCCGACGGGCTGGCGCATTACAACAACGTCCTGGCGCAGCGGCAGACGGTGGTGAATGCGCACGGTCCGGGGCCGCATGCGGTGCCTGCCGTGCAGGCCCTCATCGTCAAGCAGAAGCAGCACCTGACGGACGCGCAGGCGCTGGCGGTGGCCGAGAAGTTTCCGGACGCCGTGAAGAAGCTCGACCTTATTCCGCCGCTGGAGGACCAGATCGTCAAGCTGGTAGAGCGCAAGCGGCTCTACGACCTTTTCATTTCGCGATGCGACCCAATAATCGCAGCGATCGAAGTGCTGCCGGTGGCCACAAAGGACGTCCTCAAGGCCGACATCGACAAGTGGAAGGTCGACTATGCCAACGCCAAGATCGGCGTGACCAACGACCTCGCGGTATCGGCCCGGCTGCTGTCGCCACTCCTTGACCGGGTGCGGTTCCTGCAGACGAGCCTTGCCGCCGCCGGCACCTATCTCACGGCGCTGACCCCCTTCGAGGCGCAAATCGCGATCTTCAAGGCGCACAAGGGGCGGCCGGGGATCGAGGAGCAGTACCTCGCCATGGAGCGCGACCTGACGGGCGCGAAGACCGAGGCGGCGGCGGGCAAGCATTCCACTGCGACCGCGCTGCTGGGCCGGTCGAAGCCGACCTGGCCGGCGATGACCAAGGGCGCCGACGACTATCTGGCCTACCTGACCAAGCGCGACGCGGTGGCCAAGACCATCGCCGACCTCAAGGGCAAGGCCGGCGCCGCGTCGGGGCTGGCACAGGCCGAGGGGCTGATGGCCACGGCGGCGATGCAGGCGGTGAACAAGGACTTCACCGGAGCGCTGGCCAACGTGACCGAGGCGGAGAAGCGCGCGGCCGAGGCCAAGACCGCGGCCGATGCGACCGACGGCCTGGGCAAGCTGAAGGACACCGCGGCACTGGACGGCATGGCGGCGGATTTCGACAAGGCCACCAAGGTCTATGACGACATGCGCGCCAACGTGGCGGGCCACGACCCGGCCGGCGCCTTCGCCGCCCTGCTGAAAACCGCGGATGCCGAGGCGAAGAAGGCCAAGGACGAGAAGGCCAAGGCCAAGCCCGACTTTGCCAAGGCGCGCAAGTCGCTGGACGCCGCGATCAAGCTATTGGAAGGCGCGCTTGTCAAAGTGCTCGCCAAGGGCCCGTTCGACCAGCACCTGGCGGACGCCAAGGCACAGGCGGCGGCACTGCCCGCCAAGAACGCCGACAACATCATCAAGACCGCCATCGCCACGGTGAACCTGCGGATCAAGGAAGCCGAGGCCTTGGCCAAGGGGCCGAAGTTCGACTACCCGGCGGGCGAGGTGAAGCTGGCCGAGGCGAAGAAGGTCGCCGACAAGGCCGATGCCGACGCCGGGGCCTGGCCGCAGGTCAAATTGGACAGGGCGGCGACCGTAGCGGTGAAGGCGCAGATCACGGCGGCCGGGGCGCCGGTCGTGAAGCTGATGGCCAAGCGGACGAAGGACCTCGACGCGATCCTGAAGGATGTCGATGCCGCGGTGAAGAAGAACGACCTGGCCGTTGCCGGTGCGGCTGCCGCCAGGGGTGCGGCGCTGGCGGGCCCCACGACAACTGACCTGGTCACCTGCGCCGCCTACAACACGCGGCGCACGAACTTCTTCATCAACCGGCTTCCCGCGGTCACCACCGGACCGGGCAAGGACGCGGCAGCACCGGCGGTCGCCAAGGCCCGCAAGAAATTCGCCGAATGCGAGGCGATGATGGCGCAGGGCATGTTCGACGGCGGCAACAGGATGCTGGGCGAAGTGTCTTGGTTCATGAACGAGGCCGATACCGCGGTCGCGGGCCACGCCACCTACGAGCCGGCGCGCAAGGCGGCGGATACCAAGATCAAGGCGACGGCCAAGGTCCGAAATGCGGCGATTGAGGTGGCGCTGAAGGCGATAGAGAAGGAATACGCGGACGGCGTTGCCCTGGCCAAGGAGCAGAAATACGTCCCCGCCGAAGCCCTGATGAAGACGCTGCCGCCGAAATGCGATGCGCTGCCCGCCAAGGCCAAGGACTGGGCCAAGTTCGCCGAGGCGCGCAAGCCGGCCGAGGCGAAGCTGAAGGCCGCCGAGGGCCACAAGAACAAGGCGGTCATCGAGCCGCTGACAACCCGCCTGCGCGCCCGGTTCGACGCCGCGGTGAAACAGGCGGAAGGCGGCGATGCGGTGCCGCCGACAGCCGAAATGAAGGCGATCCTTCCCGAGGCAGCCGAGGCGATCAAGACCGCCGACACCTCCGCCGCCTTTGCGAAGAAATCGGCGGGCCTGGGCAAGGCCGGGCCGTCGAAGGCGATGGTGGCGGAAGCCAAGAAGATGCATGGCAAGCTGGCCGCCCTGCCGCAGGCGGGCGCGTCCAAGCCGGACCTCGACCTCGCCGCCAAGGAGATTGCCGCGCTGGAAGCGGGCGGCCTGGCGCCGGACGTGGCCAAGACGCGGTTCAAGGACGCGACCGATGCGCTGACCCGGGCCGAAGTGGCGATCCAGCAGGCCAAGATGATCGGCGGTTCGGTCAAGGCGGCGCGCGACCAGGTGACGGCGCTGAAGGGCCATGCGCAGAAGGACTACATCGCACCGGAGATTGCCAAGCTCGAGGCCGATATCACCGCGGCCGAGACGCAGGGCAATTCGCCCGGCACCGCCGGGGCGGCGACCAAGGCCATCGAAGCCGTCATGAAGGCGGTCACCGACACCAGGAAGTTGGGCGACGATCAGGTGGCCTATCTGGCGCTGCGTGCCGCGCCCGAGGTCGAGCCGATAATCGAGACGCTGGAGAAGCACAAGCAGCGCTACGCGATCAAGCCCGCCCTCGACACGATGAAGGCCAAGCTGAAGGCGGCGGCCGACCAGTCGGCAGCCAAGAAGCCGGCCGAGTCGCTGAAGCTGTGCCAGGAGGTCAAGGACCTGGCCTTGTCGTCCCGGGTGATGGCCGACATGCGCGAGAACGACGCCACCAAGCCGCCCGCGGTCGCCGACATCAAAGCCATCCTGGCGCAGCCCAGCGGCCAGGCGCAGCTCGATGCGATGATGGACGGGCTCGAACCCAATGCCAAGCGGGCGATACTGCGGGTGGCGTTCGAGGCCCGCTTCGGCTGCAAGCTGAGGGACTTCGCCGATGCCGCCAGGACCGTCGAGAACGCCGATGGCAACCTTGACGGGCCGAACATCCAGCGTTTCTACGAGGTGATGTCGAACCTGCCAGCGAAGGACGTTGTCTTCAACGACAGCATGCGGGAGTTCCAGATCACCCCCGGCGGCGGGTCGTTCTACGAGGGCGGCGGCAAGAAGAACGTGGTGATGAACGAGGGCGACGCGGTGAAGTCCTCGGCCTACAAGTTCGGCCAGGAGCACGAGGTCGGCGGTGCCGACCCGGAGTGCCAGCCCGCGAACCAGGACGAGGTCGCGTTCTTCTCGTGGAACACGATGCACGAGGTCGGCCATGCGGTGGACGACAAGCACGGCTACATGGACAAGAACCAGAGCAAACCCGACCACGGCGGCTGGACGAACTACGTGCGCAACGTCAAGCCAATCGCCACAGTTCTGGCGGCGCATTTCAAGTATGACGAGACCTACATCGCCCAGTACATGGCGCACAACGCCAACCCGGCGATGCCGCCGGCGCCGAAGGGGACGCAGCCCGAGGATTGGGAGAGCCGGCGTGTGGAAATGCGGGCATATGTGGATATGGCCGGCGTCGGCAACAACCCATGGTCGAACAACGCCGTCGCGGCGCGGCTGGCCATCAACAAGGTGGTCTACCAGGAAAGCTATCCGAACAGCTGGACAAGCTACGCACTGGCGGCGCGCAAGCAGGGGATGACCGGCTACCAGTTCCGGGCTCCCGGAGAATGGTTCGCGGAGCTGTACGCGGCCTATCATGCCGGCAAGATGAAACCGACCCACCCGGCCGCCGCCTGGCTGGCCACGCTCTGAGGGAGGACGCGCCATGTCCCTGTTCCATCCGGTCAACCTGGTCTGCCCGCACTGCAAGGCGCTGATCACCATGGAGGCGGTCGGCAGCGTCAACGCCGACCGCCGCCCGGACCTGCGGCAGGCGATCCTGGACGACAAGTTCCAGGACACGACCTGCGGGGCCTGCGGCGAGAGCTTCCGGCTGCAGCCCGAGTTCAACTTCTTCGACGCCGGCCGCCGGCAGTGGATCGCGGCGATGCAGGCGCCGCGGGTGACGCAGTATCTGACCATCGAGGACGAGGTGACGGAGCTGTTCGCCACCTCGTACGGCGCCCGCGCGCCGGCGGCGGCGCGGGCGGTCGGCGACACGCTGGACGTGCGGCTGACCTTCGGCTGGCCGGCGCTGCGCGAGAAGCTGATCCTGCGCGAGCACGGGCTGGACGACCGGGTGGTGGAGCTGATGAAACTCGACCTCATGCGCCTTCTGCCCGAGGCGTCGATGGAGGTCGGCACCGAGTTGCGTCTGCTGCGGGTGGCCGACGACGTCCTGCCCTTCCTCTGGATCGACACCGCGACCGAGGCGCCGCGCGAGGAGGTGGTGTTGCCACGGGCGGCCTATGACACGTTCGCGGCCAACCTCGCGCCCTGGGAGCCGATCCTGGCGCGGCTCACCGACGGTCCCTTCGTGGACATGCAGAAGCTGTACCTGGGCCTTGGCCGCGGCGCGGCGCGGCCCCCCGAGCCGGCGGCCGGCGACATCGCCGCCGAGTAGCCCGGGGCCGATGAAGGGAGCCTGCTGCCCGCGCCGCACCCGGCCGCGGCGTCCCTGCCCTGACCCTGCATTGCTGCGGGCCGTGTTTCCCGGTAAGAAAATCATGCGCGCATTCCTGAGGAGCGCCCGAGATGACAGAGCCCCTCGACCTGCCCGCGCTGCCGCGTGGCAAGCCCGCGTTCAGCCAGGACCCGCACCGCGTGCGGGAGGTTGCCGAGCGCAACCTCGAGACCGCCATCGGCCGCGAGGTCAGGTCGTTCCGCCGTCAGCAGGGCATGACGGTGGCCGATCTTTCCGGCGTGACGGGGCTGTCCATCGGCATGCTGTCGAAGATCGAGAACGGCAACACCTCGCCGTCGCTGACCACATTGCAGGTGCTGAGCCATGCCTTCTCGGTCCCCGTCACGGCCTTCTTCCGCAGCTACGAGGCGCGGCGCGAGGCGCTGCACGTGAAGGCGGGCGAGCATATCGAGATCGAGCGGCGCGGCACGCGGGCTGGGCACCAGTACAACCTGCTCGGCCATATCGGGTCCAACTCTTCCGGCGTGGTGGTTGAGCCCTACATCATCACGCTGACCACGCAGAGCGACACCTTTCCGGCGTTCCAGCACGAGGGGCTGGAGCTGCTCTACATGCTGGAGGGCGAGGTCGACTACCGCCACGGCGACCAAGTCTATGCGCTGAAGCCGGGCGACAGCCTGTTCTTTGACGCCGACGCCCCGCACGGGCCCGAAGTGCTGGTCAAACTGCCCGCGCGCTATCTGTCGGTGATTTCCTATCCGCAGGGGTGAGGCGCGCCCGGACGAGCCTCCAGTGGAGGTTCGTCAGTACCGAACGCCGGAGCACGCCTGCGAGGACCGGAGAGCCGCACTGTCTCTGGCGCAATGGAAAGGGGCAGGCCGAAGCCTGCCCCGAACCCGGCATGAAATCCGCTGATCAGTATTCGTCGATCAGCTTCTTCGCTTTCTCGCCTCGGGCGTCGGCCTTCATCTCATCCGCGATCTCGACCGCTTCCTGCCGCATCTGCATCACGTGAAAGCCGATCCAGAACGCGAGCCCGATGATGACCATGAGCACTTCACTGCCCTGGAACGGGTAGATCGCGCCCACGTCCTTCAGGTCTACAGCCCAGCTGTCCAGTCCGATGGTCGACATGGTCATGCTCCCCCTTTGATCATGGCCTTTTCGGCAGCGGTGATTTCCGCAACCGCAGCGTCATAGGCTTCGCGGCCCTTGAAATCGAGCCCTTCAAGTTCGACCTTCGCGGGCACCCGCAGAAGGCCGCGTGCATGCAGGATCTTGGCCAGTACCCAGACCGGGATGAAGCCCAAGAAGAACATGATGCAGGCACCGATGAAGTTGCCCCATGGCGTGATCACCGCATAGCCTTCGTACGGCGAGGACGGCGCGCCCCACAGGACGAAGCCAGCGATCACCACCCCCATGAAGCCGCCATAGCCGTGCACGGCCACCGCGCCCACGGCATCGTCGATCTTGAAGCGCCGCTCGACCCAGTAGTGCAGCTTGTAGGCGATCCAGGGCACGATGGCGCCGATGAGCATCGCCTGGATCGGATGGTAAAGGTCGTTGCCCGCCGAGGCGCCGATGATCCCGCAAAGGCCCGCCGAGTAGGTCCAGAAGGCATCGCCCTTGGAAAACACGTAGCCCGCCATCATGCCGCCCGAGAGCGCCATCAGGAAGTTCATCGTGATCGCCGACAGCGTGGTCGGCGCCAGGTAGATGTTGGTCGCCGTCCAGGTCTCGCCAGTGATCTGGCCCGCGATCGAGGCAGGCGCGATCATCGGAATGTTGCAGGCGGCGTAGAAGCCCCAGAACCCGGTGTAGATCAGGAACAGCCCGATCGTCACCAGCCAGGGATTGTGCGGCGGGATGTCGCGCGGGGTGCCGTCGGGGCGGAACTTGCCCAGACGCGGCCCCAGCACGATCAGTGTGGCAAGTGCCGCGCCCCCGGCGATGGCGTGCACCACGCCCGAGGCATAGGCGTCGTGATAGCCGAGGTATTTCACCATCCAGCCCCCGGCGCTCCAGCCCCAGGCGGCATCGGTGATCCAGAGGACCGAGCCCAGGAGGACCGCGATCATCCAGAAAGCGCCCATGCGGATACGCTCGATCACCGCGCCCGAGACGATCGAGGCGGTGGTGATCGAAAAGAGCAGGAACGCCGCCCAGAACACGCCGTTCAGCCGGTGCCAGATCGCCGCGCCGTTCAGTCCGTCAGCGGTGATGCCGGCGGCCGCGTCGGTGGCATTGGCGCCGGAAAGGTGGGTGCCCATCAGCGGGCTGGCAGGGCCAGCCACGAGGTTCGGGTCGTAGAACAGCGCGTCGTTGACGAAGGTGATCCAGTAGAACCCGGTGGGGAACGCGAAGTAGATCCACCAGCCGAAGAAGAAGAAGGTGACGGTGACCAGAGGAATGGCCATCGTGTTCTTCATCAGCGTGTGCATGTGATTGCGCCGCCGCGAGGCGCCAACCTCGTACATGCAGAAGCCCACATGTATGAGGAACATGAAGACTATCGTCACCCAGTAGTAGAACTCGGTGAAGATTACGTTCACCGAACTGAGATTGTCACCCATCCCTCTTCCCTCCGCTTGGTCTTTGTGTCGTGCCGGGCGCCGACGCGGCTTTCGCCGTTTCGCTGTCCGGCAACTTTGTTTTCATAACGGAAACGCCCCGAGGCGACTTTGTGTCAAGCGAAAAGGGTGGCCAGGCGCGGTTTCGCGGCGCATGTTTCCCTTAAGTAACAAATATTTCACGACCGCTGACGGGTTCCGGCAAGGGCGCTGGCCCCCGGCCCGCCCGGCAGCGACCAGTGCGTGGTCCACAACGGGTCGCTCTTCAACCGCAACGTGCGGCGGGAGCTGCGGCGGCTGGGGATGAGATTCGGGACCGAGACCGACACTGGACATCCGGGGCGCCTCGAGGTTGCGCGGTTTCCGCTGGACGGGGACCGGCCGGCGGCGCAACACTTCGCAGACCCGCAAAGCCCCGGCCCGATGTCACCGGACGTCCGAACCGCATACCACCTGCCGCCCGACGCCTGCCACGCGGCGCCGGCACCACGCCGATGAGCGGGCGGCTGGCGGATGCGATCGCCGCGCTTGACGCTGCCAATGCGGCCGACCCGAAGGGCGAGGCGCTGGTCTACGGCCAGCGCATGGGCGCGGAGCTTGCGCGGCTGTTCCCGGATGCGTCGGACATCCTGCGGATCGCGGCGCAGGGGCAGCACGTCGAGCGCTGGCTGTTGCCGCGGGCGGTGTATCCGGAGGGCAAGCAGGGCTACCTCGCTTGGCGGCGCGAACAGGCCCGACGCCATGCGCTGCGCGTGGCCGGGATCATGGCCGAGGCGGGCTACGGGCCGGCGGACTGTGATCGCGCCGGGGTTCTCCTGCGCAAGGAAGGGCTGAAGCGCGATGCCGAGGTGCAGGCGATGGAGGACGTGATCTGCTTCGTCTTCCTGCGCTGGTATTTCGCCCCCTTCGCCGAAGGCCGCGAAAGCGGCGGGCTGCTCGACATCCTGCGCAAGACCGCGCGCAAGATGTCGGCCGAAGGGCGGGCGCGGGCGCTGGCGGAGTTCGCGCTGCCGGAGCCCTTCGCCGTGGCTTTCCAGGACTGAGGCGGTCTGGGCCGCTGCCGGCACGTCTCCACCACGAGCGCCGGCGTGCCCTTTCCGGGCGAGCGGACCCATGCCCGGGTGCTGGCCGTGCCGCGCCTGAACGGGGGCCGCATCAGCACCATCGACATGCAGGACTGCCGGGTGATCAGTGTGATCGGGACCGCTGGTCCGGGTTTGGTCTTGCGCAGCCATGACGGCACGCCCCATGTTCGGGCCGGTGCGTTCATCGGGCCTGACAGGCGGCAGATGCAGATCATCGACAAAGACAGCCTGGAGGTCGTGCAGGGATTGTCCCCCGACCCGGGCCGGACGGTCGCGCCTGCCGAATTCACCCGGGACGCCCGCCGGGCCGAGGTCCCGGTCCGCGGGCAGGATGGCGCTGTGATCGTCTTCGACACAGCCAACTTCGCCGGGGCCGCGCTGGTGCGGATGATCCGGCCCGCGGGCAAATACAACGTCTGGAACAAAATGCCTCGGCGGACGGAATCTCGCTCTGAGCCGCCGCTGCGGAGGCGCTTTCCCCACCACACTCCCAGGAAAGAGGACATCCCATGCTGAAACCCCTGACTGCCGCACTGTGCCTGCTGGCCGCCCCCGCCCTCGCTGGCGACCCCGCCAAGGGCGAGGCGGAATTCAAGAAGTGCAAGGCCTGCCATGCTGTGACCGCACCAGACGGGACAGAGATCGAGAAAGGTGGAAAGACCGGCCCCAACCTCTGGGGACTGGACGGTCGCGCATTGGCTGCGGCGCCCGACTTCAAGTATGGCGAAAGCATCCTGGCGGCTGCCGCGGCAGGGCTGGTTTGGGACGAGGCAAGCCTCGCCGCCTATGTTGCCGACCCCACGGCCTGGCTGAAACAGGCGACCGGCGACGATGGGGCCAAGTCGAAGATGACCTTCAAGCTGGCCAAGGGCGCCGAAGACGTCGCGGCCTATCTCGTCGGGCTGAAGTAGCCGCGAAGGGCGCGCGCCCGCGGGCCGGTCACGCCTGCCCGGTGCGCTCGATCCGGGCCAGCACCCGGTCCAGCGCCGCCGTCAGCACCACGTCGCCGCCCTGGCTGCGGAAATCGGCGAAGACCTGTTCGTTCAGCCCGCCCGGCGTCGAGTGCTCGGCCCGCAGCGTCGCCGCATCACCAGGGCTGTCGCGCAGGACGCGGCCGAGGTTGGCGAACAGCCGGGACAGGTAGGCTCGCGCCTGCGCCTCGGGCAGGCCCTTCCCGGCGGCCCAGGCCGTGGCGATCTCGGCCAGGCCGAAGTAGCTGCCCATCAGCGCGCTGAGCGCCGCGAGGACATCGAAGTCCCGGCGTCCGGCGACCGGAAGCGCCTGCCCCAGCGCGTCGAAGAGCGCCAGCGCCCGGGGTTCGGGCGGATGGACGGGGGTGGCGTCCCGCCCCTCGGCGACGAAGGGCAGTGGGATGGCGCGGCAGACGGTCGCGGCCCCGGTCCAGTCGCGGATCAGGTCGTGGTCGAGGCCAGCGATCAGGCTGATGACGACGTGGTCCTGCCGCAGGCGCAGATCGCGCAGCACCGGCTCGGCCACCTGCGGTCGCACGGCGAGGATCAGCAGGTCCGCGCCATCGGCGACCGCCTGGTTGGTGGCGGCCACGGTGACGTCCGGAAACGCGGCCGCAAGTTCGCGCGCGAGCTCGGCGTTGCGCGGCGACAGCAGCACCGGCCAGTCGCGCAAGGCCGACCGCCGCAGCCCGCGCAGGATAGCTGCGGCGATCACTCCGGTGCCGATGAATCCCAGCCGTGTCATCCGTCCCTCGCGGCCCAGCACCCAGATCCCGCCGCAGCCTGCGCGGCGGCCGGCCCGGCAACCCGGTGATGTCCGTCGGACGCGAGCGCCGCCGCCGGCGGCGCGGGCCGGGCGGCCGACGGTCTTGCCGTTCACCGACCATTGCCGCGGTGCGAAGACAAGGGCGAAACTGTCGCAATGATCGGGCTGTGCGGTGTCCCGCGCCGGGCCGGTCAGCGGCACCAGCAGGAATGCACAAAGGAAAAGAACTGCACGAGCATTCCTTCCCAAGAGTATCGATCCTTGCTTTGGGCGCGCTGCGCATGCCATGGCGACTTGTGGCACTCCGACCTTTGCAGCCGCAGGTCACCCGCGCCTATGCGGCGGATTCTATGGAGCGGTGCAACGGCCACGCCGGCCGGCCCGCTGGAGACTGAGCCTTGCCCGCATCCCCGGACCCGGTATTTTTTGACTTGGCCTTGGGTCGGGCGATGGTCGCGCGGCCCAAGGCCAATCTTCAGGGAATTGCAGATGAGCCGTCTTGACACCTTTATCCGGCGGATGACCGCGCAGCGCGACATCCTCAACGATCTCGCCGCGCGCGGTGCCCTCGTCGACGGCTCCATACTCGAACTCGGCCTCGGCAACGGACGCACCTACAGCCATCTGCGGGAGTGCTTTCCCAAACGGAGGATCATCGTTTTCGACCGGGCGATGGCGGCTCCCAAGTCGTCAGCCCCGCCCGAGACCGACCTGGTGCTTGGCGAAATTCGCGCAACGGCGCAGGGGTTCGCGGGTATTGGTGCCGCGCTGGTCCATACCGACATCGGCAGCGGCTTTCCCGAGGAGGATGCGCTGACGGTCCAGTGGCTGCCGCAACTGGCGGCCGACCTGCTGGCGCCTGGCGGTCTCGTGGCAAGCGACCTGCCACTCGACCATCCGCTTCTTGTGCCGCTGCCGCCACCGCCGACGGTGATGCAGGGACGATACTTTCTCTACCGCAAAGGCTCTGCCTAACGAGCCGCGTGATTGGCTCGTTCCGAGGGGACTGGCGAAGGCGAGGCGGTATGCCCGGCAGACGCGGCGACGGTCGGCGCCTGCAATGATCTGCGAGGGCGGCTCAGGAGCAGAGGCGCCGCGGGTCGGCGGATTCACCCTGCAGATCGTCCGAGACCGGTTGCAGCGATTCAACGCCGAATGCCCGCCCGGGAATGATCGACCGCTAGGCGCCCCGGAATGCGGCGCTCCTGCGGGCGGAGCATCGCAGGGCGCTCGCGACGATCGTCGAGGCGGGTCCGGACTAGATCACGCTTCTGCCGCCGCCGCCTCGCTGGTGGGCAGGTCGGTGGCGCGGGCAGCCGTCCAGACCTCGACCGGGGTGACCATGCCCCGCACTTCGATGGTCTGGCGGGCCACGCGCGGCCCTGGGGCCAGGCCCGAAGCCGCCATGCAAGCCTTCGACACCACCACCTGCACGGCCAGGTCCTTGGTCTTGCTTTCCAGGCGGCTGGCCAGGTTCACACTGGCCCCCAGCGCGGTCAGGGGGGCCAGCGTCTCGGACCGGCCCGAGGCCCCGATCCGGCCCAGGATGGCGGGGCCGGTGTGCAGCCCGATCCCCATCGACAGCGGGGCGGGCAGTTCCTCGCGCAGGCTGGCATTCAGCGCATCAAGCGCGCCGCCCATGGCGCGGGCGGCGGCGATGGCGCGGGCCGCGCCCTGGGCGACGGGTTCGTCCATGCCGAAGATCGCCATGATGCCGTCGCCCATGAACTTGTCGACGAACCCCCCGGTATCCTCGATCGCCTCGGCCATCCGCCCCAGGAATTGGTTCAGCAGGAACACAACGTCGAACGACAGCCGCCCCTCGGACATGGTGGTGAAGCCCCGGATGTCGGCAAATACGATGGTCACATCCTGCTCGACGCCCCAGAGGTATTTGTCGGCCCGCGCCGTCTGGCTCGCATTCATGTTGGCGGGCAGCAGGGTCGACACGGTCAGCGCCGCCACCGGGCGCAACTGGCAGGCCAGGCGCACGTTGGCCGGGGCACCGACGCGGGCCAGGACGGCGCGTTCGGTGTCCGAGGGCGGCGGCAGACGCTCTTGCCCCGCGATCACCCGCACCCGGCAAGTGGAACAGCGCGCCCGCCCGCCGCAGACCGAGGCATGGGGGATGCGGTTGATCCGGCTGATATCGAGCAGCGCCAACCCCCGCGGCGCGTGCACCGTGCCCCGGTCTGCATAGGTGACCGCGATCCGCGGGCGCAGCCGGTCGGCCAGCAGCAGCGCCGCCCAGAGCGCCAGCGCCGCCGCCAGGATCGCGTAATAGGTCCATGCCGACCAGTCGAGCGCCACTTCGAAGGCGCGGTATTCGCCGGGCTTGAACGGGTCGGGATATTTCGGCCCGAACTTGGCCGCGCGCGCGGCGGTGACGAAGCCTGCCAGGCTTAGCGCGGGGATCAGCACCGCCAGCCCATACCAGGCCCACAGATGGCGCTGGTACCAGCCCCGCCCCGCCAGCCAATGGTGCAGCCCGATCCCTGAATGCACCCAGACCAGCGCCATCAGGATGGTCTGGTTCAGCACCTCGCCCGGCCACATCGACCAGAAGGCCCAGGCATAGTCGGTGGTGATGCCGAACATCTGGCTGATGCCCGCCATGCTCATCACATGGCGGATCAGCAGGATCGGGATCAGCAGGCCGAAGGCCAGCTGCACGATGTTGCGCAGGCCCATCCGAAAGCTGCGCGCGCGCAGGAACCGCGCGAGCCCCAGAACGAAATGCACCAGTAGCGAGGCGATCAGGATCGCCTGTCCAAGCAGGCTCTGGGTAACGGAAACGCGGATGTCCTGGAACGCCTGCATCGCGGACACCGAAACCAGCCCCAGCGCGTGGTTGATGAAATGCAGCACGGCGAAGCTGAACAGGATCAGGCCGGTGGCCAGCCGTACCTGCCGCAGGGTCAGCCAGGGGCGCGCGGTCTCGGCCATCAGCCGACCACCACCAGATCGACCGGCTCGGCCAGGCCGGTGACCGGCGTGCGCGGGCGGGGCGGCAGGCCGTGGCGGTCATAGCCCTGCGCCTTGGCCAGCGTGCAGGTCGCGGCATCGGTCAGGATGCGGGTGCCCTGGTCCTTGTTCGCGTTTTCGAGCTTGGCGGCCAGGTTCACCGCATGGCCGATCACGGTGAACTCCAGCCGGTTCTCGGCCCCAACGACGCCCACGGTGACCCGGCCCGCAGCGACCGCGGCGCCGGTGCGGAACGGCCCGGGCCAGCCCAACGCCGCGAACTCGTCCACGCGGGCGTCGAGCGCCGCGATCACCGCCTCGGCACCACGAAGCGCATCGGCGGCAAAGCTTTCGCTGTCCCGCACCGCGCCGAAGGTGGCAAGGATCCCGTCGCCCATGAACTTGTCGATCCGCCCGTCGTGCCGCCAGATCTCGGCCAATGCGATCTGCTGGTAGAGCGACAGCAGCGCCATCACCGTCTCGGGTGGCAGACCTGCGGCGGTGGTGCTGAACCCGCGCACGTCCACGAACAGGATCGCCGCCTCGCGCGTCTCGGACGCGCCCCGACCAGGCAACCGTTCCGACCCGGTGATCGAACTGGCCACCTCGGGGGCGAAGAACCGCTTCAGGTCGTCCGCGGCAGTATGGCTCTGGATCGCGTCGAACAGCACGTTTCGCGCCCGGTAGAGCGCAAAGGACAGGATCAGCGTGACGCCCAGAAGCGTCAGGCTCTTGTCGATCTCGGCCCCGATCAGGATCGTGTTCGAGGTCAGGTACTGCACATAGTTCCGGGTGATGAACATGTCGCCCATGTCGGACCACAGGGCATAGCCCACCATCGACAGCCACCCCGCCACCGCCACCAGCCCCGCGATCAGCACGAACCGGGGATCGAAACGCAATGCGCGCAGGCTGATGAAGATGAACAGATAGATCATCGTCGGCGCCTTGAGGTAGAAAGCCGCCGGCTGCTCGTACTGGATGTGGAACGAGAAGATCAGCCCGCACAAGAGCGCCACGTCGACCATGATCGACAGCACAAGGAACCAGCCGGGCAAGGTGATCCGGTACGACAGCGCGATGCGGAAAAGTGTGAAAAGAAGATAGGCCGCCAGCGTGACCGGCACGAAATTCGCCCCCGCGCTGCCTTCGGCACGCGGCGCCGCGGAATAAAGCAGGACGAAGAACAGCACGAAAGCCAGCTGTACCCAGCCGATCAGCCGTTCCGCCGCCGCCTCGCGCCGGTCGATCTCGGCCAGCACGCGGGCAGGCACACCCTGCGGGCCGGGGCCGCCCTGCCATATGTAGCGGACCCACTCGCCCGGCGTCGTGCGTGTCTTGTCCAAGGTTCGCGCCCCGCCTCCGCCGGTGACCCCCGTGCAACCGGAACGTGCCCCATTTTCGCCCCCCCGTCCACCTTTACGGCGGCCCCCACCCCTTGGATCGCGCAGGCTGGACCACCCCCGGCGTTCACGAGCTTCACCCCGCACAAATACTGCACAGCGAGTGCGGGGGTGTGCATCCCCGTCTCCGGTTGGTGCCGCCACCGACGCAGGTGGTGAAGGATCGCCGCTCCGAATGCTCCGCCAGACAGCCGTCGATCAGCCGTCGGAACCGCACCACGCCGAGGCTCGGGAAATCGCCGCCATGCCCCTATCGTCGCGGCGGATCACATCAAGAACAGTGAGCACCTGAAAGCGGCGCAGTCTCTGGGTTGCCGTGTCTGCCGGATGCGGGGTCAATAAGAAAAGCCAATCATATCAATATAGTAACTTGGGGAGAGGCGGACGGGAGGCCCATACCGCTTTCGTGGAGCTGCGGTCAGCCACCGTCCACCTGTCACTGGTGATCATGTCGCCGTGTGATGGGCAGCCTTGCTGCCGGCACTTCCTGCATCGGCACCGGACCGCCTGTCGATCAGCCGGCCCTGGGAGAATTCGGTTATCCTGCTGAAATAGGACGCCAGCTGCTCGTTTGCCAGTATCCAGACGACACCGGGGGGTTGAGGTTGTTCCGAAAGGAAGGCCAGTACTGACGCGATCATCCGGCCCTGCAGATGTGCATCTGTTCCGGCCAGCGGCTCGTTCAATATGTAGAAAGCGGACTTGCGGATCAGCATCCGCACCAGCGCGAGTTTCTGCCGCTGAAGCTGGCTGAGCCGCCGGCCGCCGGGACCGATGTCATACTCGATACCCGCCGCGATCACCTGCTGCAGCAGATCGAAGTTTTCCACCAGAAGCTCGCGCCCAATGGCACGGATCTTTTCGTCCGCATTGCCGAAGCGCTGGTTGACCTTGCCGAAAAGAACGTTTTCCAGCAGCGTCGCGGTCGGCAAATAGAACTCGGGATCGTAGGGCTGCAATTGCGGTCGCAGTTCCGCCGGCATGTTTTCAGACAGGCCGCGACGCGCCGCCACAATGGCGTCGCGCATCTGGTCGTCGAGCAGGCCAAAGCGGTAGCGCGGCTCGATGTAGGACAGGGCGAGCCAGGTCAGGCGTGAGCGGTCTTCTGGCGAGGCGGCCTGGAAGCCGCCGCGCCCGACGCGTGACAGTATCTGGCTGTATTCCGGCAGTTCGTTGGGCGCCATGTAGGTGATCCAGTTGAGCATTTCCGGACTGCCCGACATTTCGCGGAAAATCTCGACCGTCGAGGAGGCGAAGTCCCAACCGAGCGCGAAGAGCGTATCGGCAAGCCCGATTTCGGTAAGGTGTTCGCGGAAGAACGGATGCCCAGCCACCGCCCGGACCGAGCGGCTGGGATCAGTCGGGACACCGAAAAACAGGTTTTCACCCACTGTCGCCTCGGTGTTGTAGCGGTCCGGCTCGAACGGCAGGACGAGGGTGGTCAGGTCGCGCTCCGCCAGTCGGATGCGAAGAGCGCGTCGCATCTCCAGAACATGGTCGGCCATCAGCGGCTTGGCGATGACGTCGATCACGCTGCGGAATGCGATATCGATCACATCGTCGTCCAGTTCGACGACTTTCAGAATCCGGGAGATGGCCGGGAGCAGCCCGTTGGGGCCGGGCAAGGGCTGCACAGAATCGTAGTCGATCCAGTCGCTCGCCAGATCGAACTCCGGGTTGCCCGACCGCCGTGCCTCGCGCTGCTGCAAGCTCCGGCCGGAGCGGGCCTCGTCGGCGCCGTCGGCCTCGTCGCCGTCCGTGCCGGGGCGTCGCTTGAGCCCGTACGTCAGGTTGTCCAGGATCGAGCCGGCAAAGAAATAGCTGTTTGAGCCTGCATATCCCAGGACCCGGCCTGTCAACCCTTCTGGAAGCGCACCGATTTCATGTGCGCCGAGCGCGAACTTGCCGAAGCTCGGCCGCACAATGCCGCCCAATACTTCGCCGAGAACGGGCGCCCCGTCTGCCGAGCCGCCGACCACGGCCACCGTTTCGCCGGGGCGCACGTCCAATGAGACGTCTTTGAGAAGGGCGGGTCCCAAGTCGCTGTTCACTGTCAATCCCCGAAGGCTCAGCGGTGAAAACGGGCCGTCGGGGGTGGTTGCGTCCATCGCTTGAAGGTTCGGATCGATCAGGTCGTCAGCTTCGAACTGGCCAACGACCGTTTCGAATTTTACCTGCATGTCCTGCCGGGCAAGGTCCCAGTCGATCAGTTCCTTCATCGGGCCGGGGAGCTCTTTGTACGCGGCAATCACCGCGACCAGCTGACCCACGTCCAGTGTGCCCCGGATCGTGAGGTATCCGCCGATCGTATAGAAGAAGAATGGCGTCAACTGGGCGAGGAAGTTGTTGAGAAACTTTACGAGAAACTTCCACTGATAGATATCGTAACGGATCCGGAAGATCCGCCCGAGCCTGGAAGCAATGTCGGCACGCTCGTAGTTGGTGGTGTCGTAAGCGTGGATCGATTGAATTCCGTCAACGATCTCGGCCACACGCCCCGCAAGCTGGCGCGCAGTCAGTTGCCGTTCGCGCCCAAGCCAGATCAGCCGGCGCCGCATTCGCGGGATGATCGCCACCTGGATCACTGCCATGACGAAGGCGACGGTGCCAAGCCAGAAATGCTGGATGAAGATGAACAAAAGCGCCGTGATCGCCTGCCCGCCAAGCAGCGCCGGTTGAGTGAAGGCGTCGGCGGCAAAACCGCCCAGCGGTTCGATCTCGTCCTTCACCATGCTCGAAACCTCGCCCGCCTTCAGCTGCTTGAAGCGCGCGGGCGGGAAACGAAGGATACGATCCACAAGCTCGTATCGGATACGGCGGAGGAGCCGTTCACCAAGGCGTCCCTTGGAGGTGCTGATGAAGTATTTGAAGAGCCCGTTAACGATCACGAGCCCGAGAAAAGTCAGGCTCAGCGCCATCAGAAGCGGCAGCCGTTCAAGAAGTATTCCATCGCTCAGATGGACGTTGAGACCGATCAACGGCAGATCGAAAGAGATGGCAAGAAAAGGTTGGCTGGTACCTTCGGCGTCAAATCCGGTGCCGCTGATCGGGCCGTTGATGATCTGCTTCGGCAGGTCGAAAGCAAGATAATACGGGATCATCGAGAGCAGGACGATCAGCACAATCAAAATCTGTTCGCGCCGCGTGTGCATCCAGACGTAGCGGAAAAGTCGCGGTTCCATCGGTAGTCGCCTTCCCCCGGCGCAACAGTGGCGCTGTTCGAACGGGATCAAGTCATACCACAGGGCGTGCGCCACATCCTAGAGCCCGTCGGATCGGCGTCGGGCAAACATACTGAACAGAATCCGCGCGGTGCGGTGACACCCGGCAGTCAGGCCGGATGGAGCTGTGGGAGCCCAGGTCTGGCCGCACACGACGTGGCGGCGGCCATTCGTCGCCCGGCCAAGCCATCGCGGTGACAGGCCGCTCCTCAACCAGGCGTTCGACGGCGCTGACGGTGACGGTCCGCCACGGCTTTGCCTTCCTGTGCGGCGAGAGTGAGGGCGCGAACGCTACTGGTTCGAGAGAGTGCCCGAACGCGCCGGCGCCCGGCTCGGCGATGGCATCGCGGCACTTTCGGGTGTCGTAGGCGCCCTCGTCCGCGACGCCGGCGACGGGATTGAAGCGCGTGGTTCAGGGATCGCTCGGCGGCGCGGGCGCTCCCGCCTTGTCAGCGTTGCCGACATTGTCAAATCAAGCCGCTCTGGTAGAGTGCGGGCTCGATTTTTCGGCCGTCGCCGTTGCACTTTTCTGGGCCGGAACCAATCGGTGTGGAAACTGTGGGCGGGGTGACCGCGCTGGAGACAACGACGGTTTCGGCAGCCCGGCCATTGTGACAAGGCCGCAACAGGATAGCGGCGGCTTCGCCAGAGTGACGGGCCTGACGATGGTTGCTCCGAGCATCCCGCTATCTTTTGCGAGTCTTGATTTCACGCAAGGCGTTCAGGGTTGTCGTTCACCGTCTGGGGGGAACCTACATGTCCGACACAAGGTCGCTGTTTGCAGTTCTCGGAACGGTCGCCGACGCCAGGACCGTCAGCGCGATCGAATCGCTCGTGGCAAGCGGATCGGATCGGGCGCTCTGCAGGGTGAACGCTCTGGCCTTCGCCGCCGCCAACGGATTCGAAGAAGAGGCGACCGTCGCGGCCTTCCTGCATGCGGCGTCCATTGGGCTTTTCGACCTGTCGTGGAACATCCTCTGTCCGGGCTGCGGCGGTGTTCTCGATACGAATGCCTCGCTCAAGACCGTGATCAAGGAAGAGTATGTCTGCGCGCTTTGCTCCTCAGGATTCACGATGACCCTCGATGAACTTGTCGAGGTAACGTTCACCGTCAGCCCCCGTGTGCGCCGCATAGCGGCCCACGATCCGCACCAACTCCCGCTCAAGGAATATTTGCGCCAGATCTACTGGGGGTCCTGGGTCGACCTCTCGGATGATCTGTTCGACGCACAGATGGAATTGATCGCAATTGATTCGCTGGAACTTGCCGCGAATGAAAAGGGGGTTCTTGCCGTCCAGTTGCCGCCGCATTTCATCATCGTCTTCGAGGTGATGACGCACACTGTCCAGTTCATCGATGTCAAGGGCGAGCCTACCCGCGAGCGGCAATCCCTGTCGCTGATCTATGATCGGGAACACAACCACAACCGGACGCTCGAAATGAGGCCGGGTCCCCTGCGTCTGGCAATCGAGAACCGGACCGATCAACGGGTGATGCCCGCCGTCCTGATCGCCGGAGACGAGTTGCACGGCCTTCTCAACCGGCGGCGGCCGTTCCTGACGGCAAAGCGGCTGTTGACCAACCAGACTTTCCGCGATCTCCACCGGACCGACACGTTGCTGGTCGACCAGCGGCTGAAGATCACCAGTCTCACCTTTCTATTTACCGATCTGCGCGGCTCGACGGAACTTTACGAGCGCGTGGGCGATCTTGCGGCTTTCGATCTGGTTCGCGCACATTTCCAGATTCTTCACGGAATCGTTGCGTCCGAGGCCGGAGCCGTTGTGAAGACGATCGGAGACGCCGTGATGGCCACATTCGCGACCCCGGACCGGGCGGTCGCGGCCGCGATCCGGATGCGCGATGCGATGCGCGACATGAACGCACGGTCGGGGCGCGAGGATCTGCTCCTGAAGATCGGCATGCACGAGGGCCCCTGCATCGCCGTTTCAATGAACGAGAGCCAGGATTACTTTGGCCAGACCGTCAACATTGCTTCGCGGGTCCAGGGACTGGCCGACCCCCGGTCGATCTACGTGACCCGTTCGGTGCTCGACGACAAGAACGCGACGCGGTTGCTGGCCGAACTGAATCTGAAGCCAGCGCGGCACCATGCGACGCTGAAAGGCATCGAGCGGGATATTGAGGTGTTTGCCATTCCCTGAAATCGGGGTCGCCCTATCTGCTGGCCCGAAGTCTGCCGACGTTTTTTGGCCGATCGGGTGGACGCCCCCCGGGGCGGCATCGATCTGCCGATGGGCGGCAGCGCCGGGGCTCTTGACTGGCCGTGGGCAAGCCGGGTGAAAAGGCGGCAGGCCGGACCCACGCCCGCGGGCGACGGAACGTCAGCCGGGAATCACAGATCGATAATCTGCCCGTCGCGCGCGAAGAAACAGGCGGGAAAGGCCAGCTTGGCCTGCGCCTCCATCTCCAGAAGCTCCGCATCGGTGCGCCAGGGCGCATGGTGGACAAAGCCTACTCGCCGCGCACGCGCCTCCTGCGCGAGCAGTACCGCCTGATTCCAGGTCGAATGGCCGAAGCCGCGGTGGCGGACCAACTCCGCTTCGGTATAGGCGCTGTCGTAAAGAAAAAGGTCGCACCCGTCGATCAGGCCAAGCACGGCCGGATCAAGCAGACCGGGCGAATGTTCCGTATCGGTAATGATCGCCACGGCGCGGCCGCCCCACTCGACCCGGTACCCGACGCAGCCGCCGGGATGGGTAAGGCTGGCCGTGCGGACCGTAATGTCCGCGCAGGGCTGCAAGACATCGCCCGGCCGGAAATCGTGGGTGACCTGGCCGCAGCAAAAGACATCCGGCTCAACCGGAAACCACGGCGGCCGCAAGTATCTCTCGATCATCTCTCGCGTGGTCATCTTGCCGGCGAGATGACCGGACCAGACAGCGACCTTGGCGTTGGGGTCGAACATCATCGGAAAGAACGGCAGCCCAATGATGTGGTCATAGTGGCAATGGCCGAAGAAAAGATGGGTCGCGCGGATCCCGTCGGATTTCAGCGCGCTGCCGGCGGACAGAAGTCCAGAGCCTGCATCGAACAGCAGAACATCGCCGCCGCACCGCACCTCGGTGCAGGTCGTGCTGCCACCGAAGACGCGGAACTGCTCGCCGGACACCGGCAAGCTGCCCCGCGTCCCCCAGGTCCGGACGCGCAACCGATCCTGACCGCCGCGCTCGTCCCGCACTATCAGATCGTCCATTGCCATCGCCGACACGGTCCTTGCGACAAGAGGCTCTGGAACCAACCGGTGCGCATCGCTCACTCCAAGTGTGCGTATTCCGAACAGTCTAGCTGTGGAGCCTCGACAGGTTGTTCCGATCTTGGGTCAGTCGGCTGACTGATCGCCTGGATCGTAGTGCCGAGTGTGGCCGGTGCCAATCGTACATCTGCGTCCAGCGCGGAAGGGCCTCCGTGTGGTGCCGGAGGTCGGGCAGGCCCCGCGGTGACGAAGTGCCAGACGTACGATAGTCCGGTTCGCTGCGGAACCCGGCTCACCGTCGCCGCAGTCACGCCGGTCCCTGCCGCAATCCGGGCGCCGGTCCGATGTTGCCGGTGCAAGGCAAGGACGCGACCCGCAACGACCACCAGCATGCCACCGTCCGGATGTTGGGCGGCCGTCCGGGCATCCATGTCGCCGAGGACGAGACGCAACTGGCCGCAACCATCGGCCAGGCCATGGAGACAGTCCGCGCGTCGGCCGGCCTGCAGCTTCCGGAGGTGGCCGCCCGCGCCTTCACCGACCGTCTGCGGGCTTTCCTGCTTGGCCGGAAAGAGGACATGGAATAGCCCTCGCGCGTCCCCGATACCGGTCCATGGCCGGTACACGCGCCGAGACGACAGGAGAAGCCACGTGACCCTATCCACCTTCGACATCCTTCTCGCCCGGATCGGCGACAGGACAGCCCGGGTCGGGGTCATCGGGCTCGGCTATGTCGGCCTGCCGCTGGCGGTGACAGCGGCGAAGCGCGGCATGCCGGTGACCGGGTTCGACATCGATGCCACCAAGATCGACCGTCTGCATCGGGGGGAGAGCTACATCGAGGCGGTGGCCGATGCCGATCTGGTCGAGATCGCCACGGCCGGGCGTGCCGACTGGACGGCCGATTTCGCCAGACTGTCCGGCATGGACGTGATCGTGATCTGCGTACCCACGCCGCTGACCGCGCATCGCACGCCCGACTTGTCCTACATCGAGACCACCGCGGCGGAGATCGCCCGACACCTGAAGGCAGGCACGCTGGTCGTGCTCGAATCCACGACCTATCCCGGCACCACGGCCGAAGTGATGACGCCGATCCTGGCCCGGTCAGGCCATGTGCCCGGCCGCGACATCTTCATCGGCTTCTCGCCCGAGCGCGAAGACCCCGGCAACCGCAGCTTCCGCACCGCCACCATCCCGAAGATCGTGGCGGGAGACGGGCCGGAGGCGGGACGTCTGGTCGAGGCGTTCTACCGCGGCGTGGTGGACCGCGTGGTGCCGGTCTCGACCACGCAGACGGCCGAGGCGGTGAAGATTACCGAGAACATCTTCCGCGCGGTCAACATCGCGCTGGTGAACGAGCTGAAGGTGATCTTCGACGCCATGGGCATCGACGTCTGGGAAGTGATCGACGGGGCCGCGACCAAGCCCTTCGGCTTCATGCCCTTCTATCCCGGCCCCGGGCTTGGCGGGCACTGCATTCCGATCGATCCCTTCTACCTGACCTGGAAGGCGCGGGAATACGACCTGACGACCCGGTTCATCGAGCTTGCGGGCGAGATCAACGCCAACATGCCGCATTACGTGGTGGCCCGCCTGCGCGACATGCTGGACCGCCGGCTGGGCATCGGGCTCAGCCGCGCGCGCATCCTGATCATCGGCATCGCCTACAAGAAGAACGTCCCCGACATGCGCGAGAGCCCCTCGGTACGGCTGATGTCGCTGCTGGAGGAGGCCGGGGCAACGGTTGCCTTCCACGACCCGCATGTGCCGGAGATTCCGAAGATGCGGGAATATCCCCAGTTCCTCGGCCGGCGCTCGGTCGCCTTCGACGCTATTCGCGCGGCGGATTTCGATGCGGTGCTGATCGCGACCGATCACGATGCGGTTGACTACGCCGCGCTTGCCGCGCTCGGGCTGCCGATCGTGGACACGCGCAACGCCATGGCCCGCCGTGGCCTCGGGTCGGAATGGGTGACAAAGGCGTGACGCGCGGCAATGCTCACCCTGCGTTTGCCCCTACGGGGGGGGCGTCCCAGTCGATGCACGGTGGCCCGGCTGGGGAAGGACATGCGCATTCAAGGCCTTGCCCGCGGAAAGGCGCGCCGGACGAAAATCCCGGCCGAGCGCCGCTGCCGGAACGCAGGACGGGACCGGCAACCACATCGAACCGGGATCAGACCTCCAGCACCGGGCGACCCAGTGCTGCCATGATCGGCTCCACCCCGAGGCCCGGCCGGTCCGGCGCGCGCATGCACCCGTGCTGCCGCTTCGGGGCTCCGGTGGCGATATCCTTGGTGCCGTAGGAATTGAAGTCGGTGGCCGAGAAGCAGAACTCCTCCGGGGTGGACTGGGCAAGATGGGCGATCGTGGCGGTGACGATGTCACCGCCCCAGGTGTCTTCGATGGTCATCGGGATGCCGGCCGCGATGCACAGGTCGCGCATCTGTTTCGCCTTGGTCAGCCCGCCGACCTTGGAGACCTTGAGGTTGATCACATCCATCGCGCCGTCGGCGATCCCCCGCATCAGGTCGCCCACGCCGCCGATCACCTCGTCCAGCACGAAGGGCAGCGACGACCGGCGGCGGGTGGCGAGGCATTCCTCGTAGGTCGGCGAGGGCTGTTCGATGTAGACATCGACATCGCGCACCGCGTTCACCACGCGGGCGGCCTCGTGCATGGTCCAGCCGGTGTTGGCGTCGGCGACGAGAATGTCGCCCGGTTGCAGCACGGCACGGGCGGCGCGGATGCGGGCGATGTCGCTGTCGGCATCGGCGCCGACCTTGAGCTGGAACTTGGTGTAGCCCTCGGCACGATAGCGCGCGACATTCGACGCCATCGCCTCCGGCGCGATCTGCGAGATGGCGCGGTAGAGCTTCACCTCCTCCTGCGCCTTGCCCCCCAGCAGCTGGAAGCACGGCATGCCCGTGGCCTTGCCCAGAATGTCCCAGCAGGCCACGTCGATCCCGGCCTTCACATAAGGATGCCCGCGCAGCACCGCGTCCATGTGGCGGTTCAGCACCATCAGGTCGCGCGGGTCCATGCCGATGACCTTGGGCGCAAGCTCCGCCAGCCCCGAGCGGACGCCCAGCGCATAGGCGGGCAGGTAGGCCGACCCCAGCGGGCAGCATTCGCCCCAGCCGGTGATCCCGGCGTCGGTCAGGACTTCGACGACCGTCGTGTCGAAGACCTCGACGAAGTTGCCGTTGGACCAGCTGTAGCGGCCTTCCTTCAGCGGCAGGTCGACCTGGTAGGCGCGGATGGCGGTGATTTTCATGGCGTTCTCCTGGGGCGATCTTCGGTCGTCATGCCATCAACGCGCAGGGTTGCAGCGCCTCCCCTCCCCCTTGTGGGGAGGGATGGGGGTGGGGGGCTCCGCAGCTTCGGCTGGAAGCCCCCCCACCCCATCCCTCCCCCACGAGGGGGGAGGGAGGCGCCTTTCGAAGCCGCCCTTTCAGGCCGCGCGTTTCGGCAGGGAGGGGCGGCAGGCGATGCGCTCGCGAACCAGGGCCTCGACCCGGGCGCGGTGGTCGCCGGCCAAGGCCATCCGCGGCGCGCGCACGCGCTCGTTCGAGCCCAGCGCGATGGCTTCCGCGAGCTTGATCTGCTGCACGAGGAAGGTCGAGACATCGAGGTCGAGAAGCGGCCGCATCCAGCGGTAGATCGCCCGCGCCTCGTCCAGCCGCCCGGCGCGGACGAGGTCCCAGATCGCCTGGTTCTCCTTCGGAAAGGCGACCGACACGCCGGAGACCCAGCCGTCGCAACCCATCAGCAGCGCCTCCAGCCCGAGGTTGTCCACCCCGGTCAGAACCTTGAACCGGCCGCCGACGGTGTTGAAAATCTCGGTGCAGCGGCGGATGTCGTCGGAGCTTTCCTTGATCGCCACCATCAG
>JANOGU010000189.1:0-6931 GCA_031406135.1 Rhodobacterales bacterium
CGCCATAGCCGTGATAGAGGTAGCCCTCGTTGCGGCGCAGGTAATGCGCGCGGTTCCCGGCATAAAGCGCCGGCAGCCGGTACCAGGGCACCGAAGGGTGCATGTGGTGCACGACATGCAGGTTGTTGTTGAGAAACAGCAGCGCCAGCGGTCCGCGATCCTCGATGATGACGGTGCGCGCCCGGGCCGCCTCATGCGCGCGGTGTTCCAGGAAGGTGCGCACCTTCAACAGCCCGTGGCCGATCCAGGTGGCCAGCAGATAGGCCCACCACGGCATCACTGCCCACCAGAGCCAGGCCACCACCGGCACCAGGCCCAGCGCGTGCAGCAACCATTCGCGGCGGACGTGGCGGTCGCCGGCGCGGATCAGGCGCAGCTCGCAGGCGAGGAAGCGGACGCCGCCGAAGATCGGCCCGATGACCACGCGGCCGAGGAGCGTGTTGTTCGCCCGCAGCAGGACGCGCATCGGTTTGGATGTCCGCTCCCAGATGGCGGGGTCGAGGAAGTTCGACTCCGGATCGTCATAGGGGTCGGTCAGGGTCGGATCATGGTGATGGGCAAGATGCAGGTCGCGGAAGCGGCCGAAGGGCACGGTCAGCGTCAGCGCCGGGGTCACCAGCGTGGCATTCAGCGCCGGGTTGCGGAACGGGTGGCCGTGCAGGACCTCGTGCTGCAGCGAGGAATACTGGGCGATCAGGAGCCCGGCGGCGATCACGGCCAGGACCGGCGCCGCGGTCCAGAGCCAGGTCGTCGACAGGCCCCAGAGGATATAGGTGGCGCACAGAACGGCCAGGGTCGGCCATTCCACGCCGGTCGGTTGTTCGCGCACGTCCTGCCTATTGTCTGCTTCTTGCCACGCAGCTTACGCTTTGACGGGGGTTGCGGATATTGGGAACATGGGAAACGTTCTGTCACGTACTGTGATGAGAATCACCACATGCTGGAAATGATCGACAAACGTGACCGTTCCGCCCTGTTCAAGGCGCGTCTGGCCCAGGCGATGGCGGAACGCAACCTGTCGCAAAGCGCGCTGGCCCGGGCGACCGGGGTGGACCGCTCGACGATCTCGGCGCTGCTCGGCGCCGGCACGCGGCTGCCCAATGCGCAGCTGGCGGCGGATTGCGCGCAGGCAATGGGGATCAGCTCGGACTGGCTATTGGGCCTGTCCGAACGCCCCGAACCGCTGGCCGAGGTGCTGGCTGCCAGCCTGACGGTCACCGAGGCGCCGCGCGCGCTGATCGACGAGGCGATCTTCGGCTGGCATGTCGAGGCGGCCGGGATGAAGATCCGCCATGTGCCGGCGACCCTGCCCGACATGCTGAAGACGCGGGCGATGCTGGACTGGGAATACGCGCCGCAGCTTGGCCGCACGGCGGCGCAGGCGATCGGGGCGACCGAGGACCGCATGGCGCTGATGCGGCAGACGCGGTCGGACTGGGAGATGGCGCTGCCGCTGCACGAACTGGCGACCTTCGCCCGGGCAACGGGCTACTACGAGGGCCTGTCCGCGGAGGTGCGGCGCGAGCAGCTGGACCGGATGATCCAGCTTGCGACCGACCTCTACCCGGCGCTGCGGCTCTGCCTGTTCGACGCGCGGCGGGTGTTCTCGGCGCCGGTCACGGTGTTCGGCACGATGCGGGCGGTGATCTACCTGGGGCGCAACTACCTGGCGTTCCGCGACCGGGCGCGGGTCGAGGTGCTGAGCCAGCATTTCGACTGGCTGGTGCGCGAGGCCGAGATCGGCGCGCGCGAGGTGCCGGCGCATCTCGCGGCGCTCAGGGACGGGGTCTAGCGCGTGTTGCGCCCAATCAACAGCAGAACAACCCGCCCCGGGCTTGACCCGGGGCCTCGCCATCAACCCGCGCCGCCGGTGACGCGGACGGCCCCGGGTCAAGCCCGGGGCGCGGGGTTGGCTTCACGCCATTCACTCCAGATGACAGAGACAGGCCCTAGGCCGGGCGGGCCGCCCGTCAGGCCGCCAGACGCGCGGGGTCCGCCAGCGCCACGATGTCCAGCATGATCCGGTTCAGCACAAAATCCTTGGGCGTGTAGACCGCGGCCACGCCCATCGCCTTGAGCCGGGCCGCGTCCTCCTCCGGGATGATCCCGCCCACCACCACCGGGACCGAAAGCCCCGCAGCCCGCAGCCCCTCCAGCACTTCGGCGACCAGCGGCAGGTGGCTGCCGGAGAGGATCGACAGGCCCAGGACATGCGCCCGCTCCCGCCCCGCGGCGGCGACGATCTCGGCCGGCGTGAACCGGATGCCGTCGTAGGCGATGGCCATGCCGCAGTCGCGCGCACGGCTGGCGATCTGCTCGGCGCCGTTGGAATGGCCGTCAAGGCCCGGCTTGCCGATCAGGAAGGTGAGCGGCCGGCCGAGCCGCGCCGAAACCGCCGAGACCGCCTCGCGTATCGCCTCCAGCCCCTCGGTGCGGTTGGACGGCGCGCGCGAGACGCCGGTGGGCGCGCGGTATTCGCCGAAGGCGGCCCGCACCGTGGCGCCCCACTCGCCGGTGGTCGCCCCGGCCTTGGCGGCGGCGATCGAGGCGGGCATGACGTTCTCGGCCGAGAGGCAGGCCGCCCGCAGCGCGGCCAACGCCGCCCGCACCGCCGCCTCGTCCCGTCCGGCCCGCCAGGCGTCCAGCCGTGCCACCTGGTCTGCTTCCGCCGCCGGGTCGGCGGCCATCACCAGCCCCTCGCCCGTGGTCAGCGGCGATGGCTCGGTGGTGGTGAAACGGTTGACGCCGACCACGGTCGTCGCCCCGCTCTCGATCCGGGCCAGCCGCTCGGCATTGGATTCCACCAGCCGCCCCTTCATGTAGCCGATCGCCGCCACGGCCCCGCCCATGCCGTCGAGGACCGCGAGTTCCTCCCGCGCCCCCGCCTTCAGCGCCGCCACCTTCGCGGCCACGGCGGGGTTGCCGTCGAACAGGTCGGGGTAGTCCAGAATGTCGGTCTCGTAGGCCAGCACCTGCTGCATCCGCAGCGACCACTGCTGGTCCCAGGGCCGCGGCAGGCCCAGGGCCTCGTTCCAGGTGGGCAGCTGCACAGCGCGCGCGCGGGCGGTCTTGGACAGGGTGACGGCCAGCATCTCCAGCAGGATGCGCGCGACGTTGTTCTCCGGCTGCTGCTCGGTCAGGCCCAGCGAATTGACCTGCACGCCGTAGCGAAAGCGGCGGAGCTTCGGGTCCGCAATGCCGAAGCGGTGCTCGCAAAGCTCGTCCCACAGCTCGGTGAAGGCGCGCATCTTGCACAGCTCGGTGACGAAGCGGATGCCGGCGTTGACGAAGAACGAGATGCGCCCGACCATCCCCGGAAACTCCGCCGCGGAGACCTTGCCGCGCAGGTCCTCCACCACCGCCACGGCCGTCGCCAAGGCGAAGGCCAGTTCCTGCTCGGGCGTCGCGCCGGCCTCCTGCAGGTGGTAGGAGCAGACGTTCATCGGGTTCCACTTCGGCGCGTGGCTGCCGCACCAGGCGGCGACATCGGTAATCAGCCGCAGCGACGGTTTCGGCGGACAGATGTAGGTGCCGCGCGACAGGTATTCCTTGATGATGTCGTTCTGCACCGTGCCTTGCAGCGCGGCCAGGTCCGCCCCTTGCTCGTCGGCCACCGCCACATACAAAGCCAGCAGCCAGGGCGCGGTGGCGTTGATCGTCATCGAGGTGTTCATCTGTGCCAGCGGCAGCCCGTCGAACAGCGCCCGCATGTCGCCCAGGTGGCAGATCGGCACGCCCACCTTGCCGACCTCGCCCGCGGCCAGCGGGTGGTCGCTGTCATAGCCGGTCTGGGTCGGCAGGTCGAAGGCGACCGACAGGCCGGTCTGGCCCTTGGACAGGTTGGTCCGGTAGAGCGCGTTCGAGGCGGCTGCGGTGGAATGCCCCGCATAGGTGCGGAACAGCCAGGGCGCGTCCTTGGGGGTGTCCGGGGTCATGCGGGGCTCCGTCGTCCTGTGCGCAACTTTATGTCGCTTGTGGCGTGCCTGATGACATTTTCCACCCATGTCAACATGCCGCGCCGCAGCGCCAGCGCCGCGGCGCGCGTTTTTCGTTGCGGCGCGTTTTGCGCGGCGCAACATGGGGCCGCGCCGATCCCGGCGTCTCTGATCCCCCGCGGGAGGTTCCGTGACCGGCACCGTCGCCGTCCCCGTCTGGCTGCTCGTCCTGGTGGGCGTCCTCGCGGCAGTGGCGGCGCTGGACCGCATCATCGGGCCCGGACTGCGCTGGATGTTCCGGCGGCGGATGGAACGCGCCGTCGCGCGGCTGAACACACGGCTGGAACGCAAGATCGAGCCCTTCAGGCTGGCCCGCCGGGCCGACCTCGTGGCCCGGCTGGCCTACGACCCCAAGGTGATGGAGGCGGTGGCCGAACACGCCGCCGACACCGGGGTGCCGGGCGAAGTCGCCTTTGCCGAGGCGCATCGCTACGCCCGCGAAATCGTGCCCCGGCTGTCCACCTTTCTCTACTTCGGCGTGGCCACGCGCATGGCACGCTGGCTCAGCCGGCTGTTCTACCGCGTGCGCATCGGCGGCATCGCCACCGAGCTTGGACAACTCGACGAAAAGGCGGCGGTGGTGTTCGTGATGAACCACCGCTCCAACATGGACTACGTGCTCGTCACCTGGCTGGTCGCGCAGCGCTCGGCCTTGTCCTACGCGGTCGGCGAATGGGCGCGGGTCTGGCCGCTGTCGTGGCTGATCCGGGCGATGGGCGCCTATTTCATCCGCCGCAACTCGCACAGCCCGCTCTACCGCCGGGTGCTGGCGCGCTACGTGCAGATGGCCGCCGCGGACGGCACGACCCAGGCGATGTTCCCCGAAGGCGGCCTCAGTCTCGACGGCCGGGTGGGGGCGGCGCGGATGGGCTTGCTGTCCTACATCGTGCAGGGCTTCGACCCCGGCGGGCGCGACGTGATTTTCGTCCCGGTGGGCCTGGCCTACGACCGGGTGATGGAGGACCGCATCCTCGTGGCTGCCGCGAAGGCCGGAACGCGCCGGTTCCGCGCCCGCTGGGGCGCGACGTTGGCGTTTCTGGTCAAGATGGTCTGGCAGAAGGCGCGCGGGCGGTTCCCGCTGCTCGGTGCCGCCGCGGCCAGCTTCGGGCCGCCGCTGTCCTTGCGCGCTTTTCTGGCCGATGCGCCGGACCACTCGGTCGAGGCGCTGGGCGCGGCGCTGATGGACCGCATCCTGCGCGCCCTGCCGGTCACGCCGGTGCCGCTGGTGGCCTGCGCGCTCGCCGAAGGGCCGGTGTCGCGCGAGGCGCTGATTGCCCGGGTTGGGGCGGAGATCGCCGAACTTGCCGCGGCTGGGGCCAGCCTGCGGCTGCACCCGTTGGGTCCGGTCTCGACCACCGGCGACGCGCTCGACGCTCTGCTCGCCCGCGGCATCGTGACCGAGGAGGACGGCACCCTGCGGGCAGCCGACCCCGAACTTCTGGCCTTCTATGCGGCCCCCGTGGCACAGCTGCGGGAGGCGCTGGGCGCTGCAACGCGGCAGACATAATATTACAATTGCTGCGCCGCTCCTATTGCATTCTTGCGCGCAAGATTATATCCCGCGAGGCGGAACGCGGCAGGAGAGGGTCATGGCGTTGGATGTGCAGGGCGGAATCGCGCCATACGCGGCCCCGGTGAAAGACCTCTACGAGGTGGGCGAAATGCCGCCCCTGGGCCATGTGCCGGCGAAAATGTACGCCTGGGCGATCCGCAAGGACCGCCATGGCCCGCCGGACACTTCGATGCTGGTCGAGGTGCTGGACACCTGGAAGATCGCCTCCGACGAGGTGCTGGTGCTCGTCATGGCGGCCGGGGTGAACTACAACGGCGTCTGGGCCGGGCTCGGCCAGCCGATCAGCCCGCTCGACGGCCACGGTCAGCCCTACCACATCGCCGGATCGGACGCTTCGGGCATCGTCTGGGCGGTGGGCGACCGGGTACGGCGCTGGAAGGTGGGCGACGAGGTCGTCATCCACTGCAACCAGGACGACGGCGACGACGAGGAATGCAACGGCGGCGACCCGATGTTTTCCACCAGCCAGCGGATCTGGGGCTACGAGACGCCGGACGGCTCGTTCGCCCAGTTCGCCCGGGTGCAGGCGCGCCAGCTGATGCGCCGCCCGCGGCACCTGACCTGGGAGGAAAGCGCCTGCTACACGCTGACGCTGGCCACCGCCTGGCGGATGCTGTTCGGGCACGAGCCGCATGATCTGCAGCCCGGGCAGAACGTGCTGGTCTGGGGCGCCGCGGGGGGCTTGGGCTCCTACGCGATCCAGCTGATCAGCGCCGCAGGGGCCAACGCCATCGCGGTGATTTCCGACGCGGACAAGCGCGACTTCGTCATGGGCCTGGGCGCCAAGGGCACGATCAACCGCAAGGAATTCGCCTGCTGGGGCCAGATGCCCAAGGTGGGCTCGGCGGAATACAAGACCTGGTTCAACGAGGTCCGCAAATTCGGCAAGGCGATCTGGGAGATCACCGGCAAGGGCGTCAACGTCGATCTGGTGTTCGAACACCCCGGCGAGCAGACCTTTCCGGTGTCGGTCTTCGTGGTCAAGCGCGGCGGCATGGTGGTGATCTGCGCCGGCACCTCCGGCTTCAACCTGACGCTCGACGCGCGCTATCTGTGGATGCACCAGAAGCGGGTGCAGGGCTCGCATTTCGCCAACCTCAAGCAGGCCAGCGCGGCCAACGAGTTCATGGTCGGCCGCCGGCTCGACCCCTGCATGTCCGAGGTGTTCCCCTGGGCGGAGATTCCGGCGGCGCATATGAAGATGCTGGGCAACACCCACAAGCCCGGCAACATGGCGGTGCTGGTGCAGGCGCCCCGCCCCGGCCTGCGTACCTTCGAGGACGCGCTGGAGGCCGGGCCGGGCTGACGCGCCCTGACTTCGGCCGCAGCACCGCCCGCCCCGGCGCCGTCCCGCGCGGCTTTC
>JANOGU010000025.1:0-14034 GCA_031406135.1 Rhodobacterales bacterium
GCGACTTTCCAGCGTGGTGGCCAGGGCTTGCAGGGCTGGAAACTCCGCCAGTGCGAACCACGGCGCGCCGCCGCCGGTGTAATGCTGCGCCCAGCGCACCAGCGCCCCCGCATAATGGCCGAGAACCGAAGGCGCGGCGAACGGCGCCCCGCCTGCTGCGGCATCGACCAGCGCGAAATGCCGCCGCAGGCGGCCGGTGACCAGCACGAAATGGCCCGCCCGCCCCTCGGGCGGGGCGTAGCGGTCGGGGTAGAAGACCTGGCGCAGGTCGGCATGCGCAGTGTTCGACAGGAAGAACAGCCATTGCAGCGCCCGGCCGCGGGCCGGGTCGTCCGGCGCCGGGAACAGGCCGTGCCCCGGATGACGGTCGGCCAGCCACAGCAGGATCGCGCCGGTTTCACCGATGGGGCTTTCCGGCGTGTCCAGCGTCGGGATCACCCCGGCGGGGTTCAGCGCGCGGTAGGCGGCGCCATCCTGTTCACGGCTGCGGCGGTCCACCAGCACCGTGCGGTAGGCGATCCCCGCCTCTTCCAGCACCAGCCGGACGATCAGCGAGGCGTTGTCAGGGGCGTAGTGCAGGGTCAGCATGACATCCTCGCGCTGGCCGAAATACTGGCACGGCGCGGCGCGCGGTCGGAGCCGGAAGCGACCGACCGGCCGCCGTCCGCGGCGGGTCGCCGGGTTCTTAATCCGGCGTTAAGCCTGATCGCGGAGAACGGGAACGCAGCGGGAACGAAAGGGGATGTCCGATGGCGATGCGTTGGGGATGTGCGGTCTTGCTGGCGCTGGCCGTGCCGGGTCAGGCGCAGGGCTTGCCGGCGGGCGTGCCCGACCGGCTGGCGGCGGATCTGGCGCGGGCGCCGGACCGGGTTCTCGATCAGGTGGCGCGGATCGTCCACGGCTACGGTGACGGGGTGCGGATGACCGCGGCGGATGTCGCGACGGCCATCGCGGTGGACCGCGCCGCGGCTCGCGGCCGGGCGCTCGGCCGGCTGCTTGCCGCAGATCTCGACGGCGACGGGGCGGTCGCGGCGGCGGAGGCGGTGACCGCGGCGGCGGCGCTGGCGGCCGGGTCGCGGGCGCGGCTGCTGCGCGCGCTCGACGCGGCCGACGCGGACCGTGACGGGCGGGTGGACCCGGCGGAGGCGACGGCCGCGGCCATCGCGGCCGCGCTGCGGGCGGTCAGCGCGGCGGAGGCCGAGCGCCTGGCAGCACTCCTGACGCTCGATCTCGATGGCGACGGCGGCGTCACGCTGGCCGAGGTGCGCCGCGCGGCAGAGGCCGCCGCCGCCGCCCCGGCGACCGGGCGGTCGGTCCCGCCGTCGGCGGTCGACCGCGACACCTGACCTGCCGTCGGGGCCGCGATTGCCCCTCGCCGGACCCCGGCGGGCGGCCTATAAGGGCGCTCATGCGCGCAGGAGGACCACGATGGCGGCCGAGCTGTCCCCGATCGACAAGGCGAAATACCACGCGGCCCGCCGCGCCGTCGATTTCATCGATAACGGCATGCGCGTCGGGCTGGGCACCGGCTCCACCGCGGCCTGGATGGTGCGCTGCCTGGCCGAGCGCATCCGGGACGAGGGGTTGCGGGTCAAGGGCGTGGCCACCTCGGCCCGCACCGCGGACCTGGCCCGCCAGCTGGGTGTGCCGCTGACCACCCTCGACGAGGTGAAATGGCTCGACATCACCATCGACGGCGCCGACGAGTTCGACCGCGAGCTGAACCTGATCAAGGGCGGCGGCGCGGCGCTGTTGCAGGAAAAGATCGTCGCCACGGCGTCGGACCAGATGATCGTGATCGCCGACGCGGCCAAGGAGGTCGCGGCGCTGGGCGCCTTTCCGCTGCCGGTGGAGGTGGTGCCCTTCGGCTGGAAGACCACCCGCGCGCTGGTCGAGGAGGCGCTGGTCTCGCTCGACGTGATGAGCCGCGAGGTCACGGTACGGATGAACGGGGCCAAGCCGCTGCTGACCGACGAAAAGAACCACATCCTCGATTTGCACCTCAAGCGCATCGGCAATGCCCGGCAGCTGTCGCTGCTCCTGAACCAGATCCCCGGGGTGGTGGAGAACGGGCTGTTCATCGACATCTGCGACACCGTGGTGATCGGCCATGCCGACGGCCGGGTCGAACTGCGCGACATCCACAGCGGCACCGCCAAGGAAGGCGGCACCGACCTGCCGCCGGTGGCCAACATCTTTGCCGACCTCGGCGACTGAGGCTTCGCCGCCCCGCCGCGCACAGGTTGCCTCGCCGCCGGCGAGCGCTTACGTCAGCGCAGGCCGCGTTCCGGATGCACCGGGCTGCCGGCGCGGAGGATTGCGGCCATGACCTTCGACTGCGACCTCTTCGTCATCGGCGGCGGCTCGGGCGGCGTGCGCGCGGCGCGAATCGCCGCCGGCGAGCATGGCGCCAGGGTGATCCTGGCCGAAGCCGACCGCATGGGCGGCACCTGCGTGATCCGCGGCTGCGTGCCGAAAAAGCTGATGGTCTTCGCCTCGGGCTACGCCAGCGCCATCGCCGACGCCCGCGCCTACGGCTGGGACGCCACGCCGGGCGGTTTCGACTGGACCGCCTTCCGCGCCAAGCTGCATGCCGAGCTTGATCGGCTGGAAGCCGCCTACCGCGCATCGCTGACCGCCGCCGGGGTCGCGATCCGCGACAGCCGCGCGGTCATCGTCGATCCGCACAGCGTAGAGCTTGCCGACGGCAGCCGCGTCAGCGCGCGGCACATCCTGGTGGCGACCGGCGGGCGGCCGCATGTGCCGGATTTCCCGGGCCGCGACCTGGCGCTGACCTCGAACGACATGTTCCACCTCGACCGCCTGCCCGAACGCCTGCTGATCGTCGGCGGTGGCTTCATCGCCTCGGAATTCGCCTGCATCTTCAACGGACTGGGGGTCAGGGTCACGCAGTGGGTGCGGGGCGCGCAGATCCTGCGCGGGTTCGACGACGAGGCCCGCGGCCATGTCGCGGGGGCGATGCGGGCGGGCGGCATCGAGCTGCACACCGGCACCAACGTGATGGCGCTTGACCGCGACGGCGACCGGGTCCGCGCCAAACCGACCGACGGTCCGGCGCAGGTCTTCGACGCCGTGCTCTACGCCACCGGCCGGGTGCCGAACAGCGACGGGCTGGGGCTCGAAGCCGCGGGCGTTGCCCTGGGCCGCCATGGCGAGGTGCCGGTGGACCGCTTCAGCCAGAGCCGCGTCCCCTCGATCTTTGCCGTGGGCGATGTCACCGACCGGGTGAACCTGACGCCGGTCGCGATCCGTGAGGGGCACGCCTTCGCCGACACTGTCTTCGGCGCCAGGCCCACGCCCTTCGACCATGGGCTGATCGCCTCGGCCGTCTTCACCCAGCCGGAACTGGGCACCCTGGGCCTGACCGAGGAGGCCGCGGCCGCGGCCGAGCCGATAGAGGTTTATGCCACCGCCTTCCGCCCGATGCAGGGCGCCTTTGCCGGCCGCGAGGAGCGGGCGCTGCTGAAACTGGTGGTCAGCCAGGCCACCCGCCGCGTGCTGGGCTGCCACATCGTCGGTCCCGGAGCGGGCGAAATGATCCAGCTCGTCGCCATCGCCGTCGGCATCGGCGCGACCAAGGAAGACTTCGACCGCACCGTCGCGGTGCATCCGACCATGGCCGAAGAACTCGTGACCTTGCGCAGACCCGTCCGCAAGGGATAGTGGCGGCTTGAATTCCGGTGGCCAGCCTCCACCTAAGGTGGCGACCGGCAGAATGGGGACGAACATGTCAGGAAGCGGCGGACCTTGGGGCGGCGGCAAGGGCGGCGGCGACGAACCGCCGCAGGGCGAGCGCCCGCGCGACGGTGACAAGCGCGGCCCCCGGGGCGGGCGCGAAGGCCCGCAGATCCCGGAGATCGACGAGATCATGAAGAAGGGCCAGGAGCGGCTGCGCGTGCTGATGGGCGGCCGCTCCCGGCAGGGCGGCGGCGGCGGCGGTGGCGGCGGCGGCCCGGTCGGCCCGGTGCTGTCGCGCAACGGCATCCTGATCGGCCTTGCCGGCGCGGTGGCGCTCTGGGCCTGGGCCTCGTTCTATACCGTGCGGCCGGAGGAACGGTCGGTGGAACTGTTCCTGGGCGACTTCTCCTCGATCGGCAATCCGGGCCTGAACTTCGCGCCCTGGCCGCTGGTGACCGCCGAAATCGTGCAGGTGACGGGCGAGCGCACCACCGACATCGGCACCGCGACCGGGCAGACCGCCGACGGCGGGCTGATGCTGACCCGCGACCAGAACATCGTCGACATCGGCTTCCAGGTGGTCTGGAATATCTCCGACCCCTCGGGCTATCTGTTCAACCTCGCCGAGCCCGACGACACCATCCGCGCGGTGTCGGAAAGTGTGATGCGCGACATCATCGCACGGTCGGAACTGTCGCCGATCCTGAACCGCGACCGCGGCCTGATCACCGCCGACCTGCAGCGCGCGGTGCAGACCACGCTCGACAGCTACAACGCCGGCATCACCGTGATCCGCGTCAACCTGCAGCGCGCGCAGCCGCCCGAACAGGTGATCGACGCCTTCCGCGAGGTGCAGGCGGCGCAGCAGGAGCGCGAGCGGCTGCAGAACGAGGCCGACGCCTACGCCAACCGTGTTACGGCGGGCGCCCGCGGCGAGGCGGCCCGCCTGGTCGAGGAGGCCGAGGCCTACCGCGCCCAGGTGGTCAACAACGCCGAGGGCGAGGCCAGCCGTTTCGTCTCGGTCTACAACGAGTACGTGAAAGCGCCAGAGGTGACCCGCCGCCGGATGTATATCGAGACGATGGAGCGGGTGTTCGGCGACATGAACAAGGTGATCCTCGACGGCGTCGGCGAAGGCGGCCAGGGCGTCGTGCCCTTCCTGCCGCTGAACGAGCTGGGCCGTCCGCCGGTCGCACCCCTCCGCCGCCGGCGCCACCGCTACCACGGGAGCGAGCAACTGATGTCGCGCACCGCACTTCTTCTCTCCGTCGCCGGCGTGGCCATCGTCGCCGTGATGTCGTCGCTGTTCATCGTGGACGAGCGCAAGAAGGCGCTGGTCCTGCAGTTCGGCCAAGTCCGCCAGGTCGTCGAGGAGCCGGGCCTCGGCTTCAAGATCCCGCTTATCCAGGAAGTCGTGCGCTACGATGACCGCATTCTCGGCCTGCAGACGCAGGCGGTGGAGGTCACCATGCTGGACGACCGCCGCCTGGTGGTCGACGCCTTCGCGCGCTGGCGCATCTCGGACGTCGTCCGCTTCCGCCAGGCCGTGGGACAGCTCGGCGAGGCGCAGGGCCTGCGGCGGCTGGAGGGCATCATCAATCCGGCGATTCAGGAGGTGCTGGGCTCGGTCAACTCCAACCGCGTGCTCAGCGAGGACCGCGGCGCGCTGATGAACCAGATCCGCGACATCGCCCGCCGCCAGGCTGCCGCGCTGGGGATCGAAGTGATCGACCTGCGCCTGACCCGCACCGACCTGCCCGACCAGAACCTTTCCGCCACCTTCGCCCGGATGCGGGCGGAACGCGAGCGCGAGGCGGCCGACGAGGTGGCGCGCGGCAACGAGGCGGCGCTGCGGGTGCGGGCGGCGGCCGACCGCACGGTGGTGGAGCTGACCTCCGAGGCGCGCAAGAACGCCGAGATCGTCCGCGGCGAGGCCGATGCGGCGCGCAACGCGATCTACGCCGACGCCTTCGGCCGTGACCCGGAGTTCTTTGCCTTCACCCGCTCGCTGACCTCGTACGAGCGGGCGCTGAAGGGGGCGAACTCGTCGATCGTGATGCAGCCCGACAGTGCCTTCTTCGAATACCTGCGCAGCTACGACCGGCCAACGCCGCCGGTGCCGCCGGCGGCGCCGACCCCATGACCAGCTTGGGCCGGCGTCTTCCGACGCCGGCCGGCAGCCATGCTCACGGTTCCCTGAAGCCCGCATCACATGCTATTGAGTCGGCGCGACCGGGTTTGCATTGCGCCCCGCCGCCGCCTAGGTGATCCAGTGCTGGTCCCGTCACGTCGATGATCGTCCCCTGGAGGGCGACGCCGCGGCCGGGACACAGGGGAAAAGGAGTTCCACGTGCAGGCCCTTCGCTCGTTCCGTTCCGCCACCCGCCCGGCCCGCGCCGGCCTTGCCGGTCTCGCCCTCGCACTCGCGCTCGGCACCGCGGCGCTGGCGCCCGCGCCGCGGGCCATGGCCTTCGCGCCGCCGGAAAGCTTCGCCGAACTGGCCGAGCGGATCAGCCCCTCGGTGGTCAACATCACCACCTCCACGACCGTCGCCGGCGGTCTCGGCGGCGGGCTCGACATCCCCGAGGGCAGCCCCTTCGAGGACATGTTCAAGGACTTCCTTGACCGCAACGGCGAGGGCGAGCCCGAACCGCGCCGGTCCGAGGCGCTGGGCTCGGGCTTCGTCATCTCCGCCGACGGCTACATCGTCACCAACAACCACGTGATCGAGAAGGCCGACGAGATCGAGATCGAATTCTTCTCCGGCAAGCGGATGAAGGCCACGCTGGTCGGCACCGACCCCAAGACCGACATCGCGCTCCTGAAGGTTGACAGCCCCGAGCCGCTCGACTTCGTCAGCTTCGGCGACTCCGACCTGATGCGGGTGGGCGACTGGGTCATGGCCATGGGCAACCCGCTGGGCCAGGGCTTCTCGGTTTCGGCCGGGATCGTCTCGGCGCGCGGGCGGGAACTCAGCGGCACCTACGACGACTTCATCCAGACCGACGCCGCGATCAACAAGGGCAACTCGGGCGGGCCGCTGTTCAACATGGACGGCGAGGTGATCGGGGTGAACACCGCGATCCTGTCGCCCAACGGCGGCTCGATCGGCATCGGCTTCTCGATGGCCTCGAACGTGGTGGCCAAGGTCGTCGGCCAGCTCCAGGAATTCGGCGAGACCCGCCGCGGCTGGCTCGGCGTGCGCATCCAGGACGTGACCCCCGACGTGGCCGAGGCAATGGGCCTGACCGAGGCCAAGGGCGCGCTGATCACCGATGTGCCCGAGGGCCCGGCCAAGGAAGCGGGCATGCTGGCCGGCGACGTGATCCTGACGTTCGACGGGGCCGAGGTGAAGGACACCCGCGACCTCGTCCGCCGCGTGGCCGAGGCGCCGATCGGCGAGGCGGTCGATGTGCTGGTGTTGCGCGATGGCGCCAACCAGACGCTGCAGGTGATGCTGGGCCGCCGCGAGGAGGCCGAGGGCGAGACGGTTCCGGCCGCCACCGCGCCCGCGCCGGAGGCGCAGACCGGCGAGGTCCTGGGCCTGACGCTGGCGCCGCTCAGCGCCGAGGTCGCCGAACAGCTCGGCCTTCCCCCCGACACCCAGGGGCTGGTCGTGGGCAAGGTCGACGAGATGAGCGAGGCCTTCGCCAAGGGCCTGCGCGAGGGCGACGTGATCACCGAGGCCGGGCAGCAGCGCGTCGCCCGGATCAAGGACCTCGAGGACCGGATCGCCGAGGCGCGCGACGCCGGGCGCAAGTCCCTGCTGCTGCTGATCCGCCGCGGCGGCGACCCGCGCTTTGTTGCGCTGGAACTGCCGGAGGGCTGAACCGGCCGGCCTTGCCGGAACTGCAGCGGGCGCCCCTCGGGGCGCCCGTTCGCGTTGACCTGGCCGCAGTCCGGATCAGGCGGGACGGCAGGTCTTGAGCGCCTCCCCTCCCCTCGTGGGAGGGGATGGGGGAGGGGGGCGCCCGGCCCGGGCCGCAGAGCCCCCCACCCTCTCCCTCCCCCACGAGGGGGGAGGGAGGCGCCCTACGCCATACGTCGCTCCTACCCCCGCGCCAGCGCCGCGATCCGTCCTTGCGTCTCCGCCACCAGCCGACGGACCAGCTCCGCCGCCGGCTCCGCGCGCGCCAGCGCCGCGGCCTGGCCGTAGAGGTGGAAGGCGATGCCCGCGTCCCCCGCCGCCGCCGCGGCGTCGCACAGCGGGTCGCTCAGCGCATACATCTGCGGATAGGGCAGCATCTGCCCGGCCAGGTCTGCCATCTCCGCCGCCAGCGCGCTGCGCCGGGCGCGGGCGGAGCGGCCGGAATAGGCGTCCGTCACCATCGTCTCGGCATCGCTGGCGGTGGCGAGCAGGGCTCGCCGCGCGACATCCGTCCCCGCCTCGGGGCAGCGCAGGAAGGCGGTGCCGATCTGCACCCCCTCGGCCCCCAGCGCGAAGGCCGCGGCGATGCCGCGCCCGTCGCCGATGCCACCGGCCGCGATCACCGGGATCGTCACCGCATCGGCGACCTGCGGGATCAGCGCCAGCGTGCCGACGCCCTCGCCCGGCAGGGTAGGCCGGTGCGACCCGCGGTGCCCGCCCGCCTCCCAGCCCTGCGCGATCACCGCATCGCAGCCCGCCGCCTCGACCGCGCGCGCCTCGGCCACCGTGCTGGCGCTGGCCAGAAGCCTGATCCCCGCCGCCTTCAGCCGCGCCACATCCGCCGCCTCCGGCACCCCGAAATGGAAGCTGACCACCGCCGGACGGTGCCGCAGCAGCACCTCGAGATGCGCCGGCGTGAAACTGGGCGGCCGCACCGGCAGCACCTCCGGCAAAACCGCGCCGACGCGCCGGGCGTGCGGCGCCAGCCGGTCGCGCAACGTCCCGATCACCGCCGGGGCGGGCTCCGGCGCGCCCGGCAGCAGGAAGAAGTTGAGGTGGAACGGTGCGTTGGTGAGCCGCCGCATCGCGGTGCAGAAGCCCTCGGCCACCTCCGGCCCGTCATCGGCGCAGCCCAAGGCGCCCAGGCCCCCGGCGCCGCTGACCGCAGCGGCGAGCGCGGGCGTCGCCGACCCCGCCATGGGGGCCTGCAGGATCGGGTGCTCGATGCCGAAAAGTCCGGTCAGGCGCGTGGCGGGCCACATGGCTTGGTCTGTCCCTCGTTCTGGTCGGGAGCATGATGACACCAGGCGGGCCGGAAAGCGACAGGCGCCTCCCCTCCCCTCGTGGGAGGGGATGGGGGAGGGGGCACCCGGCCCGGGCCGCGGAGCCCCCCACCCTCTCCCTCCCCACAAGGGGGAGGGAACCGCCGCCGTCGCGGCGGTTCCGCCCGGGCGGCAGGATCGGGCGCGGCCCGGCTGTCCGTCTACGGCGTGTCGCCCGCCCGGTCCTCCTCGACCCTGAACCCCGGGATCAGCAGCCGGTCCAGCAGGTGCGACAGATCCTCGATGTCCTCCGCCACCACATGCACCACGCCGGCCTCGCGCTGCAGCCGCCCGGTGACGCGCAACAGCCGCCCGGCGATCACCGCGCGGCGGAAGCGTTCGAAGACCTTGGCCCAGACCACGATGTTGGCCACCCCGGTCTCGTCCTCCAGCACCATGAAGATCACCCCCTTGGCGGTGCCGGGCCGCTGCCGCAGCAGCACCAGCCCCGCCACGCAGACCCGTGCCCCGCCCTCCGGCTCATCCAGCCGCGCGGCGGGAAGGGCGCGCGGCGGGCGCGGCCAGGACCCGGGGCGCGGGGCGGGGGTCAGCCAGTGGCGTTTCACCTCGGACATGAGAACGAATGTAGAACTCGATGCCGGAAACGGCAACCGCCCCCTCTGGCAAAGCCCCGGGAATTCGCCTATTCCGGCGCCCGGACCGGGACGGGAAGGGCCTTCGCAATGGCGCGCATCACCTATGTGGAACATGACGGCAAGGAGCACGTCGTGGACGTGTCGAACGGCCTCACCGTGATGGAAGGCGCCCGCGACAACGGCATCCCCGGGATCGAGGCCGATTGCGGCGGCGCCTGCGCCTGTTCCACCTGCCACGTCTATGTCGATGAAGCCTGGGTCGGCAAACTGCCGAAGCGCGACGCGATGGAAGAGGACATGCTCGATTTCGCCTGGAAGCCTGACCCCCTGCGCTCGCGCCTGACCTGCCAGCTGAAGGTGACGCCCGCGCTCGACGGGCTCAGGGTGCAGATGCCGGAAAAGCAGATCTGATGCGCGCGGGGCTCGCCCTTCTGGCGGCCCTGCTGGCGACACCCGCGCTGGCCGAAAGCGACGGCTATGCGGATTCGGTTTACGAGGCCCGGCTGATCCAGCCCACCGGCCGCTACGACCATGGCGTCCTGGGCGACGGGCTGGAGTGGGGCGCGCTGGCGATCACCTACAAGGACTGCGCGCGCTGCCGCGGCTTCGACTTTCGCCAGGTCACCGTCACCCTGCCCGAAACCCGCGTCTTCGAGGATGTCGAGGCGCGCGTGGTGGATGTGGACGGCGACGGTCTGCACGAGGTTCTGGTGGTCGAGACCGACCTCGACCGCGGCGCCTCGCTGGCCGTCTACGGGCCGGAGGGGCGGATCGCGGCGACCGCCTTCATCGGCCTGCGCCACCGCTGGCTGGCCCCGGCCGGGGTCGGTGATTTCGACGGCGACGGCCGACCCGAGATCGCCTATGTGGACCGCCCGCACCTTGCCCGCGAACTGGTCTTCGTCCGGCGGGACGGCGACCGCCTGGTCGAGATCACCCGGGCGCCCGGCTTTTCCAACCACCGCATCGGCGAAACCGCCATCGCCTCTGCCGTCCGCGACTGCGGGACAGCCGAGGTGCTGTTGCCCGACCTTGACCGGCAGCGGGTGCTGGCCGTGCGGCTGGACGGGACCCGGGTCATTGCACGGGACGCCGGCCCCTGGAACGACGGCCGCGGCCTGGACCGCGCAGCGCGCTGCTGAGCGGGATAGGAGCGGTCGCGCGGCCCGCCTTCACCTTTGCCCATTCCGCGTGCGCGCGCCCATCTGTCGTGACGGATGCCCGACGGAAGTCCGACAGAAACCCGACGGAATCTGGCCCGAGGCAATTCAGGGTAAACGCGCCATACCAACGGCTTGTGCGCCGTTCTTGAAGTGCGCTCTGCGGCAAACCGGACGCCCGGTTTACCTTCAGTTCACCTTCCGCGCCGGCATGAAGGGCAAGGGGGCCACCGGCACCCCGTCCTCGATCAGCGCGCGCGCCTCGTCGAGCTTCGCCTCGCCGTGGATCGGGCGGTCGGGGATCAGCCCGTCATGCATCGCCCGCGCCTTGGCCGCGAATTCCATGCCGACGTAGTCCGAGTTCTGCTCGACATGTTTCCGCAGCGCCGCCAGCGCCGCTTCCTTCTTCGAGGCTGGCCGCGACAAATCCGTCCGGTCCGAGGCCTGCACCTTCGGCGCCATCGGCGCCTTGGCCACGCTGCCCGACCCGCAGGACGGGCAAGTGACGCGCCCTGTCGCGGTCAGCGCGTCGAACGCGGCCGCATTCTGAAACCAGCTGTCGAAGTCGTGCCCCTCTGGGCAGCGCAGCGTGTAGAGGATCATCTCGGTATGTCCGGAAGGTTCGCCGACCCTAGGCGAATCCGTGGCGAATTCAAGCCTGTACCGGCGCCGCGCCGGTCGGATCGAAGCCCAGGATCAGCGATTGCAGCGCCGGCTCGGTCACCTTGCGCGCCGCCTTGCCGCGCTCGAACCACTTCACCCGCCGCTGCCCGGCCTCGGGAAAGTCCTTGGCCTTGCCGGTGACCTCGACGGCATGGACCGCCACCACGCAGGGCACCCGGGCGGCCGCCTTGGTGTCGCGGTCGGTCACCTTGTCGTAGGTGAAGACGCCAAGCTCGGCGCCGGCCCGCCCGCGCACGCCGGCCTCTTCCCAAGCCTCGCGCGCGGCGGCCTCGCCGGCCGACAGTCCGATGCCCAGCCAGCCCTTGGGAATGACCCAGCGCCCGGTTTCGCGGCTGGTGACGAGAAGCACTTCGATGCCGGCACGCGAGATGCGCCAGCACAGGGCGCCGATCTGGGCGCGCGGTGGCCCGTCGGGGTCCGCCACCAGAGGTTCGGAAGACTGTTTCACGTTGCCGTCCTGCCCACACTGCACAAGGATACCGCGTCCGGTCTGATTATTCCGCCGCCGGACATTACGTGGAATCGTGCCATGCTTTCCGCAACCTGCCCAGTCCTCAAACTTTCGTTGGTGCGCCGGCCGTGCGCCGGGGCCACAGGCTGATGCGGGCGGCACTTCCGGACCGAGCCCTGGCCGGCCCGGGGGATGAGGCGCACCTCGCGACCAGGCGAATCGACCCACCGCGCGACGGCCCGGTCCGCGCAGAGGACTGCGCGCGCATCGCGGCACCGGCAGACCGATGCTGATCCGCACCTTCCTCGCCGTCGCCATCCCGGAGCGCCTGCGGTCGCGGCTCGCCGTCCTGCAATTCCTGCTGCCGCTGCCACGGCGGGTGGAGCCGGTGGATTTCCACCTGACGCTGACCTTCCTCGGTGAACAGCCCGACGCGGTGCTGTCGGCGATCGACGAGGACCTTCAGGCCCTGCGCCAGCCCCCCTTCACGGTGGAGATCACCGGCCCCGGCCTGTTCGGCGGCGCCCGCCCGCACCTCGCCTGGGCCGGGGTGGCGCCTTCAGAGCCGCTCGACCGGCTGCAGGCCAAATGCGACCGCATCGCCCGCGCCGGTGGGGTCAGCCTCGAAAAGCGCCGCTTTCACCCGCATATCACGCTGGGCCGCTTCCCTCCGGCCACGGGCGACGACGCGCAGCGTCTCGAACGCGCGGTGGCGGCGGAAAGCGCGTTCACGGCCGGCTCTCTGCCGGTGACGGAGATCACCCTCTGCCGCAGCCACCCTGGCCGCACCGCCCCGCGCTACGAACCTCTGGCGTCCTATCCGCTCAGTTGAGGGGGCCGCCGTCCCGGCCAGTCGGTCGCCGCATGGTAGGCCTGCCCCAGCCGCAGGATCTCCATATCCGCCCCGGCCCGACCGAACAGCTGGAACCCCATCGGCAGGCCGCCCACGCCGAACCCGGCGGGGCAGGCCAGGCAGGGCAGCCCGGCCAGCGAGACCGGGATCACCACTTCCATCCAGCGGTGATAGGTATCCATCACCCGGTCGCCGATCCGGTCGGGCCAGTGCGTGTCCACCGGAAACGGCCAGACCTGCGCCGAGGGCAGCACCAGCGCGTCATGGCGGTCGAACAGCCCTGCCACGCAGGCATACCAGCGCGAGCGCGTCTCGGAGGCGCGGTAGACCTGCTCTGCCGTGAGCGCCAGCCCGGTCTCGATCTCCCACAGCGTCTCGGCCTTGGTCTGCGCCCGCTGCACCGGATCATCCCGCAGCCCGCGCTTGCTGCCGGCATTCAGCCAGGCGCGCAGGGTGATCCAGGACCGCCACAGGTCCTCTGCCGGGAACGGTGGCGGCACTGGCTCCACGTCGCAGCCGAGGCCCGAAAAGACGGTCAGCGCAGAGGCGCAAAGATCGAGGATGCCGGGCTCCATCGGAAAGGCCCCGCCCCAGTCCCCCAGCCAGCCGATGTGCAGGCCGCGTATGTCGCCCTCCAGCGCCACCTCCGGCACCGGGCGAGGGAACGGGACGGCCGGGTTCTCGCCCGCCAGCACGTCCAGCAGCCACGCCACATCCTCCACCGTCCGCCCCATCGGCCCGTTGGTCGAGAGCGTGGCCGAAAACGTGTCGCCGACGGCATCCTCGGGCACCAGGCCCCAGGTCGGCCGGAAGCCGTAGACGTTGCAGAACGCCGCCGGATTGCGCAGGCTGCCCATCATGTCCGATCCGTCCGCCACCGGCAGCAGCCGCGCCGCCAGCCCCGCCGCCGCCCCGCCGGAGGACCCCCCGGCGGTTCGCGTCAGGTCATAGGGGTTGCGGGTGGCGCCAAAGACCGGGTTGAAGGTGTTCGAGCCCTGGCCCCATTCCGGCACGTTGGTCTTGCCGACGAAGATCGCCCCCGCGGCCCGCAGCCGTGCCGCGACCAGATCGTCTGCGACCGGCACATGGTCGGCATGCAACGGCGAGCCCCAGGTGGTGCGCAGGCCTGCCGTTGCCACCAGGTCCTTCACCGCCAGCGGCAGCCCGTGCAGCCAGCCGCGCGGTGCGGCATCGTCGGCGGCGCGCGCCTCGGCGATCAGCGCCTCGGCCTCACGCAGCGACACCACCGCGTTGACCGCCGGATTGACCGCCGCGATGCGGTTGAGACAGGCCGCCATGATTTCCGACGGCGCCGCGTCCCGCGCCGCCACCAGCCGCGACAGGTCGGTGGCCGACCGTTGCCAAAGCTCCATGCCTGCAGCTTCATCCTTGTCCAAATAC
>JANOGU010000272.1:0-16348 GCA_031406135.1 Rhodobacterales bacterium
GTTCTCGCGAACATGTAGCTCTCGAACTCCGCGTCCGAGGCGCCGGGGCCATGGCGCTTCAGATGCGCCTCGCCGCCGGGGGCAAGCTCGGTCTCGTCGGCGGCCACGCCGCAGCAGAGGCAGGTCAGGATCAGCATGGCGACGAGACCGAGCTTGCCCCCGGCGGCGAGGCGCAACTGAAGCGCCATGGCCCCGGCGCCTCGGACGCGGAGTTCGAGAGCTACATGTTCGCGAGAACCAACCCCAAGGGCGTGCATTTCGAACGCTGGCGCCACGCCTACGGCTGCGGCAAGTGGTTCCTCGCCGCCCGCTGCACCGCGACGCTGGAGGTTTTCGGCACCTATTCCGCCCAGACCAAGGGCCCGCCGCCCGAGATCATCGCCGCCATCAAGGCCCGCCGCCCCGACTGGAGCCCGACATGACCCGCACCTCTCCCCTCTCCCCTCTCCGAAACGGAGAGGGGAAGCGCCCCGCGCCCGCCCGGTGCCCCGGCGGAAACCCGGGCACAGGCGGTCCGGCTCGCGCCCCCCTCTCCGCTTCGGAGAGGGGCCGGGGGAGAGGGTCTTGTCCGGAGGCCGGCGCATGAGCACCCGCCTCGCCACCGGCGGCCGCCTGATCGACCGTTCCGCCGCGCTCGACTTCACCTTCAACGGCAAGCGGCTGCGCGGGTTCCGGGGCGACACGCTCGCCTCCGCGCTTCTGGCCGGCAACCAGATGCTGGTCGGCCGCTCGTTCAAGTATCACCGCCCCCGCGGCATCGTCGCCTCGGGCGTGGAGGAGCCGAACGCGCTTCTGAACCTCGGCGAGGGCGGGCGGTTCGAGCCCAACCAGCGCGCCACCACCACCGAACTGGCCGAGGGCATGGTCACCCGCAGCCAGAACCACTGGCCGAGCCTCGAGTTCGATGTGGGCGCGATCAATGCGCGGCTGTCGCGGTTCCTGCCGGCGGGGTTCTACTACAAGACCTTCATCCACCCCCGCGCCTTCTGGAAACACGTCTTCGAGCCGGTGATCCGCCAGTCCGCCGGCCTTGGCCGGGCGCCCAGGGAACGGGACGACGACCGTTACGAACAGGCCTATGCCTTCTGCGACACCCTCGTGGTCGGCGGCGGGGTCGCCGGGCTGAAGGCAGCGCGCCAGGCGGCCGAGGCCGGCCAGCGCGTGATGCTTCTGGAGATGACCCCGCACTGGGGCGGCCGTGCGCCGGTCGACGAGACCGGGATCGACGGCCAGCCGGTGGAGGCCTGGATCGACGCCCAGGTCAAGGCTCTTGCCCTGTCCTCTGCCGCCCTGAAGACCCGCACCCTGACCGCCGGCGTCTATGACCACGGCTATGTGCTGGCCGAGGAAACCCTCGACGTCACCCCCGGCGACGGCCGGCCGAGAAAGCGGCTCTGGCGCATCCGCGCCGGCCGGATCGTCGCCGCGACCGGCGCCATCGAACGCCCGATCCCCTTCGCCGGCAATGACATTCCCGGCGTGATGCTGGCCTCGGCGATGCGCGACTACGTGGTCAACTGGGCGGTGTCGCCGGGCGACCGCACGGTGATTGCCACCACCTGCGACGACGGCTACCGCACCGCGCTGGCGCTGGTGCAGGCGGGGCTCTCGGTGCCGCTCGTGGTCGATGCCCGCGACCGGGCCGAGGGGCCGATGGCGGCGCAGGCACGCGCCCTGGGGGTGCGGATCGAGACCGGCCGCGCCGTCGTCAAGGTCAAGGGCGGCAAGCGCGTCACCGGCGTGGCCATCGGCCTGATGGCCGGCGAGGGGGCCGTGCTGGAAGAGATCGCCTGCGACGCCGTCGGCATGGCCGGCGGCTGGTCGCCGGTGGTCCACCTGTGGAGCCACTGCGGCGGCAAGCTCTTGTGGGACGACGCCCTGCAGGCCTTCCGCCCCGATCCGAAGCGTCCGCCGATCAACCACGACGGCAGCCCGCTGGTCGAATGCACGGGCGCCGCGGCGGGCGTCTTTGTCACGACGGAAGACCGACAGGAACCCGACAGAAACCCGACAGCGCCCATCCGCCTGATGCCGCAGGGCGCGGGCGACGCGCTGAAGTCGAAGATGTGGCTCGACTACCAGAACGACGTGAAGGTCTCCGACGTCGAACTGGCGGCGCGCGAGGGCTATGAGAGCGTCGAGCACACCAAGCGCTACACCACGCTGGGGATGGCGACGGACCAGGGGAAACTCAGCAACATCAACGGTCTGGCGGTTCTCGCCAAGGCGCTGAACGAGGCCATCCCGGCGGTCGGCACCACCACCTTCCGCCCGCCCTACGCCCCGGTCACCATCGGCGCGCTGGCCGGCGAGGCGCGCGGCGAGATATTCCAGCCCCTGCGCCGCACGCCGATCCATGAATGGCACGAGAAATCAAATGCTTACATGGAACCCGTCGGCCTCTGGCGGAGGCCCTACACCTTCCCGCTGCCCGGCGAGACCCACGCGCAAAGCGTGGAAAGGGAAGTGAACAACACCCGACAAGCCGTTGGTTTGCTTGACGCTTCCACTCTCGGCAAACTGATCGTCAAGGGCCCGGACGCGGGCCGCTTCCTCGACATGCTCTACACCGGCGTGATGTCCACGCTGCCCGTCGGCAGGTGCCGCTACGGCCTGATGTGCAACGAGCAGGGCTTCCTCAGCGACGACGGCGTGGTGGCACGACTGGATCAGGATACCTGGCTCTGCCACACCACATCTGGTGGCGCTGATCGCATTCATGGCTGGATGGAGGACTGGTTGCAGTGCGAATGGTGGGACTGGCAGGTCTACACCGCCAACCTGACCGAACAATACGCGCAGATCGCCGTCGTCGGTCCGCAGGCGAGGAACGTGCTGGAAGCCCTTGGCGGGATGGAGGTTTCTGCTGAGGACCTTCCGTTCATGACATGGAAGGACGGCCTGCTGGCCGGCATCCCCGCCCGCGCTTTCCGCATCTCCTTCTCGGGCGAGCTCAGCTACGAGATCGCGGTGCCCGCGGCGCAGGGGCAGGCCTTCTGGGAGGCCTGTCTGGCGGCAGGAAAACCCTTCGGGATCATGCCCTACGGCACCGAGGCGCTGCACGTCATGCGGGCCGAGAAGGGCTTCATCATGATCGGCGACGAGACCGACGGAACCGTCATCCCGCAGGACCTCGGCCTCGATTGGGCGATCTCGAAGAAGAAGCCCGACTACCTCGGCAAGCGCGGCCAGCAACGGACGCACCTGGCCAGTCCCGACCGCTGGAAGCTCGTGGGTCTGGAGACCGCGGACGGCTCGGTGCTGCCCGACGGCGCCTATGCGGTGGCGCCGGGGACCAACGCGAACGGGCAGCGGAACACGGAAGGCCGCGTGACATCAACCTATTACAGCCCGACCTTGAAGCGCGGCATCGGCATGGGCCTGATCGCGCGCGGGCCGCAGCGGATGGGCGAGACGGTGACCTTCGCCCGCACCGATGGCAGCACCGTGCCGGCCCGGATCGTGAGCCCGGTCTTCTACGACGCCGAGGGAGCCCGCCAGAATGTCTGATCCCGTCACGCCGCTGGCCAACGCCGCCTTCGACGGCTTCGCCCGGGTGGCCGAAATCGGCCCCCTCGGCATGGTCACGCTGCGGGCGAAGCCCGGCCTTCCGGGCCTCGCCAAGGCGGTGAAGGCCGCCACCGGCTGCGCCGTCCCGGGCCCGCGCGCCATCATCGAAAAGGCCGGCCGCGCCGCGGCCTGGATGAGCCCGGACGAATACCTGCTGATCCTGCCCCGCGGCGACGTCGGCAAGGCGCTGGCCGACATCGCCAGGGCGCTGAAGGACGGGCATCACCTGGCGGTGGAGGTCTCGGACGCCCGGGCCGTCTTCGGGGTGACCGGTGCGACGGCGGATCAGGTCATCGCCAGGCTCTGCCCGGTGGACCTCGCCGCCCTTCCCGGCGGGGAGCTGCGCCGCACGCGCCTGGCCCAGGTCGCCTGCGCGCTGTGGCGGGACGGGCAGGGGTTCACAATCGTCACCTTCCGGTCTGTGGCGCGCTACGCCTTCGACATCCTCGCCAACGCCGCTCGCTGATCGCGAAACGGGTGTATCCTTGCCGCGTCACCGGGCCGAATCGCGGGACCCGGGGTGCGCGGGCAGGGAGCGACGCGGATGGTCAGGCAAACGGCAATCCTGGCGGGGCTGCTGGCGGCGCTGGCCGTCCCGGTCGCGGCGGCGGAGACCCATACCGTGTATGACTGTACCTTCGTGCTGCGCGGCTCCGGCGGCGAGCAGAGCACACTCGTTTTGGCCATCGACCCGGAGGGGCGCGCCTTCACCTATGAGGACGTCCCCGGCGCCGACCGTCCGAAGCGCGTTCCGGTCATGGTTCGCAAGGACGGGGCGGATCATTACTTCGTCACCTACACGTTCAACCTCCCGCATCCGGACACGGGCACGGTCAGGATCGACGCCAGGGCCCGTATCCCCAAGGGCGGCGGCAGTGCCCGGATTTCCCTGCAGGGCCGGGGCTACACGAAAGGTCCAACCGGCAACGGCACCTGCACCATCGAGCGAGACGTACGCCTGCCCTACTGAAATGCGCGGCACCTGCTCGCGGCAAGAGTGCGGGAACGTAGCCGTTGACAGACGGCAGCGCTGCGCCCGAGGATCAGCAGGTCAAGTGGGGGGAGCGCGGCATGCGTGCGTCAAGGTGTTGGGGACTGGTTCTGGCGGCGGCGCTGGCGGCGAGTGCGGCCGAGGCGCAGCAATACGTGTGCCAGTTCACCTCCGGCAAGGCGCGCACCGGCGGCTGGATTTCCGATGTCGTCGTGCTCGACCACAAGGCGGGCGCGGAGACGGCTGTGGTCAACGACGCCATCATCAACCACTTCATCGGCGTGCCGGTCGAGGCCAGGGTGATCGCGGACACCAGGGCGCGCACCACCTTTGCCTGGGCGGTGCTGACCAAGAACCGCAACGCCTTCGGCGCCCAGCGCGGGGTGATGGACTACCGGCTGACGCTCTACAAGGATGGCCGTCCGGCCACGATTTCGGCGAAACCGCTCGGCTACGACAATTCGTTCAGCGGCGACGGCCAGTGCCGCCTCGGCGGCTGATCGCCGGCGTCCCCGGCCGCGCGCGCCCTTGACCGCGGAACGGCGGCGCGCCTACCTGCGTTCCAGGCGCTTGGTGCTGCCATCCAACCAGTGGAGGATACCTGCCATGGCTTTCACACTTCCCGACCTTCCCTATGCCCATGACGCGCTTGCCGCGCTCGGCATGTCGAAGGAGACGCTCGAATTCCATCACGACCTGCATCACAAGGCCTATGTCGACAACGGCAACAAGCTGGTCGCCGGTACCGAATGGGAAGGCAAGTCGCTGGAGGACATCGTCAGTGGCACCTACCAGGCCGGCGCCGTGGCGCAGAGCGGCATTTTCAACAACGCTTCGCAGCACTGGAACCACGCCATGTTCTGGGGCTGGATGGGGCCGGGCGAGACCGGGATGCCGGGCGCGCTGGACAAGGCGCTGACCGAGGCCTTCGGCTCGGTGCAGGCGTTCAAGGACGCCTTCGCCGCCGCCGGGGCCGGGCAGTTCGGCTCGGGCTGGTGCTGGCTGGTGAAGGACCGGGACGGGTCGCTGAAAGTGACCAAGACCGAAAACGGGGTGAACCCGCTGTGCCTTGGCCAGACAGCGCTTCTGGGCTGCGACGTGTGGGAACATTCTTACTACATCGACTTCCGCAACAAGCGCCCGGCCTATCTGGCGAACTTCCTCGACCGGCTGGTGAACTGGGACGCGGTCGCCGCCGGGCTCTGAGGTGGCTGCACGAAGGGCGGTCCTGAAGGGGCTGTTCGCGACCGCCCTGGCCGGGCTTGCCGCCGGCCTCTACGCGCTGCTGGTGGAGCCGGTCTGGCGCCTGCGCGTGCAACGCTGGCGCCTGTCGCCGCCGGGCTGGCCGGCGGGCCAACAGCTGCGTCTGGTGCTGGTCGCCGACCTGCACGCTTGCTCGCCCTGGATGTCACTGGCGCGGGTGGCGCGGATCGTGGCCCGGGCGCAGGCACTGCAAGGCGACCTCGTGCTGCTGATGGGCGATTATCGCGCCTCGCATCGGTTCCAGCACGGCCGCGTGCCGGTGGAAGAGGTGGCGCCGGTCCTCGCCCGCCTGACCGCGCCGCTGGGCGTCTTCGCGATCAACGGCAACCACGACTGGTGGGATGACCGATCGGCGCAGAAGCGGCGGGCGGGGCCGATCCACACGCAAGCGGTGCTGGAGGCTGCGGGCCTGCCGGTGCTGGTCAACCGCGCGGTGCGCATCGATGCGCCGGGCGGCGCGTTCTGGCTCGCCGGGCTGGACAGCCAGTATGCCCTTCTCGACGGCGCCTACGGCGACGCCCCGGGCCGGGACGACCTGGCGGGGACGCTGGCGCAGGTCACCGACGACGCGCCGGTGATCCTGCTCGCCCACGAGCCGGACATTTTTCCCGAAGTGCCACCGCGGGTGGCGCTGACGCTCTCCGGCCACACCCACGGCGGGCAAATCCGCTTCGGCCCCTGGGTGCCGGTGGTGCCCTCGCGATATGGCGCGCGCTACGCCTGGGGGCACATCGTCGAGGACGGGCGCGAGATGGTGGTTTCCGGCGGCCTCGGCTGCTCGGTCCTGCCGCTGCGCTTCGGGATGCCGCCGGAGATCACGGTCGTCGAGCTTGGCTGACCTTGCGCCGACCGGCCTGCGTCCAGGCGCCGCCGGTCAAGGCTGCGATGCGCGCCAGGCGAGGATCGCGGGCTTCAGCGCCGCGAACCGCGCGAGGCTGTCCGCCGGCCAGACCGCCGCCGCGTCGTAGAACTCCGTCACCGCCGGGGCGCCAGCCGGCAGGACGACCCACGGCTGCTTTGACGCGGTGAAGATATGGATGTCCGGGGGCAACAGGTCCGGGTTGTCCAGCGTGCCCACCCGGACGAATCGGGTCACCGGCCCGGAGCCGCCGTAATTGCTCCAGACCGCGATCCGGCAGGTCGGGCAGCGGGCGATGACCTGGCCACGGCCGCTTTCGGAGGGAGTGGGAACGAGCTCGGGCGCGCCCGACAGGAGCGTCACCCGGTCGGTCTCGATCATCGCGTTCAGCGCGAAGGCGCTGCCGCTTTCGCGCTGGCACCAGCGGCAGTGGCAGGCGTGCACGATGAGCGGCGGGCACTCCATGCGGTAGCGGACCTGCCCGCAGTCGCATCCGCCGTGCATCGGAAAGCTCATGCGCCGCCTCCGGCCTCAGCCCAAATTCTGCGCCAGTGCCCGGGCCAGCGCCGGCACGTCCGGCACCACGGCAAAGCCCGCCCGCAGGTCCGCGCCCGCGAAGCCCTGCGCGATCACATGGTCGATCAGCGCCACCAGGGGCTGCCAGTAGCCGTTCACGTCCAGAAGAAAGATCGGCTTGTCGTGCAGCCCGATCTGGCGCCAGGTCAGCACCTCGAAGAACTCGTCCAGGCTGCCGGCGCCGCCGGGCAGGACCACGGTGGCGGCCGAGTTCATGAACATCACCTTCTTGCGCTCGTGCATGTCCTCGGTGACGACGAGCAGCGACAGGTCGCCCTTGGCGACTTCGCGGCCCATCAGGTGGACCGGGATCACCCCCATGGCGCGGCCCCCGGCGCCCTGCGCCGCCCGCGCGACCTCGCCCATCAGGCCCACGTCGCCGGCGCCGTAGACCAGCCGCCAGCCGCGCTCGGCCAGCATCAGCCCGGTCTCGCGCGCGGCGGCGGCGAAGCTGGGGTCGGCGCCGGAACGGGCGCCGCAGAAGACGCAGACGGAATGCGAGATCGGCATCGGGTCCGATGATGGTTGCCTTGGTTCCTGATATGCGGCTTCCTTGGCCGAGGGAAGGCGCGGGCTGCGGCCCGCGGGGGGACGGGCATGGCGGACGGGACGGGCCTTTCGGCAGGCGCGACGGCGGGGATTGTCGGCGCCGGGGTGGCACTGGCCGCCGGGGTCGCGGCGCTGATCTGGAGCGGCGGTCCCGCGCCGGGGCCTGCGCCGGAGGCGCCCGAATCCGCCGTGATAGCCGAGCCGCTGCCGGAGCCGGAGGCGGAGCCAGAGCCGGAGCCGGAGGCGGTGCCGGAGGCGGTGGCCGAGGCCGAGGCGCCCGTGCCGCTGCCCGCCCCGGCGGAGCCGGAGACGACCCTGCAGCCGCCGCCGGCCGAGGGCGCGGCCCCGGCCTTCGACCTGGTGCGCATCGAGCCGGGAGGCGCGACGGTGGTGGCGGGGACGGCGGCGCCGGGGGCGACGGTTGCGGTCCTCCTCGATGCCGGCACGGTGGCCGAGACCTCCGCCAATGCCCGCGGCGAATTCGTGGCGATGCTCGACCTGCCGCCGTCGGCGGCACCGCGGCTCCTGACCCTGCTTTCGGTGGCGCCGGACGGCACCCGCGCGACCTCGCGCGAGCCGGTGGTGCTGGCCCCGGCGGCGGCGCCCTTGGCGGAGGGCGGTGAGGAGGTCGCGTCGGCGTCGCCCGAGCCGGCGCCTCCGGACCCGGCCGGAACCGCCGAACCCGCGCCGGTGGCGATCCGGCTGGGGGAGGAGGGGGCGGAGGTGCTGACCCCGCCCGCCCCGGCCGCAGCGCCGGCGCCGGTGGCCATCGCCGCGCTCAGCTACACCGACACCGGCGCGGTGCGCATCGCCGGGACCGGGACGCCGGGGGCAACGGTGCGGCTCTACCTCGACAACGCCGTGCTGACCGAGATGGCGGTCGGCGCCTACGGCGGCTGGGGCGGGACACTGCCCGAGATGGCGCCGGGGGCTCTACACCCTGCGCGCCGACGAGATCGGGGCCGAGGGCAAGGTCCTGTCGCGATTCGAGACGCCGTTCCAGCGCGAGACGCCGGAACGGCTGGCCGAGGTCCTGGGCATCCCGCTGGCGCAGGAGGCGCCGCCAAGTCCGGCCGATCCGATCCCGGATGCAGCCCCGGCGGCGGCCGGGGAGGACCCCGCGGGCGCAGTGACGGCGGCTGAACCTCCGCCTGTCGCGCCGCTCGATCCCGTGCCCGACGCGGCCCCGGCCGAACCGGCGCTTGCAGCCGCCGCGGAGCCGGCGGACCCGGTGGTGGTGACCGACGCGCCGCAGGCTGAAACGGTGGCAGCCGAGGCGCCGGCGCCGACCGCCGCGGAGCCGGTCCCGGACCCGGCGCCGCAGGACCCGGTCGCAGCCGCCGAGGCGGACCCCGTGGCGCCGGCAACTGAACCTGAACCTGAGCCCGAACCTGAGCCCGCGCCGCAGCCTTCGCCGGAGGCGGTCGCGGCGGCGGCCCCCGAGGTCGCGCCGGCTCCTGTGCCCGAACCGCAGGCCGCCCCCGCGCCCGTAACGGTGACGGTGCAGCCCGGCTTCACCCTCTGGGGCATCGCCGAGGGGCAGTGGGGCGACGGCATGCTCTATGTCCAGGTCTTCGACACCAACCGCGACAAGATCCGCGATCCCGACCTGATCTACCCCGGTCAGGTGTTCGTGATGCCCGATCCGGGCTGAGCCTCCGCCACCGCCTGCCGCAGCGCAGGCGGTGCGAGGGCACGGCCGTGCCGGCAGCAGGCCACCACCTCGGGGTGGTCGAGGCAGCAGTCGTTAAGCAGATAGGCGATGGTCCGGCCCAGCCCCTGCGCGTCGAGGACATAGATCACCCGGCGCCCGGCCGGCCGCGACACGATCAACCCGGCGCTTTCCATCTGCGCCAGATGGAACGACAGCCGCGATGCCGAGGCACCAAGCGCCCGGGCGAGGTCGCCCGCGGCCATGCCCTCCGGTCCGCAGTCCACCAGGAGACGCACCAGCTCCAGCCGGTCGGCATGGGCCAGCGCGGACAGGGCGGCGAGGGCTTGCGTCTTTTCCATGTTTCAACTACTCATGAAACGTTGAAATGTTGATACCACCCCCGACCCGTGAAATCAACCGGGCTCGGACTCGCCCCAGGACCGGACCGATGCGACGCGCCACTGCCAGAGCCACCTCCGCCGTTGTCGGCACCTCCGGGTTTTCCGGCTTGCAGACCATGCGCCGGGTCGGCCCCTATCTCTGGCCGCCGGGCGAGACCTGGGTGAAGGTCCGCGTCGTCGTGGCGCTCATGCTGCTGTTCGCGGCCAAGGCTGTGTCGATCACCACGCCGTGGTTCTACAAGTTCGCGGTCGATGCGCTGGCCGGCGACGCGCCGGGGGCGGGGGTCTTGCTGGCCGCGGGCGCGGTCGGGCTGACGGTGGCCTACGGCATCGCCCGGCTGGGCGCGGTGGCCTTCGGCGAGTTGCGCGACGCGGTGTTCGTGCGGGTCGGCCAGCGCGCGCTGCGCAAGCTCGCGCTCGAGACGTTCACCCACATCCATGCGCTCAGCCTGCGCTACCACATCACCCGCAAGACCGGCGGCCTCTCCCGGATCATCGAGCGCGGCGTCAAGGGCGTCGATTTCCTGTTGCGCTTCATGCTGTTCTCGATCGGGCCGCTGATCCTGGAACTGACGCTGGTCGCGGTGATCTTCGCGCTGGTCTTCGGCTGGGCCTATGCCGCCGCCGTCGTGCTGACCATCGCGCTCTACGTCGCCTTCACCTTCAAGGTGACCGAATGGCGGGTCAAGCTGCGCCGGCAGATGAACGACCAGGACACCGACGCCAACCAGAAGGCCATCGACAGCCTGCTGAACTTCGAGACCGTCAAGTATTTCAACGCCGAGGCGCGCGAGGCCGAACGCTACGACCGCGCCATGGAAGGCTACGAGACGGCGGCGGTGAAGACCGGGCAGTCGCTGTCCTTCCTCAACGTGGGCCAGTCGTTCCTCATCACTACGGGCCTCGTGGTGGTGATGGCGATGGCGGCGATGGGGGTGCAGGCCGGCACCTTGTCGGTCGGCGACTTCGTCATGGTCAACGCCTACATGATCCAGATCACCATGCCGCTGAACTTCCTCGGCACGGTCTACCGCGAGATCAGGCAGGCGCTGGTGGACATGGGCGAGATGTTCGCCCTGCTGTCCCAGCCTGCCGAAGTGACCGACCGCCCCGGCGCGACCGACCTGGTCGTGCGCGGCGGCGAGGTCGTCTTCGACCGCGTGAGCTTCGCCTACGAGTCCGACCGCGAGATCCTGCACGGGATCAGCCTGCGCGTTGGACCGGGCGAGCGGGTGGCGGTGGTCGGCCCCTCTGGCTCGGGCAAGTCCACCATCGGGCGGCTGCTGTTCCGCTTCTACGACGTCACCGCCGGCGCGGTGCGCATCGACGGCCAGGACCTGCGCGAGGTTCGCCAGACCTCGCTGCACGCCCAGATCGGCGTGGTGCCGCAGGATACCGTGCTGTTCAACGACACGATCTACTACAACATCGCCTACGGCCGCGCCGATGCCAGCCGCGAAGAGGTCGAGGCGGCGGCGAAGGCAGCGCGCATCCACGACTTCGTTTCGAAGCTGCCGCTGGGCTACCAGACCACGGTGGGCGAGCGCGGGCTGAAGCTTTCCGGCGGCGAGAAGCAGCGCGTCGGCATCGCCCGCACGCTCTTGAAGAACCCGCCGATCCTGGTCCTGGACGAGGCGACCTCGGCGCTCGACACCCAGACCGAGCGCGACATCCAGGACAGCCTGCGCGCCATGGGGCAGGGCCGCTCGGTCATCACCGTCGCGCACCGGCTCTCGACCATCGCCGACGCCGACCGCATTGTGGTGCTGGAGGCGGGCCGCATCGTCGAGGAGGGCACCCACGAGGCCCTGCTCGCGCGCGGCGGCCGCTACGCCGCGATGTGGGCACGGCAGTCGTCCGACGAGGACGCCTCGGTGGTACGCTTCGGCATGCCGCCGGAGGACAGCTCGCGCGAGCATCTGCGCTACGACCACGACGCCCCGCGCGCTGTCGGCCTCTGACGCCTGCCCACCTTGGCAAGCCCCGGCCGCCCCGATATGACGGGGGCGGGCGCATAAGGCAGGCACATGAGCAACCCCGACAGCTTCATCGACGAGGTGACCGAGGAGGTCCGCCGCGACAAGCTCTTCGCGGCGTTCCGCAAATACGCCTGGATCGCCGTCTCGGTGGTGGTGATCGTCGTCGGCGGCGCCTCGGTGGTCGAATGGCGCAAGGCGCAGGCCCGCGGCGCGGCCGAAGATTTCGGCGACGGGCTGCTGGCCGCGCTTGCGGCCGGCACGCCCGAGACCCGGGCCGCGGCGCTGGCGGCAGTGCCCGCGGACGGCGACCAGACGGCCGTGCGCGCGCTCCTCGCAGCCTCGGACCCCGCGCAGGACCGCGCCGGCGCGCTGGCGGCACTGGCGGCGCTGGCGGCCGACGCGGCCGCGCCGGAGAATTACCGCGACCTCGCCACGCTGCGGCTGGTGGCGGTGCAGGGCGCCGAAGTCGCGCTGGCCGACCGCCGCGCCGCGCTCGAGGCCATCGCCGCCCCCGGCCGCACCTTCCGCACGCTGGCGCTGGAACAGCTCGCCTACCTCGACATCGAGGCGGGAGAGACCCAGGCCGCCATCGACCGCCTGAAGGCGCTGACCGAGGACCAGGAGGCAACGCAGGGCCTGCGCGCCCGCGCCCGCCAAATCATCGTTGCGCTGGGGGGCACGGCATGAGGACCGCCGCCGCGCTCACCGCGCTTGTCCTGCTCGTTGCCTGCGGGCAGCGCGAGCTGATCCTGCCGGGCGAGCGCTTCGACACCCGCGCGCCGCTGGAGGCCTCGATCCCGGTCGAGGGCGAAGCGGCGCCGGTCGACACCACCAACGTCACCGAGAACCGCGCCGAGCCGGTGGCCCTGCCGCCGGTCACCGCCAATGCCGAATACCCGCAACGTGCCGGCAACGGCCAGCACCTGCCGCCGCACGCCGCACTGTCGGCGCAGCCTGGCCTGGTCTGGTCGGCCAACATCGGCGCCGGCAACAGCCGCAAGCTGCGCCTCTCGGCCCAGCCGGTGGTGGCCGGCGGCCGGGTCTTCGCGATGGACGCCCGGGCCCGGGTCACCGCGCTCTCGACCGCCGGCGGCGCGCTGTGGACCACAGACCTGCGGCGCGAGGGCGAGCGCAGCGAGATTTCCGGCGGCGGGCTCGCTTTTGGCGCCGGCTCGCTGTTCGCGACCACGGGCTATGGCGAGCTGATCGCGCTCGACCCCGACAACGGTGCCATCCGCTGGCGCCAGCGCGTCGGCGCGCCCATCTCCGGCAGCCCGCTGGTCGACGGCACGATGGTCTACATCGCCGGGCGCGATTCCTCCGGCTGGGCGGTCAGGGTGGCCGACGGCGGTGTCGAATGGCAGGTACCCGGCACGCCCACGAACTCCGGCACCATCGGCGCCGCCGCTCCGGCGCTGGCCGGCGAGACCGTGCTGTTCCCGTTCCCCTCGGGCGAGGTCGGCGCGGTCCTGCGTGACGGGGGCTCGCGCGTCTGGGCCTCCGCCGTCGTCGGCGAACGCCGCGGCCGGGCCTATACCGGGATCGACGGGCTGACCGGCGACCCGGTTGTTGCGGGCGGGGTGGTCTATGTCGGCAACCAGGGTGGCCGCAGTGTCGCGCTCGACACCGCCACCGGCCGCCGCCTGTGGACCGCGCGCGAGGGCGCCTACGGCCCCCTGCTGCCCGCCGGCAACGCGCTGTTCCTGATCTCTGACCAGGGCCGCCTCGTTCGCCTCGATGCGGCCACGGGCGAAACCGTCTGGGCGGTGAACCTGCCGTATTTCACCAAGGACAAGCCCAAGAAGTACCAGGCGATCACCGCCCACTACGGGCCGGTGCTGGCCGGTGGTCGGATCGTCGTCGTCTCCGGCGATGGCCAGGTCCGCTTCTTCAACCCCGAGGACGGCGCCTCCCTTGGGGCCGTGGAACTGCCCGGCGGCGCGGCCGCGCCACCGGCGCTGGCCGGGGGCGTGCTCTACGTCGTCAACCAGCGTGGGCAGCTGCTGGCCTATCGCTGACCACGCCCGCAGCGCTCCCGCCCGCAGCGCTCCCGCCCGCAGCGCTCCCGCCCTCTGTCGCGGCCCGACGCGGGCCGCTCCGCCGGTTGGGCCGGGGAGGCGGCGTCTTCGAGCCCCGGAGGGTGGGGCCGCTCAGCCGCCGCCGCTGCCGGGGACCGCAGCCGGAGGGCCACGCCCGGGGCAAGGTCGCCCGGGGGGCGCTGCCCCCCGCGGCTGCGCCGCCCCCCGGGGTATTTGGGCAAGGATGAAGCTCAAGGCCCGCGCGGCACCAGCCTCTCGCCTTTGCCGGCGGGCCCGTGCTAGGGGGGCGGGTCTTGCGGAAAGGCCCCGCCCATGAGCTTCGTCCTCGCCATCGTCGGCCGCCCCAACGTGGGCAAGTCGACGCTGTTCAACCGCCTCGTCGGGCGCCGGCTGGCGCTGGTCGACGACACCCCCGGCGTCACCCGCGACCTGCGCGAGGGCGACGCCCGGCTCTATGACCTGCGCTTCACGGTGATCGACACCGCCGGGCTGGAGGAGGTCACCGACAATTCGCTTCAAGGCCGCATGCGGCGGCTGACCGAACGCGCCGTGGACATGGCCGATGTCTGCCTGTTCCTGATCGACGGCCGCGCCGGCGTCACCCCGACCGACGAGGTCTTCGCCGGGATCCTGCGCAAGCGCGCCGCCCGCGTCGTCCTCGCGGTCAACAAGGCCGAGGGCCGGGCCGGGGAGGCCGGCGCGCTGGAAGCCTTCGGGCTCGGCCTCGGCGAGCCGGTGCAGCTGTCCGCCGAACACGGCGAGGGGATGGACGATCTCTACCGCGCGCTGAAGCCCTACGAGGCCGAGTTTGCCCCGCGCGAGGCCGAGGCCGCCCCGGAAACCGACGTGGATGTCACCGAAGGGTCCGAGGACGAGGGCGACAGCGCGTGGGCGCCGAGTGCGAAAAAGCCGCTGCAGATCGCCGTCATCGGGCGGCCCAACGCCGGCAAGTCCACGCTGGTCAACCGCATCCTGGGCGAGGACCGGCTGCTGACCGGCCCCGAGGCCGGCATCACCCGGGACGCGATCTCGGTCCGCGCCGACTGGTCCGGCACGCCGATCCGCATCTTCGACACCGCCGGCATGCGCAAGAAGGCCCGCGTGGTGGAGAAGCTGGAGAAGCTGTCCGTCGCCGACGGGTTGCGCGCGGTGCGCTTCGCCGAAGTGGTCGTCGTCCTGCTCGACGTCGACACCCCGTTCGAGACCCAGGACCTGCGCATCGCCGACTTCGCCGAAACCGAGGGCCGGGCGGTGGTCGTCGCCGTCAACAAGTGGGACCTCGAGGACGAGAAGCAGGAGAAACTGGCCTCCCTGCGCGAGATGTTCGAACGCCTGCTGCCGCAGCTGCGCGGCGCGCCGCTGGTCACCGTCTCGGCGAAAACCGGCAAGGGGCTGGACCGCCTGCACGCCGCCGTCCTTTCCGCGCACGAGACCTGGAACCGCCGCGTCCCGACCGCGCGGCTCAACACCTGGCTTGCCGCGATGACCCAGGCGCACCCGCCGCCGGCCCCCGGCGGCGCCCGGATCAAGCTGCGCTACATGACCCAGGTAAAGACCCGGCCGCCCGGCTTCGTGGTGAAATGCTCGCACCCCGACCTGCTGCCCGACAGCTACCGCCGCTACCTGGTCGGCGGGTTGCGCGAGCACTTCGCGCTGCCCGGCACGCCGATCCGGCTGTTCCTGCGCGGCCAGGGCGAGCAGAACCCGTTCAAGGACCGCAAGTTCCGCACCCCCTCGCGGCTGAGGAAGCACCTGGAGGGGAAGGGGTGACGCCGCGGATCACGCCCTGCGGCACCTCGACCTGAAGACGCGGATCGAGGGGCCCCCCGCCTCCGTCGTCACCGCCCGGACGGAACCGAGCGCGTCGCGGTGCAGCGTGGCGACGCGGGTGACGACTGCACCGCCGCTGTCCCTGGTCTTCGAGATGCGAATTGAGGGGCGGGGGTAGAGGAGAATCTCCTCGGCATTGCCCTGGCTGTAGTTCCGCACCTCCACCATGCCGAGAGTGAGCGTCACCGGCTGCGCCGCCGTCGGCGCGGTGCAGGCCTGGGCGGGGGCGAAGTTCTCGACCTTCTTCAGCCGCGCCCCGTCGGCGCAGTAGACGTGAGCCGGGTCTTCTTGCCCGCGAAGGTGACGGAGACCGGCCGGTTCTCGCCGTCATAGGCGATGACCTTGCCGTCGAGCCCCGCCGTCATGTTACCCGCGCCGTCATAGGCCAGCGCCACCGGCGACCCGCCGGAGGGCGTGACGGTCGAGGGCGCGTGGCGGGCGACGGTGGGGTTGGCATAGGCATAGGCACCCACCCAAGAGGGCTTTGTCTTTGATTATACCAACGGTTGCTTGGTCTGACTCTGGGGGATTCCCTCGGGGGTATTTCTCTGATTCACTAACCTTTGATGGGGAGGGTGGTGATGGCAGGGATCGAGATCACGCGGGTGGAACTGACGGCATCGGACTTGCGCAAGGC
>JANOGU010000301.1:0-2402 GCA_031406135.1 Rhodobacterales bacterium
AAACACCCAGGTATCCGTTCGGGCCAGTTGGAAAAGAGAGGGGCGATCAAACTCTAGCTCGGCACCCAAAACGCCAGCGTGATGACGATCCATCCCCTCCCGCTGTCGGCGGGCTGTGACCGCCGACAGCACCCCTTCTTAGCAGAAAAGGTCGGTTCAGCATAATACAAGCGTGTCGCGTTCATTTGGGTTCGTAGCCCGCAGCGATGAAGTAGTTGAGGCATTCATCCTCGGTGAAGAGGTCGCAGACGGCACCGACGGCTTTCCGGAGCAGAGTCTTGAGCTTGGCGAAGGGGCCATTTCGATCGGGGTGAGGTCGGGGCTGTAGGGTGGCAACGGCAGGAACCAGGCCCCGATGTCGCGGAGAAGGGCTGAGGCCTTGGGGCTTTTGTGTTAGCCCGGCTTATTCACGGAAATCGGTATGATTGGTTGCGTGCGTCTGAAATCGCTGTAGATTCAAGCTGCTAGACAGAAACCGACGGCAGCATCGGACGCACGCATGGGTGAAACGTTACAGCCGGTCACGCCCAGTTTCAACCGGTCGCTGCGCATCGAGAGCCGTGCCGACCGGCTGACTGGTGATCCCGGTGCGGTGCTGCTGCGGGAGATCCTGGAACAGAGCGGCATCGTGACATGGATGACCGCGCGCCTGAAGGATCCGCGCCGCCAGGTGGACGTCACCCACGATCTTGCCTCGCTCATCCGAACCTCGGTCTTGCTGTCGGCAAAGGGCTGGCGTGACCACAACGATGCCGACGCACTTCGCCATGACCCTGCCTTCCGGTTGGCGGCCAGTTCCGCGGCCGGGCTCACGCCACTCGGGGGGCCGGGACTGGCCTCGCAACCGTCCTTGTCACGGTTCACCGCTCTGATGGCCGAGCCGACCAATCTCAAGGTGTTGCGCGAGGCGGTGCTGGAACTTGCCGGGCGCGGCCTCAGGGCCGAGCGGTGCGGCAAGAAGATTGCCTGCGTGACTCTTGACGTCGACAGTGCCCCCATTGAGGTTCATGGCCATCAGCCCAAGGCCGAGTGGAACGGGCACTACAACGCCCGCATTTACCATCCGCTGATCACCTCGATTGCCGAGACGGGTGACATGCTGGATGCGCGGCTCAGGGCGGGCAATGTCGGCACCGCGGACGGCGCGCTCGATGTGATCCTCGACGTCGTTGACCGGGCGCGGAAAACCTTCTGCGACGTGGCCATGGTGCGCATCGACGCAGGGTTCCCCTCGGCCGCGCTGCTGGCGGGCCTTGATGCACGCGGGATCGACTATGTCTCGCGGTTGCGCGCCAATCCCGTGCTGGACCGGCTGGCCGAGCCGTGCCTGAAGCGTCCGCCGGGGCGCCGTCCGGCTGAGCCCCGGACCTGGCTCTATGAATTGCGGTATCAGGCCGACAGTTGGGACAAGCCGCGCCGCGTGATCCTGGTCGTCAAGGAGCGCGCCGACGATCTCCTGCTGGATCGCTTCTTCCTGGTCACCTCTCTCGGCTGGACCGCGAAACTGCGCCACGAGGTGCTGGCCCACTAACGCGAGCGTGGCAAGGCCGAAGGGCATATGGGCGAGTTGAAAGACGTGCTGGCACCGGCGCTGTCGTCGACCAACCGCGCGAAATCGCACCTGCGCGGCAAGGTGCCGAAATCCAGAACGCCGGCCATCGATGCCTTCGCCTGCAACGAGGTCCGGCTGCTTGTCGCCTGTCTCGCCTACCAGATCATGCACATCGCCCGCCGCGCCATGGAAAAGGCGACCGGAACGGGATGGAGCCTGCGCCGCCTGCGCGAGAGGGTTTTGCGCGCGGGTGCCCGGATGGTGATCTCGGGGCGACGGATGACGCTGGCGCTGTCCTCAGCCGCGGCACCGTTCTGGTCGATGCTCTGGCCCAGGATCATGGCCCTGCACTGGGCCGATCCGTAGCTGCCCGGCACCGGCCCCGCCTATGAAACCGAAAACGCCCGCGGGCGGCCCGTTGTCATACGCAAGAGGCGACTGCCCGCCTCCAGGACCTGCCAAAAACGAACCCGGGGGCGCGACGGCCCCGACAACCATCGACCGAAGCCGCTCATAGACCCAGAAAAAGGCCATCGCGGGCGTCGAAGCCGACCGGAGCCGCTCTCGGATAGGGGTTCGATGAATATCCCGGGATGATATTTCAAGGCTTTGATTGCCTGAGACCATCATTTGGCTGAATTAGGGTAACCGCCCAACGACGTGATGCGTCCAGCGCTCAAGCAGCGCACGCCGCTGATCCAAGAAGTCGGTACGACGATAGGCTCTCTCTACCGCGCCACCTACGACATGGCCTAGTGTTCTGAGTCAGACGGTTGCTACCGATTTCCCCTGATTTCGTCGAGGGCATCAAGCGCACGGCGTTCGCGGGCGATGATGTCATCGGCTGTCT
>JANOGU010000305.1:0-2501 GCA_031406135.1 Rhodobacterales bacterium
CCTGGTTGATCAGTTCGACGACCTCCTTGTTCACCTGGCCGCCGAGCACCATCTCGACCACGTCCATGGTCTCCGCGTCGGTCACGCGCATGCCCTGAACGAACGTACCCTTCATGCCGAGGCGGGCGAGCGCGGTCTCGATCTGCGGGCCGCCGCCGTGCACCACCACCGGGTTCATGCCCACCAGCTTGAGCAACACCACGTCTTCGGCAAAGTCCTGCTGCAGGCCGGGGTCGGTCATCGCATTGCCGCCGTACTTGATGACGATGGTCTTGCCGTGGAACTTGCGGATGTAGGGCAGCGCCTGCGCCAGGATCTCGGCCTTGTCGCGCGCGGCGATGTGGGACAGGTCGTGGGCGGCGGCGGGCGGTTCGGTGCTCATGGGTGACGATCTTTCGGATGCGCGATCAAGCGCGTGGCCGGAAATTGTAGGCGTCGCGCGGGACGCCGCTGCCGCGAGACCAAGCCCCGAAGGCCGGCCCCCAAGACCCCGGCCAAGACCCGAGCTTGCCGCGCTGACTCGGTGTGGTCTAGACTGCGATCATGTTGCGCCGCTTGCACTTGCTGTTGATGGTCTGTGTGGCGGTCGCCCTTCCCGTTCAGGGAATGGCGTCGGTCACGATGACCCATTGCGGGCCGGGGCACCATGGGGCGCCGGGTTCGCAGCGCGCTGCGAGCGACGGGCACCCGGCCGACCACCACGCGGCGGCGCCCGATTCGCCTGGCGGCGATCATCACGCGGTGCCATCGAATGCCGCGTCGGCCTCCGACACGGGCGACGGTCAGCCGCTGAAGTTCGCCTCATCAACGGATGCCCAGCCTGCGAAAGCGGGCAAGGCCGGCGCAGCCACCAAGGTCAGCTGCAGTGCCTGTGCCTCTTGCTGCCTGGGCGCCGGAATGACGGCGCCGCAGGCCATGCTTCCTTCGCTCCCGGGCGCCGATGCGGCGCTCGCGGTGCCCGAAGAAGCGGCCCCGGCGGGCGTGACCGTCGGCGGCCTTGAACGCCCTCCCCGCCTGAACCTCGCCTGAAGCGCCCGCAGCGCGGGAACGCCTCGGCCTGTCCCAGGGCCGGCCGTTCCTCGCTCGCGAGCGGCATGTGACGAGCCGCGCGCCCCCGTGCGCGCGGACGCTCCATCCGTCCATTCAGCGAGGTTTTCATGTTCATTGCACTTTCTGTGCGGCACCTGCCGAAGCAGGCGCTGCTTGCGTTCTGTTGTCTGCTCAGCCTGCCCGCACCCGCGCAGGCGCCCGCCAAAAACGGGCCGGCGCTGGCCGCGGCCCCCGACCCCGGCAACGCCAAGGCGCATGTCCGACCTTTGACCTATGTCTCCGTGTTCGGCCCGTACCGCGCCTTTGCGGATGAGCCACTCTCTTCCTGGCGCGACGCGAACGAGTTGACCGAACGCATCGGCGGCTGGCGCGCCTATGCCCGTGAAGCCCAGGAGCCGGGCGCTTCGGCCAGCCGGCCGGCGGCCTCGATGCCAGCGAAGAAAGCGCAGCATCCGACGCCACCACCGGGCCCCGCGGCCTCGCCTCACGGGCACGGCGGCCACAGCAAGCCATGAAGAACATGATGATGTTCTCCAGTCGGGCACCCCGCCTGTGGATCGCCGCCGCCGCGCTGAACCTCGCCGGCTGCGCCGGGCTCAGCCCCGACGGCGGCTTCGGCCCGGTGCAGCAGGCCGCCAAGGAGCGGCTCGGCAAAGAGCTGGTCTGGGCGCGCTCCGGCGCGGCCCGCGAGGCCTTGCAGCAACGGGTCGCCGAACTGCTGTCCAAGCCCTTGTCGGCCGACGATGCGGTGCAGGTGGCGCTGCTCAACAACCGGGGATTGCAGGCGTCGTTCTTCGAGCTCGGCATCTCGGACGCGGACCGAGTACAGGTTGGCCGACTGGCCAACCCCGGCTTCACGTTCAGCCGCCTGAAACGCGGAACGGAAGTCGAGCTGGAGCGCGGCCTTCATGTCAACCTGGCGCGCCTGCTGGCCATGCCTCTGGTCGGCCCGATGGAGCAGCGGCGCTTCGAACAGACCCAGCGCCAGGCCGTCGCGCAGGTGCTCAGCGTGGCCGGTGACACCCGCAAGGCGTATTACTTGGCCGTGGGCGCCGATGAAACCGTGCGCTACAGGCGCCAGGTGCAGGACGCCGCCGAGGCCGGCGCCGAACTGGCCCGCCGCATGGCGGCCGTGGGCAACTGGAACAAGCTCAACCAGGCCCGCGAGCAAAGCTTCTATGCCGATGCCGCACTCAACCTGGCACTGGCGGTGCAGGCCCAGACCCGCGCCCGCGAAAAACTCACGCGCATGATGGGCGCCTGGGGCGAGCAGGCCGCCTTCACGCTGCCCGAACGCCTGCCCGACCTGCCCGCGAGCCCGCTGGACCTGCCCGACGTGGAGCAAACCGCCCTGCAGCAACGCCTGGACGTTCAGGCCGCCCGCGCGGGCGCCGAGCAAACCGCGAAGAACCTGGGCCTGACCCGCACGACGCGCTTCATCAACGTGCTCG
>JANOGU010000337.1:0-3905 GCA_031406135.1 Rhodobacterales bacterium
GCTGGTTCAAGACTGACCCGACGAAACCGATCAACGGGGATTCTTCCGGGAAATCCCACGCAGAGAGTCAACTACAAGCAGTGAAGAGGAACCCCCAAATGCCTTACAACGTGATCACCATCGCAAGAACCCTCGGCGCAGGCGGCGAAGAACTGGGAAAGACACTGGCCGAAGAGTTCAACAAGCGTTATGTCGATACGGAGATTATCGACCGCGCAGCCCAACTCGCGGGTGTCACGCGATGATCTTCGACACGACGCAGGCGCCGAGGTTGTCGCCCGCCTCGCCGCGGTCGAGAAGCTTGCGGAACATCAAGCGGCCTTGCGGCCGGGGGGGCTCAGGGTTTCGAGACCACGGTCGGCGCCGGCGCTGTCCGGGGACGCTGCATCGCGACTCCGAACCAGTCGCGGTTCTCGTAAAGCCACAGCTCCAGCCGCTTGGCGAAGACGAAGGCCAGCTCATCCATCTGTTCCTGTCTGGTACGGGTCAGGCCGGAGCCGATGAACGAGTCGGTCGTTCCACCCCGCTCGAAGGAAGAGATCTGGAAGCCCTTTTCGTTGAGCTGCGTCTGCGTGGCGTCGTCGAAGATCACCGCGGACCCGACGAGGATCGACTTCGGCTTGAGCACCACCGGCACGCCGGGGGGGCCGAGCGCCCAGCCGTCCAGGGCGATTCCGATGTGGTAGGTCTTCGCCCCCTCGTAGCGGCGCAAACGCGCCTCCAGTGCCCGGATCAGCGCCGCCTCCCATTCCTCGTCGCTGGCCTCGCGCGAGATCGGCACCTTCTTGTCGGCGGAGGTGTTGACCACCGCGAACCCCAGCGAGAAGTCGCCGAGGTCCTGCTTCGGTTCGGTCACGTCCGTGGTTTTGGCACAGCCGGCAAGAAGGCCGAGGCACAGGACAAGGGCAAGGGCGCGGCGAACGGGCATGGAAGTCCTTCCTCGGGGCTCCGCTTCGCATAGCGCTTGCCGCAGAGCCACGCAACCGGCCCGACCGCGTTGCCGTGGGCGGGCGGGTACCTATATCCCTATCGTGATGACCGCAGTCCCCCACAGCCGGCCCGTCCCCGCGCGGGTCCCGCTCAGCAACACGCCCCTCGGGGTCTGGGGCAGCTTGCGCGCCGGCCGGCGCAACGTGCTGGAACTGGTGCCCGAGATCGCCACGCGGATGCCGATGATCTCGGGCCGCACCGGCAAGCGCTGGCACATGGTGATGGCGCCCGAGGCGCTGCGCCGCATCCTGCGCGAGAACGTGGAAAGCTACCCCAAGTCGGTGGTCACCAAGCTGATCCTGGAGCCGGCGATCGGCGACAGCCTGTTCGTGGCCGAAGGCGCGGAGTGGATGTGGCAGCGGCGGACCGCGGCCCCGGTGTTCAGCCACCGCCATGTCGCGGCGCTGGGTCCGGTGATGACGGCGGCGGCGGAGCGGGCCTCGGACCGGATCGCGTCGGCGGCGGGCCGCGCGGCGGACCTCTTCGACGAGATGGTGACCACCACCTTCGAGGTGATCGCCGACGTCACTTTCTCCGGCGGCGGCGAGGGAGCCTTCGACCGCGCCGCGGTGCACCGCGCCATCGAGAGCTACATCGCCTCCACCGCCAAGGTCTCGGTGCTCGACATCCTCGGCGCCCCGGCCTGGGTGCCGCGGCCCGGGCGCCTGCTGGCCGGCCCGGCGATGCGCGAGATGAAACGGATGGCCGACGTCGCCATCGAGCGGCGCCGTGCGGCCGGGGCGCGGCCGGTGCCGGACCTGCTGGACCTGCTGCTGGCCGGAGAAGACCCGAAGACCGGCCGCCGCATGACCACGGCAGAACTGCGCGACAACCTGCTGACCTTCATCGTCGCGGGGCACGAGACCACGGCGCTGACGCTGGCCTGGTCGCTCTATCTCTGCGCCTTCGATCAGGAGGTGCAGGACGCGGCCCGTGCCGAGGCGCAGGCGGCGCTTGGCGACCGGGCGGCCACGCCCGCCGACATCGCCGCCCTGCCGCTGGTCCGCCGCATCGTCGATGAGGCGCTGCGGATGTATCCGCCCGCCGCCTTCCTGTCGCGCACCGCCATGGCCGACGACGTGCTGATGGGCCGCGAGGTGCGGCGGGGCGTCACCGTGGTCCTGCCGATCTACGCGCTGCACCGCCACCATGCGCTCTGGCCCGACCCCGACCGCTTCGACCCCTCGCGGTTCACCGACGCCCGCGCCATCGAGCGTTTCGCCTACCTGCCCTTCGGCGACGGCCCCCGCGTCTGCATCGGCCAGAACTTCGCCTTGCAGGAGGCGGTCATCATCCTCGCCACCCTGCTCGCCCGCTTTCGCTTCACCCGCGTGCCGGGCAAGGAGCCCCGGCCGGTGATGATCCTGACGTTGCGGCCGGAGGGGGGGGTGTGGCTTAACGTGCAACGGGTCTGAGCAGGCGGGAGGCGGAGCGTCACACGGTGGGACGCCTGGCGGGTCGTTTGATTTCCGTGGGTTGCGCGATTCGATTAGGAATCTGGTAAGGAATGCCACGGGTTAACGCACCGCGCGGCGCCGCAATCAGTTGAACCGGTTGGTTCGCAGTGTCCGAGCGCAAAGCGGGGTCTACTGGGGGTCATTTGATGTCCATTGACACCCACTAGGACTGGGGTTATACCGGGGTCCAAGCTAAACCAAGAGGACCCTCCAAATGTCGGCGCAGGTTTCAATCCAGGACCACGCAATCTGGTTCAAGCATCTTCCCGGCCGTGACCTTCTGGATCGCTTGGGTGAACTGCCGCCCGAAGGCGAGGTGATGGTCGAGGTCGATGGTGTGGCCGGTGTCTGGCGTCGCATGAAGCGCGGCAAAGACGGGCGCCTTCCCGACGCGATCATCCCGGTCGGTCCGATGAAGGATATCTGGAACAAGTGGTTCAGGACCCGGCGCGGCGACGTCGTCCCTTTGCGGCTGTTGAACCGCGCGGATGACTACCTCGCGTCCTCCTCGCTGCTCTTCTCGGAGTGGAACAGCCCCGAGGACGAAGAGGCGTTCCGTGATCTTTGACCGATTCCAGACCGCCGTGGTTCCATTCCCATTCGCTGAACAAGCCCTGCTCAAGCGGCGACCGGCGGTGGTCGTGTCGTCCCGAGGTTTCAATTCCGCGAATGGGTCCACCTTGGTCGCGATGGTGACTACCGCCAAAGCAACCCGGTGGCCCAGCGACATTGCCCTGACTGACCTGGAGATCGCTGGGCTGAAAGTCCCGTGCATCCTGCGGTGGCGCCTGACTACTCTGCCGAACGAATTGATTCTGCGGGCACTGGGCCGACTCGGTGCCGTTGATCGTCTGGCTTGCGAAAGGGGCTTGGCCGAAATGCTGGTCGGCTGATCAATTGAACCGGTTGTCCCGCGGGAACCCCCGCGGGGCCATGCGGCCGGCACTGGCGCGGGCGGCAAGCCATTCGGCGAGATCGGTCTCGGTGCGGGTGCGGCCGGCGGGGTCTTTCCAGGCGAGGCCCTGCGCGAGCGTGAACGTGGTCGCATCGCAGAGGCCGCCGTCCTTGTATTTCTGCAGCCGCACCCCCTTGCCGCGCGCCATCTCCGGCAGGTCTGAAAGCGGGAAGACGAGCAGCTTGCGGTTGTCGCCGACCACCGCGATGTGATCGCCCCGGACCACGCGCGCCAAAGCGGCCTTGGCGCCGTCACGGAAAGTCAGCACCTGTTTGCCGGCCCTGGTCTGCGCCAGCGCCTCCTCGGCCGGCACCACGAACCCGTCGCCGTCGGAGGAGGCGACCAGCAGTTTCTCTCCGGGCCGGAAGACCAGCACCTCCACCACCGCCGCCTCGTTCGGCAGGTCCAGCATCAGCCGCACCGGCTCGCCCATGCCGCGCCCGCCGGGGAGGTTGGCACAGGGCAGCGTATAGAACCGGCCGTTGGAGCCGAACAGCAGCAGC
>JANOGU010000354.1:0-4105 GCA_031406135.1 Rhodobacterales bacterium
CTCCCGCCGCGTGAGCTTCTTCTTCATCGCATCACGAAGGCCGGGAAAGGCTGGCTGCTTCGGCATCGGAAGGGCTCCTTGCAGGGATGCCCAAGCCTACCAGATCACGCAGGGAGTGGCAGGTTTTTCAGACGTTCCTTAATGATACCTCTGCAGAAACTACATTGAAGTGATTGACCGGAAATTCCGACCGATTTGTGTAATGGCTACATAGCCTCGACGGAAGACGTGGCTTCGGCTTCCCTCGGCATCCAACTCTCGGAAGGCTTGACAAATTGTTCCATTTTCTATACTCAGGTATTCTCGTAGATGATCTTCAGAAGTCAGAAACTTGCTCTCAACCAACTTAATTAGAGACAGGTCTTCAAGGTTCTCTAGGGAGCTTTGCATAACACTGATCAACTTCTCCGGCGGAAAGCCAAGGGATTTGGCAACTCCAAAGAGCTGATTATTGACAAAAGGGGCAAGGGACGCAGTGCCTACAACTCCAGCCGTCTCGATTGCGACCTCGATCGTTGGCAGAGGGTCGTTTTCTGCAATAAACTCAAAAACTTTTGCGTCAAGCGTCGTCATCGACCGAATCTTTTCAACAAAGGTCGGATGCGCCATGTGCTGCGTAGAAGTCTGCATGGAACCAGCAAGTAGGCTTGCATACATCTCGCTTAATTCAGGCTTGTGGCCATTGAACCTAAGCGCTTCGATCAGCGGTCCAGCGACCGTCAAGTCAGGCGCAACGATTTCGCCAACTGGTTTCAGTTCAAGTTTTGCCGCGACTTTAGTGGCCAGCCAATCTTCGACCCTTTCTGCACCCCAAACAAGACCTCTTATTGGGGCAATTGCGACATTAACTGCCCTTCCCACAACCGAAAGCGCCCTGCCAGCTTCCTGCATCATGGGTTGAAAGGCGTCTTGGTAAACCGGAATTGCTCTAGCCAACTCGGTTGCCTGCCGAGCCAGACTTGACGCTGGCGCGCCTGAATCATCTGCTTGATCGGACACCGATATCTCCCAGATTACGCATCTCCGTCATTTATTGACGAACTTACCTCTCGAAAGCAAGCGATCCGTAGGGTGCGTATTCATGGCGCACCTGAGCGCCTATCCTTCTCTCCCGATTTCCCACCGACCGGCGCGCGCGCCCGGTCGTCGGCCAGTTCGGTAACACGGCCTTCGCCCGGCCATCTCCCGCATGTCAGGGCTTGCCCCGACTCCCCCCCACCCGCCATCCCCCCGTTAACCATCCTCCCGCTATCCTCTTCCCAGACCCCCTGACATAATGTATGCACATAAATGTGGGACTGGGACGACGCCAAACGTCAACGCACGCTGCGGGACCGGGGTATCGACTTCGCCGCTGCCGAGCGGTTCGACTTCGGCAGGGCGGAGATTCGGCCCGACCTGCGGCGCGACTATGGAGAGCCGCGCTTCCGGGCCATCGGCATGCTCGACGGGCGGCTGCATGTCCTGATCTTCACCCCGCGCGCGGGCGGAGTGCGGGTCATCAGCCTGCGCCGCGCCAATCCGAGGGAACGCCGGAAATGGCCAGAAGAACCGACTTGAAACCTGATCCCCAGCCGGGCCTCGCCGAGGACCCCGCCCCCTTCCGCCGCCTCCGCCCGGATGAGCCGGATGAGGAGAATCCCGAATGGACCGACGAGGACTTCGCCCGCGCCCGCCCGGTCTGGGACTTCCCCGACCTCGTCGCCATCCTGCAGGCCCACGGCAAGCTCGGCCGGCCGCCCCTGCCCGAGGCCGAACGGAAACGCCGCGTCACCCTGCACCTCGACCCCGACGTCCTCGCCCGCCTGAAGGCGGACGGCAAGGGCTGGCAGACCCGCGCCAATGCCGCGTTGCGGCAGGCGCTGGGCCTGCCACCGCGGTAGGGCGGGGTTCACCCCGCCGCTTCGCCCGCCATGGTGAACGCCGCCGGTCCCGGTGTCGGGACGGAAACCCGACAGATGCCCGACAGATGCCCGACAGATGTCCGACAAGCCCCATCACGGATTTCTCCGCAATCCCCGGGGTCAACCCGGCGATCCTCACCTACTCCGGCAGCCCCGCCAGATGCTCCATCACCGCCGGCCGCACGGTTTCCGCGCCGGCCGCGCGGGCGCTGTCGATGACGATGTAGAGCGCGGGAAGATTCACCCGGCGCAACAGCGCCTTGACCGGCCCGATCGAGGCCGGCCGCATCGACAGCATGCGCAAGCCCAGGGCCGCGAAGCAGGTCGCCTCCACCGGCTTGCCGGCATCCTCGCCACAGAAGCTCAGCGGCGTCCCGGTCTCGGCGCAGCGGGCGACGATCACTTCGATGAAACTCAGGAACGAGGCGTTCAGCACGTCGTAGCGGCGGCGCACGCGCTCGTTCTCGCGGTCGGCGGCGAAGAAGAACTGCTTCAGGTCATTGCCGCCGATGGAGACGAAATCGGCCTCCGCGTAGAACCCCCTGGGCGCATAGGCGAGGCTGGGCGTCTCCAGCATGGCGCCGATCTCCAGGCTCGCGGGCACCGGATGGCCGAGGCCGGCCTCGCGGTCCCGCTGGTCAAGCACGATGGCGCGGGCGGCACGGAACTCGGCATGCTCGGTGACGAAGGGGAACATCAGCGTCAGCGGCCGCCCGGCGGCGGCGCGGATCAATGCCTGGGCCTGCATCTTGAGGACCCCGGGCTTGTCCAGCCCGACCCGGATCGCCCGCCAGCCCATCGCCGGGTTCGGCTCGTCCTGCGGCTTCATGTAGGTCAGCACCTTGTCCGAGCCGATGTCGAGCGTGCGGAAGGCGACGCGCCTTCCGCCGGCAGCCTCCATCACCCGGGTGTAGAGCCGGACCAGCTCCTCGCGCTTGGGCATCTGGTTGCGGATCAGGAACTGCAGCTCGGTACGGAACAGGCCCACCCCTTCGGCGCCGGACCCCGCCAGCGACGGCAGGTCGGCCATCAGCCCGGCGTTCATGTGCAGGCCGATGGTGGTGCCGCAGCGCGTCACAGCCGGCAGGTCGCGCAGGCCGGCGTAGCGTTCCATCGCCTTGGCCTGCATCGCGATCTTGTCGCGAAAGGCCGCGGCGACCGTGTCCTCGGGCCGCAGATGGACCAGCCCGGCGTCGCCATCCACCAGGATCGCGTCGCCGTTCAGCGCCTCGGTGGTGATGCGGCTGGCGTGGATCACCAGCGGGATCGCCAGCGCGCGGGCGACGATGGCGGCATGGCTGCCGACCGAGCCCTCCTCCAGCACCACGCCCTTGAGCTTGCGACCATAGTCGAGAAGCTCTCCGGGTCCGATGTTGCGGGCGACGAGAATGGGGTTCTCCGGCATTTCGGCGCCGGTATCCTGGCCCTGTCCGGTCAGGATGCGCAGCAGACGGTTCGACAGGTCGTCGAGGTCCTGCAGCCGTTCGCGCAGATAGGCGTCGGGCACCTGTTCGAACCTTGCCCGTGCCGCCGACTGTTCCTTTTCCACCGCCGCCTCGGCCGACAGGCCGCGGGCAATGTCCTCCTCCATCCGCCGCAGCCAGCCGCGGGAATTGGCGAACATGCGGTAGGCTTCGAGGACCTGCTTCTGGTCCTTGTCGAGGCTTTCCGCCTCGAGCAGGTCGTCGATCGAGACGCGCAGTTCGGAGACCGCACCGCGGATCCGGTCGATCTCGGTCAGCGGGTCGTCGGCGACCGGATTGGTGACCACCACGCGCGGCTCGTGCAGCCAGACCCGGCCCTCCGCGGCACCCTCCTGGCCGGCGCCGCCGCGGAACAGGACCGGCTGGCGGTGGCGCGCGCCGCGGCCGTCGTCGCCGGAAAAGGCGCCGAGCTCGGTCATCTCGGCCAGCACCATGGCGGTCACTTCCAGCGCGTAGATCTCGTCGTCGGAATAGGTCCGCGCGTCCTTGGACTGCACGACGAGGACGCCAAGACGCTCGCCCACCCGCTGGATCGGCACGCCGAGGAACGAGGAATAGAGCTCCTCCCCGGTCTCCGGCATGTAGCGAAAGCCCTTCTCGGCCGGCGCATTGGCGGTGTTCACCGCGGTCGCGGTGCGGGCAACGCGGCCCACCAGGCCCTCGCCCAGGCGCATCCGGGTAACGTGGACGGATTCGCGGCGCAGCCCCTCGGTGGCG
>JANOGU010000043.1:0-5825 GCA_031406135.1 Rhodobacterales bacterium
CGCGCCCAAACAAAACCACGAAAGCCCGCCCCGGGCCTGACCCGGGGCCTCCTGCCTCACAGGCGGCGCCGGTTGCAGGTGAGGCCCCGGGTCAAGCCCGGGGCGCGGGGTTTGACTCGCGCCATTGAATCCAGACGGCAGAGACAAGCTCTAGACTGCCGACACCACGTCGACGGCCTGGCTGGTCTCGGCCATCCCCGTCGCGCGCAGGACGCCCTGCACCGGCGCCACATCGTCGTAGTCGCGGCCCAGAGCGACGGCGATATGCCCCTCGCCCGCTGGGCAGGCATTGGTCGGGTCGAACGCCACCCAGCCCATGCGCCAGCCGCACCAGGCGCGCACCCAGGCATGCATCGCGTCCGCGCCGTCGAGCCGCGGCTGTCCCGGTGGCGGGGCGGTGCTCAGCAGGCCGGAGACATAGGCCGCCGGAAGCCCCAGCGCGCGCAGCCCCGACAGCATGATATGCGCGAAGTCCTGGCACACGCCGCGGCCGAGGGAAAAGGCCAGCGCCGCCGGTGTGTCCACCGTCGTCGCACGGGCGTCGAAGACCATGCGCCGGTGCAGCGCGATCCCCAGCGCCGCGACCGCCGCCGCGGCCGAGGTGGCGTGCCGGGCGCTGTCCAGCGCAAAGGCTGCGATCGCCGGATCGGCGGGCACCCGGGGCGAGGCGGCGGTGAAGTGATGCGGCCCGTCGGGCGACAGCGTCTGCGACGCGGCCAGATCCGCGGCCATCCCGGCCAGCGGCGGCGACAGGTCCAGCGCGGCGGGCTCGGCCAGCCGCACGACCCGCGCGCGCAGCGTGAAGTCGGTGCGCGCCGACGACTGCCGGTGCACCATCTCGGTCACCGCGTTGCCGAAGAAATCCGTCCGGTCGGTGCGTTCCTGCGGTCGCGGCGCAGCCGCCACGTCGGCCAGCATCACCCGCTGCCGCCCGGGCAGGTCCAGCGGCCGCAGCCGCAGCAGGTTCCGCCCCGCCAGCGCAGGCGGTTCGTAGTCATAGCGCAGGCGGACCGCGATGTCGTAGATCACCCGAAATACCGCTTCGCCAGCAGGTCCGACACCCGCGCCAGCGCCGCCCGGGTCTCGGCCAACGCCGCGGCATCCACCGCCTCAGGCCGCTTCACCGCCAGTCCGGTGTGGGCCAGCAGCATCAGCCGCGTCAGGTCCCCCATCGGCCCGTCGCGCCCCTCGCCCGGCAGCCGCCCGATCTCGCGCTTCAGTTCGGTGAGTTGGTAAAGCAGCGCCCGCGGGTTGTCGTCGTCAAGCGCCAGCAGGTCCACCACCGTCTCGCGGCCCACCCCCACCGGAAACCGGCGGCGGTGCGTCATCACGCTGTCGCCGATCTCGATGACCAGATCGAGGCTGCCGTCCGGCGCCTTTGGCCCGGCGAAGTGCTGCAGCGCCGCGGCCATGGCGTCGGCCCGCTCCAGCGCCCGGCCGATGCTCAGGAACCGCCAGCCGGTGGAGCGGTACATGTTCTCGTGCACCAGCCCCGCCAGCCCCGCGATCCGGCGCAGCAGCGCCGACAGCGCGCGGGCCGCGTCGTCGCCGGGCTGCACCGTCTCCACCATCCGGTGCGCCAGCGCCGACAGCCGGGTCAGCGCCTGCCAGCCGTCGCCGGAAAAGCGTTCGCGCAGCCGCGCGGCGCAGTCGCGGGCGTGGTCCAGCCGGTCGGCCAGCGCCGGCGCCATGGTCCGCGCGTCGATCCCCTGGGTGGCCAGATGCGCGGCGATCTCGGCCAGAAGCGGCGTCTCGCCGCCGCTTTCGGCCAGCCGGCGGTGATAGGCGCGCGCCAGCCGCGTCGCCGTCTCCGCCCGCTCGACGTAGCGCCCGAGCCAGAACAGGTTGTCCGCCGCCCGGGCCGGCAGCGGGGTCCGGAACGGCCGGCTGACCACCGGCTCGATCATCGAATGTGTCGATACCGGCGTGTCGGAAACGACCCAGACATCGGCAACCGAGCCGCCCGCCTGGATTGCCAGCACGTCCGCCCCCTCGCCGCGGCCGATCCGCGCGTAGCCGCCCTTCATCGCGATCCAGCCGTCCGGGGTTCTGGCCAGGAAGATGCGCAGGCTCATCGGTCGCGGGGTCAGGCCGGCCTCGCCCCAGGCCGGCGTCGTGGACAGCCGCACCCTTTCCTGCCCGACCAGCGCCTGGGGGTCGCGGGCCAGCCAGTCGGCCACCTGCGGCGCGTCCCCTTGCAACGTGGGATGCACGGCGTCGAACAGGCGCGGGGAAAGCGCCGGCCCGAACGTCATTTCCGCCGCGCGTGCCTCGACCTCGGCGCGTTCGGCCGGCTGGCCGCACCACCAGGTCGCAACGTTGGGGATCGCCAGGTCCTCGCCCAGCACCGCGCGGGCGATGCGCGGCAGGAAGGCGAGGAAGGCGCGCGTCTCCAGCAGCCCCGAGCCCAGCGCGTTCACCGTGGTCAGGCTTCCCGCGCGCAGCGTGGACAAAAGCCCCGGCGTGCCGATCTGCGACTTCGGGTCAAGCTCGATGGGGTCGGCGAAGGCGCCGTCCAGCCGGCGCCACAGCACGTCCACCGGCCGCGGCCCTTCGACCGTGCGCAGGAGCGCGCGGCCGTTCTCGATCATCAGGTCCTCGCCCTCGACCAGCGAGAAGCCGAGGTACCGCGCCAGATAGGCATGCTCGTAGTAGCTATCGTTCAGCGGTCCCGGCGTCAGGATCGCGGGCCGGCTGTCGCGATGCGTGCGGTAGGCATCAAGCGCATCGCGGAAACGGCGGAAGAAATCCGCCAGACGGTGCACATGCGCGGCGCGGAACGCTTCGGGAAAGACCCGGCTGGTGGCGACCCGGTTTTCCAGCGCAAAGCCAGCGCCGGACGGCGCCTGCGTCCGGTCGCCGAGCACGCGCCAGGTGCCGTCCGGGTTGCGGGCGATGTCGAAGGCGATGAAATGCAGGTAGTGGCCTGATCGTGGCACCACGCCGACGAGCGGCCGCAGCCATTCCGAGTTGCGCCCCACCACGGCGGCGGGCAGGTGGCCGTCGGCCACCAGCCGCGCCGGGCCGTAGAGGTCGGCCATCACCGCTTCCAGCAGGTCGGCGCGCTGCACGAGACCCGCCTCCAGCACTGCCCATTCCGCCTCGTGCAGGATCACCGGGACCGGGCTCAGCGGCCAGTCGCGCTCGTCCGATCCGCCCTCACCATACTGGCGAAAGAACACGCCCGCGTCGCGCAAGTACTGGGCCGCGCGGGCAAAGCGGGTGTTCCGCTCGGCCGGGCCCAGCGCGGCGAGGCCGGCGACGAACCCGCGCCAGACCGGGCGCATCCCGTCCGGTCCCATCATCTCGTCGGCGGCATCCGGCAGCGGCCGGTAGTCGGCGACCAGGTTGGCCACGGTGTCCTCCGCCCAAGGGAGCGGCGTCACGGTCACAGCCCCGCCGGGCGGCGCAGGTCCAGCGTCATCGGAAACTCCGGATGCGGCGCCTCGCGGACCGGCGTGTAGGCGGCCGGCGTGTGGCCATGCGGCTCGAACCGCGACAGGCGACGGGCCTCGGCCTCGTTGCCGTTGACCGGGAAAGTGTCGTAGCTGCGCCCCGCCGGATGCATCACGTGGTAGGTGCAGCCCCCCACCGCGCGGCCCGACCAGGTGTCATAGATGTCGAACACCAGCGGCGTGTGCGGCGCGATGGTCGGATGCAGCGCCGAGGAAGGTTGCCAGGCCTTGTAGCGCAGCCCGGCGATGGCGGCGCCGTTTCCGGCGGGTTGCAACGGCAGGGTGCGGCGGTTGCAGGTCACCGTGTAGCGACCCGGCTCGGCCCCGGTCAGCTTCACCTGCAGCCGCTCGGTGGACGAATCCGTGTGGCGCGCCGTGCCGCCGATGGCGCCGGTCTCGCCCAGCACGTGCCAGGGCTCCAGCGCCATGCGCAACTCCAGATGCGCGCCTTCCGCCTCGACCTCGCCGCAGAACGGGAAGCGGAACTCGGCCAGCGCCTGGAACCAGGCGGGGTCGAGGTCGAAGCCCTGCGCGCGCAGGTCGGCGAGCACGTCGAGGAAATCCGCCCAGACATGGTGCTGCAGCATGAATCGGTCGTGCAACGCGGTGCCCCAGCGCACCAGCGGCCCGTCGGCCGGCGCCGCCCAGAACCGCGCCACCAGTGCCCGGACCAGCAGCTGCTGCGCCAGAGACATCCGCGCGTTCGGCGGCATCTCGAAGCCGCGGAATTCCACCAGCCCCAGCCGCCCGGTGGGGCCGTCGGGCGAGAAGAGTTTGTCGATGCAGATCTCGGCCCGGTGGGTGTTGCCGGTGACATCGGTCAGGAGGTTGCGCAGCAGCCGGTCCACCGTCCAGGGAAAGACCTGACCCCCCGGGGTGATCTGGGCGAGCGCGATCTCCGCCTCGTAGAGCGAATCGTGCCGCGCCTCGTCGATCCGCGGCGCCTGGCTGGTCGGCCCGATGAACAGCCCGGCGAAGAGGTAGGACAGCGACGGATGCCGGTTCCAGTGCAGGATCAGGGACTTGAGCAGGTCCGGCCGGCGCAGGAACGGGCTGTCGTTCGGCGTGGCCCCACCCACGACAACGTGGTTGCCGCCGCCGGTCCCGGTATGGCGGCCATCGATCATGAACTTGTCGGCGCCGAGCCGGGTCTGCCGGGCCTCCTCGTAGATCGCCTCGGTGGTGGCGACGCAGTCGTCCCACGAGGCCGCGGGATGGATGTTCACCTCAAGCACGCCCGGGTCCGGCGCCACGCGGATCACGTTCAGGCGCGGATCGTGCGGCGGGGCGTAGCCCTCGATATGTACCGGCAACCCCAGCCGCTTGGCTGCGGCCTCCGCCGCGCGCACAAGGTCGAGGTAGTCCTCCACCGTCTCCATCGGCGGCATGAACACGCACAACCGCCCGTCCCGCGGTTCCACCGAGATGGCGGTGCGGACCATGCCGTCCACTTCCTTGCCGCCCTGTTCCACCAGTTCCTGCTGCGCGGCGCTGGCAGTGAAACGCGCCACGCCTTGCGCCGGCCGCTGCCGCGGCCGCCGCACTCCGGCAGGGGGCAGCGGCGCGCGGGGCACGGTCGGGTCGGTGGGGTTGATGTAGGGATACTGCGACGGCGGCAGATGCGGCAGGCTGCCGAGCGGCAGGCGGTAGCCCACGGGACTGTCGCCCGGCACCAGGAACACCTGCCCGCGCCGCAGCTGCCACTTCTCCGACCGCCACCGTCCCTGCCAGGGCTGCACCGGCAACACGAAGCCCACCGGCGTGGTCAGGCCGCGGCTGAACACCATGGCGATGCGGTGCCGCGCCTCGGCATCTTCCAGCTCGCTGTTCTGCGGCGTGACATTGGCCGGAAGGTTCGCCTCCTTCACCAGCCAATCCGCCGGGTCCTCCCAGGCCGGCAGCACATGCGCCGCCTCCACCTCCAGCTCGGCCGCGATCCCGCACAGCAGCGCCTCGGCCTTGGCCGCATCGGCCCCGGTCTCGGCCCCTTCCGCGGCAATCAGCGCGGGGTCCTGCCACACCGGTTGTCCGTCGGACCGCCAGTACAGCGAAAACGTCCAGCGTGGCAGCGTCTCGCCCGGATACCACTTGCCCTGACCGTAGTGCAGGAAGCCGCCCGGCGCGAAGCGGTCGCGCAGCCGGCGGATCAGCCGGTCGGCCAGCACCCGCTTGGTCGGGCCCACGGCGTCGGTGTTCCACTCCGCCGCCTCGAAATCGTCGATCGAGACGAAGGTCGGCTCGCCGCCCATGGTCAGCCGCACGTCGCCTTCTGCCAACGCCCCGTCCACCTTGCGGCCGAGCGCGTTCAGCGCCTCCCAGCCCTCGTCGCTGAACGGTCTGGTGATCCGCGGGTGCTCCGCCACCCGCGTC
>JANOGU010000388.1:0-11716 GCA_031406135.1 Rhodobacterales bacterium
GCTGGTGGCCGAGGTGGCGAAGGTGACCGCGCGCCACGGGATCAGCCCGCCGCGGCCGCCGTTCTGGGGCGGCTATCGCCTGGTGCCGGTCGAGATCGAGTTCTGGGCCGACGGCGCATTCCGCCTGCACGACCGCTTCCGCTGGACCAAAGCGCCCGGCGGATGGCAGGTCGTGCGCCTCAATCCCTGATTTTCATGGTCTGCGGCGGCATTTCCACGCCACGGCCTCTTGCGCCGACGGGACCGAATATCGCACAACGTGTCGGGGCCGCTGGGGGTGCCTCGGGTATGGCAGACGACGGTGTGGTCCTGCCCGTGGTGCAGGGCCGGGTCAAGTGGTTCGATCCGGTGAAGGGATTTGGCTTCGTCGTCGCCGATGGGCTCGAATCCGATGCGCTACTGCATGCCAATGTCCTGCGCAATTTCGGGCAGGGGTCGGTGGCCGACGGCTCGCTGGTCTCGGTCCGCATCCAGCACACCGGCCGCGGCATCCAGGTGATCGAGGTGGTGGCGGTCGAGCCGCCGCCGACGGGCATTTCCGACCGGCCGGTGGTGCTGCCCGGTGACGATATCTTGGCGTTGCCGCTGGAGCCCGCCCGGGTGAAATGGTTCGACAAGGGCAAGGGCTTTGGCTTTGCCAATGTCTTCGGGCACAGCGAGGACGTGTTCATCCATGTCGAGGTGCTGCGGCAGTCCGGCCTTGCCGACCTCGCGCCCGGCGAGGCGGTGGTGCTGCGCACAGTCGATGGCAAGCGCGGGCGCATGGCGGCACAGGTTCTGGCATGGGAAAGCGCCACACGGCAGGCCTGATCCTGGCGCTGTCGCTGGCCGCGCCTGCTGGCGCGGCGGCGGCGTGCCGGGCGGATCAGGTGGAACTGCGCCTAGCCGGCGGCAGTGCTGCCCGGTTCTCGGTCGAGGTCGCCGATGACGCGACCGAAGCCGCACGCGGGCTGATGCACCGCGAGACGCTGCCGGCCTCGGCCGGGATGCTTTTCATCTATCCCTCGCCGCGGCGGGTGTCGTTCTGGATGGAGAACACGCTCATTCCGCTCGACATAGTCTTTGCCGACATGACCGGAACGGTCACGCGGGTGCACGCGAACGCCGTGCCGCTGGACCGCACCGCGATCGACGGCGGCGCGGGGGTGCAGTTCGTGCTCGAGATCAACGGCGGGCTGGCGGCGGCGCTGGGCATCGGCCCTGGCGCTGTGCTGCGGCATCCGGGCATCGACCAGTTCCAGGCCGCCTGGTCCTGCGCCGAATGATTTGCGGAACGGCCGCCGAGGGGCTACATCCGGCGGCGTCGGGGTGTGGCGCAGGCTGGTAGCGCGGCGGTTTTGGGAACCGCAGGTCGCAGGTTCGAATCCTGTCGCCCCGACCAATTGGGCCGACCAACATGGACCGACCAGCCTTGATCGGTGCGTTTCCGCCGGCCCTGCGCGGGGTCACGCCGCCGTGCGCGGCGGTTTGCCACCCAAGGGTTGAGCGGCCGGGCGCCTGCGCCTAGACTCGGGAAGATGACCGACGTGCCGCCTGACCTTGGCGGAGCGGCCCGCCAAGTGCCGCCCGCACCGCAGGAGATTTCGCGCCCGCGCCGCTGGGGGGTGCGGATCGCGGCCGTGTTGGCGTCGCTCGCCGCGGTGGCCGTGGTCCTGGTGACCAACTCCTGGCTGACCGAGCGGTTCTCGGAGACCACGCGCAACCGCGCCGAGGTGCGGCTGGCGCTCTACGCCGGCAACCTTGTCTCGGAGTTGCAGCGCACCTCGGTCGTGCCGCTTCTGTTGTCGCGCGACCCGGCGCTGATCGAGGCGCTGGAGACCGGGACCTTCACCGCCACGTCGCAGCGGCTGATCTCGTTCCAGAAGGAGATCGGCGCCGCCTCGATCCTGCTTCTGGACCGCGATGGCCGCGCCGTGGGCGCGACCAACCGCAACCTGATCGGCACGCTGCACCGGCAGGCGCCCTATTTTGTCGAGGCGCAACGTTCAACGGACACGGTGTTCATCTCCGGCGGGCGCGAGGGCGGGGTGATGGACTTCACCTATGCCCGGTCGCTGAACGCGGACAACCGGATGCTGGGCGTGATCGTGGTCGAGAGCGACCTGCTCAAATACGAACGTTCCTGGGCCGGGCTGACCGACGCGGTGCTGGTCACCGACAGCGAGGGCCGGGTGATCCTGTCGACCGAACCGCGCTGGCGCGGGCTTCTGATCGACGAGGCGCTGGCGGTGCAGACCGCCCCGTCCGCGCTGGGCCGCGCCTTCCAGGCCACGGCGGACTGGGGTGGACCGGCGCCGGACGCCTATCTGCGCGGGCAGGGCGTGCTGCGGGTCGAGGCGCGGGTGCCGTTCCGCGGCTGGCGCATCGTTGCCTTCACCGCCTTGGATCAGGTGCGCGAGCGGGTGAACACCGTTCTGGCGCTGGAGATCATGGGCTTTGCGATCCTGCTGGCCGGGGCTTTCTACCTGTTGTCCCGCCGCGCCTGGACGATGACCAACCGCTTTCGCCGCGAGTCGGCGGAACTGCGGCTCCTCAACAGCCGCCTGCAACGCGCCATCGCAGAGCGGGAGAAGGTGCGCCAGGACCTTGCCGTGGCTGAGGCGACGCTGGCGCAGTCGTCCAAGCTTGCGGCGCTGGGCGAGATGTCGGCGGCGGTCAGCCACGAGTTGAACCAGCCGCTGGCGGCGATGAAGACCTATCTCGCCGGCGCGCGGCTGTTGTTGCAGCGCAGGCGGCCCGAGGAAGCTCTGGCCTCGTTCCAGCGCATTGATGATCTGATCGAGCGCATGGGGGCGATCACCCGGCAGCTCAAGTCCTATGCCCGCAAGGGCGGCGAGGCCTTCGAGGAGGTGGACGTGCGTGCCGCCCTGTCCACGGCGCTGGCGATGATGGAGCCGCAGCTCAAGGCTCGCGTGGTGCGCATCGCCCGCGCCGTGCCGCGCTCGCCGGTGATTGTGGTGGCCGACAGGCTGCGGCTGGAGCAGGTGCTGATCAACCTGCTGCGCAATGCGCTCGACGCGACCAAGGGCATCGCCGAGCCGCGGATCGAACTGTCCGTCACGCAGACCGATGCCGTCCGGCTGACGGTGCGCGACAACGGCCACGGCATCCGAGATCTCGAAAACCTGTTCGAACCGTTCTACACGACGAAGAAGCCGGGCGAGGGCGTGGGCCTCGGCCTTGCGATCTCGTCCGGGATCGTGGCCGACCTCGGCGGCCGGCTGACGGCGCGCAATTCCGAAGGCGGCGGCGCGGCCTTCACGGTCGAGCTGCCGCTTCCCACCCAGGACATCCAAGCAGCGGAGTGAGACATGGCCCGAGCGATGAAGGTGGCGATCGTCGATGACGAGGCCGACATGCGGCAGTCGATCAGCCAGTGGCTGGCGCTGTCCGGCTTCGACACCGAGACCTTCGCCTCGGCCGAGGAGGCGCTGAAAGGGATCGGACCGGAGTTTCCGGGGGTCATCGTCAGCGACATCAAGATGCCGGGGATGGATGGGATGTCGTTCCTGAAGCGCCTGATGAGCCTCGACAGCGGGTTGCCGGTGATCATGATCACCGGCCATGGCGACGTGCCGATGGCGGTGGAGGCGATGCGGGTCGGGGCCTACGACTTCCTGGAAAAGCCGTTCAATCCGGACCGGATGACCGAACTGGCCAAGAAGGCGACCCAGGCCCGGCGGCTGACGCTGGACAACCGCGCCCTGCGGCGCGAGCTCGCCGACGGCGGGTCGGTGATGAAGAAGCTGGCTGGTACCTCGCCGATGCTGGAGCGGCTGCGCGAGGACATCCTCGATCTTGGCCAGGCCGACGGGCACGTGCTGATCGACGGCGAGACCGGCACCGGCAAGACGCTGGTCGCGCATGCGCTGCATGCCGTGGGGCCACGGGCGAGCCGCAGGTTCGTCTCGATTTCCTGCGCCGCCTGGGGTGAGGAGCAGTTGGCCGCAAAGCTGTTCGGCCCGGTAGAGGAGGGCGGGCTGCCGCTGGTCGAGGAAGCGAGGGGCGGGACGCTCCTGCTGGAAGACATCGAGGCGATGCCGGCTCCCCTGCAGGCGCGGCTCCTGACCATCATCAACGAGCAGGGCACCACGCCCGAGACCCGGGTCATCGCGATCTGCAACAGCCACGGGCCGGACAAGACGCTGGAGGCGCAGCTGCGCCCCGACCTGTTCTACCGTCTGGGGGCGATGACCATCCTCTGCCCGCCGCTGCGCACCCGCGGCGAGGACATCCTGACGTTGTTCACCCGGATGTCCGAGGGTTTTGCCGAGGAATACGGCTGCGAGGCGCCGCAGGTCACGGCGCAGGAGGCGGCGCAGCTGTTGCAGGCGCCTTGGCCGGGAAATGTGCGGCAGCTGGTCAATATCGCCGAGCGGGCGGTCTTGCAGAACCGGCGAGGATCGGGGTCGATCGCGTCCCTGCTGATGGCGGATAACGAGGCCTCGGGTCCGGCGATGACCACCGAGGGCAAGCCCTTGAAGGAATATGTCGAAGCCTTCGAGCGGATGCTGATCGACAACACCATGCGGCGGCACAAGGGCAGCATCGTCGCGGTGATGGACGAATTGTGCCTGCCGCGGCGGACGCTGAACGAGAAGATGGCGAAATACGGGTTGACGCGGGGGGATTACGTCTGAACTGGCGGCGCTTCGCCGGGGCCGTGCAAATTTCTTGAAGAAAGAAATTTGCAAATTCCTTGTTTCAAGGAATTTGCGCCGCCTCGCGGCGCTGCGCGATCAGATGGATGCCGTCCCGTGCCCGCACCGTCAGATGCGCCACCGGCACCGGCACGCGGGCCGGGTCGGTGGTGAAGCGGTGGTGGCGCAGGAGCGTGGCGAGCAGCAGCGTGCCCTCGGCCATCGCGAATCCGGCACCGGGGCAGACGCGGGGGCCGGCGCTGAACGGAATGTAGGCCTCGCGGGCGGAGGCGCGGGCGGCCTCGGTCTGCCAGCGGTCGGGGTCGAAGGCGTCGGGGTTGGCCCACAGCCGTTCGTGCCGGTGCAGGTGCCAGGGGCTGAGCACGACCTGGCTGCCGGGCCGGACGGGACGGCCGCGGAAAGTCTCCGGCTTCAGCGCCTCGCGCACCATCATCGGCACCGGCGGATAGAGCCGCAGCGCCTCGCGGAAGACGTCGCGGGTGAAGCGCAGGGTGGAGAGGTCCGAGAGCGCAGGGCGCTGCGGCAGCGCCGCGGCCTCCGCTGCGGCCCGTTCCTGCGCCGCGGGGTGGCTGGCGAGCAGGTAGAGCGCCCAGGCCAGCGCCGAGGCCGAGGTCTCGTGCCCGGCGAGGAAGAAGATCGCCACTTGATCGATCATCTCGGCGGTCGTGAACCGCGCCCCGGTCTGCGGGTCCGCTGTGGTCATGATCTTGGTCGCCAGATCGTCGGGCGCCGTCCCGGCCGCGATGGCTGCGGCCCGCGCTGCGGTGAGGCGCGCGATCAAGGCACGGATCAGCCGCGCGCTCCGCCGCGCCCGGCGACCATGCAGGCGGGGCATCCAGGCCGGCAGCCGCAGGAACGCCGCCAGGTTCAGGATCGGCTGGCTGCGTTGGTGGTCGCGGAAGGCGTCGAAGACCTGCGTGGCCAGCGCGTCCTCGATCGGAATCGAGAACAGGGTGCGGAAGATCACGTCGGCCGCGGCGTGGCTGGCGAAACCCTCGATCTCGGCCGCGCCGGAGGGCATCCGGGCGGCCGCGGCCTCGGCCGCGGCCAGCAGGGCGGGGAAGCTCTCGCGCAGCCGCCCGCCCTCGAAGGCGGGGTCGATGATCCGGCGCTGGCGTTCCCATTCCGTGCCGTTGGTCAGGAACACCGACCGCCCGAGCAGCGGCGCAAGCCCCTCGCGGATGCGGCCGGACTTCGGGAAGTCGGCGGGCCGCTCGTGCAGCACCAGGCGCAGCAGCGCCGGATCGTTGCAAAGGTAGGAGCGGAAGAACGGCGTGCGGTATTCCGCCATCCAGGCCCCGTAGAGCCGTGCCGGCTGCGCCGACAGTATGTCTGCCCGGAACAGCTGCAGGTAACGCCAGAACGATACCCGGTCAGGCCGCGCGGCCGGTTTCGGCGGCAGCGCGGTCATGCCGCTGTCGAGGCGTGGGGCGTCAGGCTGGCCCGGACCGTCTGCCGCGACGGCGGGCGGCCACCGAAATGCGCGGCCAGCGTGCGCGGCCCGGCGGTCAGGCGGAAGTAGTCATAGTCCCAGCGTTGGCCGGGCAGGGCGTCGAAGGCGCAGAGATACTGGAAGTGCAGACGGAAGAACCGCCAGCGCAGGCGGCGCCAGGTCTTCGGCCGCAGCGTCCGGGTGAAGGCTGCGGAAACCACCAGCGGCCAGCATCCGTCGGCCGATGCCGCGCCGGAGACGGCGACCGGGTCGCAGAGCGCGAAGGAACAGCCGTCGCCCGGGGCGCTGACATCGACCCAGGTGATGTCGCGCCGTCGCGACAAAGCCGCGAGGTCGGCACGCAGCCGGTCGGCACGGGGCAGGAAGCTGACCATCGGGATCGCCTGCCCGAGTGTCAGCAGCGCGACCGGCGGGTGCCGCCCGGGAAGCCCGGCGGCCAGCGCCGCGGCCAGGGCCGAGACCGCGACATGCGCGCCCGAGGAATGACCGATCAGCAGAACCTCGTTCCAGGGCTGGTCAAGCGCGCGCCGCAGGCGGCCAGCGAAATCGGCGACGCGCTGGGCAAGTTCGGGCGGGTAGGCGCCGCCGTCGCGGGCCGAATAGGCGTAGTCGTAGAGCAGGTAGTAGGCGTAAAGCCGGTGGTCGAGCCGCTTGAAAACGGCCAGTACCACGGCTGCTGTGGCCAGCCCGCCAGCCCAGGCCAGCGCCAGCCCGACCGTCCCGGGGACGGCCGCCGCCAGCATTCGGCCGAAAAACAGCCCGGCCAGCAGCGCGAGCCCGGCCTGCGCCAGCAGCATCGCCACCGGATAGGCCGAGGCCAGCACGGGCCCCTTGCGCAGGCGCAAGAGGCGGAACAGCGCCCCCGACGCGAGATAGGTCCAGGCCGTGCGCGGCAGCAGCGCCCAGGCCCCGGCGACACCCCGGTCCATCGCCGCCTGCACCAGGTCGGACCAGACCAGCACCTCGACTTCGGCCTCGGTCCGGCCGGCGGGAAACCGCCCTTCCACCTGCCAGGTCGTGCCTCCGTCGCCGGGCATGCCGCGCAGCGTCAGGCCATAGCCCGACAGCGCCGCCTGCGCCGCGCCTTCGCGGCGGTACAGTTCGCGGTAGCGGCGCGGCGGGAAGGGGTCGAAGCCCGGGACGTAGAACACCTTGCGCCGGAACACCGTGGCGGTCGTGTCGGTTGTCGGCATCGTCCCTCCGGCGCGGCGTCGCGGCGAGTATGGCGGCTCAGCCGAGGGTCGCCAAGGCCGGGAAGGCCTCCAGAAGCCACCAGGAGAAGGCGCTGAACGCGCCGGTCACCAGGGCCGTGCCGACGACGATGAGAAGGACGCCCATGACCCGCTCGATCAGCCGCATGTGCCGCTTTAGCCGGGCCATGACACCGCCCATGCGGTCAAGGGACAGAGCCGCCAGCAGAAACGGAATGCCGAGCCCGAGGGCGTAGACGCCGAGCAGCGTCGTGCCCCGCGCCAGATCGGCCTCGGAGGCCGCCATCGACAGGATCGCGCCCAGTTGCGGGCCGATGCAGGGGGTCCAGCCAAAGGCGAAGGCGAGGCCGAGCAGGTAGGCGCCGAAGGCCGATCCGCCCCGGTCGCCGGCATCCAGCCGCGCCTCGCGGTCGAGGATCGGGATGCGGAAGACGCCCAGGAAGTGCAGGCCGAAAACGATGACCACCGCCCCCGAGATGCGCATCAGCGCCACCTGGTAGCTCAGGAACAGAGCGCCGAAGGCCGAGGCGGCGAAGCCGAGCAGGAGGAAGATCGTGGACAGGCCCAGCACAAAGGACAACGCGGGCAGGAGGAGCCGGCGCCGTGCCGTGGCCGCCCCGCCCCGTGCCTCGCTCAGGGTCAGCCCACCCATGTAGGCGAGATATGCCGGCACGATGGGCAAGACACAGGGGCTGAGGAACGACAGCACCCCCGCCGCCAGCGCGACCAGCATGGCCGGCAGGAGGCTGGCGTCGATGATGTCGATCCCGAACATGGCCCAGTCCTAGCGCGGCCGCGCCGCCCCGTCACGGGGAGGGTGCGGTCACGTTGGCGTGGGCGCAGTGACGGCTCGACACCGTCGCCACGACTGCGGGCGACGGTGTACGGACCGGAGGCGGCGGCGCAGGCGCGGCGGACGATCCGCCTCAGCGGGCGAGCGACCACCAGCCCTTGCGGCGCGGCTTCGGGTCAGACGCGGCCTCTGCGTCACCGCTGGCGGCGGTCGCCGATGGGTCTGGCATCGGGCCGGTCGCAGCGGCCGGGGCATCGCCGGGACCTGAAGGGAAGGGCGCTGCGGTTGCGGTTTCCGGTGTCCGCGCCGGTTCGGGCGCAGCGGACGGTTCGGGGTCGGCAGCCGCGGATTTTCCGGCTCGGGCTTTCGCAGGGCCGGACTTCGCGGCTCCCGACTTCCCGGTTCCGGCCTTCGCCGTCGCCGGTTTCGCGGCGGCGGGTTTCCTTGCCCCCGGTTTCGCCGCGGCCGACGTCGCGGTGACGGGTGCTTCCGCAGCCTCCGGGGGCTGGGCGGTCTCTGCCAACGGCGCATCGGATCTGTCCGGAACCTTCGCCCCGGGCTTCGCCTTCGTCGCGCGCGGCGCCCGCGTCCGCTTCACGGGTGCCGATGGCGCGGCGGCGGCTGCGCCTTCGCTGCCGGCGGGTTCCGGTTCGGCGGTGCCGGTGCCGGTCACCGGCGCTGCTTCCGCCGCGGCCGGGGTGGCGGGGCGGTCATCCTCGCCGCCGTCGTCCTCGCCCTCGCCCTCGTCCTCACCGTCTTCGTCCTCGTCCTCGTCCTCGTCGACCACGTCCATCGCCGACATCGATCCGGACTGGCCCTGACCGTTGCCGCCCTTGCCGCGGCCGCGACGGCGGCGGCGGCGCTTCTTCTTGGCCCCGCCTTCGCCCTGCTGTGAGGCGTCGGCCTGCGTTCCGGTGGCGGGCGTCTCCTCCGCCTCGTCCTCGGCCGGCAGGTCCTCCTCTTCCTCCTCGACCACCTCGCCCATCAGGCTGGCATTGCCGGAGATGACGCGTGACGCCTCTGGAACCGGGCGCGTGGCGGTCTTGAACTTCTCGATCGCGTAGTCGGGGCTGACCAGCCGGGGATCGGCCTCGATCCGCACCGACATTCCGTAGCGGCCCTCGATCAGCGCGACATGTTCGCGCTTCTGGTTGATGAGGAAGTTCACGATGGTCACCGGCGCCTTCAGCAGCACCTCGCGTGAACGCTTGCGGGTGCCTTCCTCTTCCAGTGCGCGCAGGATCGTCAGTGCCATCGAATCGTCGGATCGGATCAGGCCGGTGCCGTGGCAGTGCTGGCAGGGCTGCGTGGTCGATTCCAGCATCCCCGGGCGCAACCGCTGGCGGCTCATCTCCATCAGGCCAAAGCCCGAGATGCGACCGACCTGGATGCGGGCGCGGTCGGTCTTCAGCCGCTCTTTCAGGCGCTTCTCGACGGCGGCGTTGTTCTTGCGCTCTTCCATGTCGATGAAGTCGATGACGATCAGCCCGGCGAGGTCGCGCAGGCGCAACTGGCGGGCGATCTCGTCGGAGGCCTCGAGGTTGGTCTTGAGCGCGGTGTCCTCGATGTTGCCTTCCTTCGTCGCCCGGCCCGAGTTCACGTCGATGGCGACCAGCGCCTCGGTCACGCCGATGACGATGTAGCCGCCGGATTTCAGCTGCACGGTCGGGTTGAACATGCCGCCGAGGTAGCTTTCAACCTGGAACCGGGTGAACAGCGGCATCGCCTCGTCATAGCGCTTCACGTCGCGGGCGTGGCTCGGCAGGATCATCTTCATGAAGTCCTTGGCGGTGCGGTAGCCCGCCTCGCCCTCGACCAGAACCTCGTCGATCTCGCGGTTGAAGAGGTCGCGGATCGACCGCTTGATCAGGTTGCCTTCCTCGTAGATCGGCGCCGGGGCGATGGACTTCAGGGTCAGTTCCCTGATCTCCTCCCAGAGCCGCATCAGGTATTCGTAGTCGCGCACGATCTCGGCCTTGGTGCGCTTGGCGCCGGCGGTGCGGACGATCAGGCCGGCGCCCTCCGGCACCTCGATCTCGCCGGCGATTTCCTTCAGCTTCTTGCGGTCGGCCGCGTTGGTGATCTTGCGGCTGATGCCGCCGCCGCGGGCGGTGTTGGGCATCAGCACGCAGTAGCGGCCGGCGAGGCTGAGGTATGTGGTCAGCGCCGCGCCCTTGTTGCCGCGCTCTTCCTTGACCACCTGGACCAGCATGATCTGGCGAACCTTGACCACTTCCTGGATCTTGTAGCGACGCGGCTTCGGGCGGCGGGGCTGCGAGATTTCCTCGGCCACGTCCTCCTCGGCCACCGACTCGATCTCGCTGTCGGTATCGCTGGCGTGGTCCATGGCGTTGTAGGCGGGTTCGGCCTCATCGGCCTCGCGCGGCGCAGTTTCGGGGGCGGCGACCAGCGTATCGGCGCCGGCCTCGTCACCTAGGTCGACCACATCCATGCCGGTGATCGACGCGGTGACGGAGGGGTCGGCGGACGCGGCGGCGGCCCTGGGCTTCGGCGACGGGCGGCGGCGCGAGCGGCCGTTGTCCTCGTCATCCTCCGACCGGGCCATCGCCCGCTCCTCTTCCAGCAGCGCCCGGCGGTCGGCGACCGGGATCTGGTAGTAGTCCGGATGGATCTCGGCGAAGGCCAGAAAGCCGTGGCGGTTGCCGCCATAATCGACGAAGGCCGCCTGCAGCGACGGTTCAACCCGGGTGATCTTGGCCAGGTAGATGTTGCCCTGGAGCTGGCGTTTGTTGACGGTCTCGAAGTCGAATTCCTCGACCTTGTTGCCGTCTACCACTACGACGCGAGTTTCCTCCGCGTGGGTGGCATCGATAAGCATCTTTCTCGACATGTTCTCTTTCGGCGACCGCGCACCGATCCGGCCCCCGGCGGGGGCAGGGCGGCGATCGGGCGGCTTGCTGGGGCGTGGCGCGGGCCGGACGCGCGGCGCGCCGGGCCAGAACGGCCGGTGTCGCCTGTCGTCATCCTGTGGCCTTGCGCCATCGCGGGTTCACTCCGGGCGCCGTTGGGCGCCCCATCTCACCTACCCGCAGACTTTTGCGCCTGTGGGCAAACCTCTGGCCTTGCGGCCAAACTCTCCTGCGAACCCTCCGGTCAGGGACCCTCCGGTCCCGTGCCCCGGCGATGCGCCTGAAACGGGGGCGCAACCTGTCCGAAAAGACCGGGTTGCGCGTCCGGGGACCATAGGGGAACGGCGGGGGCGCCCGCAACCCGTTTTTCCGCCCCGGCCGGAGCCGCAATCGCGTCAGGCGGCCCGGTGGCGTCGGCGGACGGTGGCCGGACGGCCGGGGTGGTCCAGACGCGCATCGTTGCGGGTCTTCTCGGCGATGACCTTGCCTTTCGAGATCACCACCAGGCGGTCCGGCCGCAGCCCCTGCGCCTCCACTGCCGCCGGGTTCTCCCCCGCCGCTCGCAGTGCGAGGCCCAGTGGCGTGCGCCGCAGGACGAAGGCCACCGCCCCGACGGACAGGAAGTCTGGCAATTCGTCACCCGAAAAGCGGTGCAGGCGGAAGTACCCTTGACGCCCCGCGTCGGGTTGCATGTGATTTGACCAAACGGTCAGGGCCGGATTCGGCCC
>JANOGU010000397.1:0-1988 GCA_031406135.1 Rhodobacterales bacterium
CAACATGCCCGCGTAGCTGTTCGGCGAGGGCGGTGACCACGTGACGTTCCATCGGACGCTCCTTTGGCGAGGAAGAGTCCGACAGAAAACAACCTACCACCGCCCTCGCCAACCCCCAGCGTCGTGTAGTGTGAACAAACCGTGAATCGAATCGCGCAAAGCACTGAAAAACAACAGAAGAAAAAATGTCCCACCGTGTGACGCCCGGCGCCGTTCAGCCGCAATAGATCGCGATCACCACCTCGTCGGCGTCCAGTTCGATGTTCAGCCGCTTCGGATCGTGGTCCTTCGCCGGCCGCGAGGTCGGGCGGATGACGCGGACCGTCTTGCCGAGGGTGACGACCGTCAGATGCGGCGCATGGGTGCCAACCATCCCCTGCTGGTCCGCCGCGCCGCAATCGTCGCCGCCACTCGCAAGGAACAGCAGGGCGGCCAGCCAGATCATCCGCAGGTTACCCTCGCGATGATCTCCTCTGCGTCGATCTCGATGTTCAGCCGCTCCGGGCTGTAGTCCATCGTCACCGCCATCCCCGGCCGGATCACCCGCACCGGCCCGGCGAAGCGCATGGCCTGCAGGACCGAGGCCGGCTGGCCCAGCAGGCCCTGCAACGCCGATGCCCCGCAGGCGTCCGGGGGCGGCAGGGACGGCGGGCCGGGCGGTATCGGCTCGCAGGCGGCGAGGACGAGGAGCATCGTCGCGGACAGGCGATTCATGGCGCATTCCTGCGTTGCATCGCCCACAGGAATGCCACAGCCTGACCTTCGGAAACAGGGGGGAGAAACCTTACCATGCGCACCCGTGCCGCCGTCGCGCTCGCCGCCGGACGTCCCTTGGAGATCATGGAGGTCAACCTCGACGGCCCCAAGGCGGGCGAGGTGCTGGTCGAGATCAAGGCCACCGGCCTCTGCCATACCGACGACTTCACGCTCTCGGGCGCGGACCCGGAGGGGCTGTTTCCCTGCATCCTGGGGCATGAGGGCGCCGGCGTGGTGCTGGAGGTCGGACCGGGCGTGACGACGCTGAAGCCCGGCGACCACGTGATCCCGCTCTACACCCCGGAATGCCGGGAATGCCCGTCTTGCCTGTCGCGCAAGACCAACCTCTGCACCGCGATCCGGGCGACGCAGGGCAAGGGCGTGATGCCCGACGGCACGACGCGCTTTTCCATGCTCGATGGCACGCCGATCCTGCATTACATGGGCTGCTCGACCTTCTCGAACCACACCGTGCTGCCAGAAATCGCCCTGGCGAAAATCCGCGAAGACGCGCCGTTCGACAAGGTCTGCTACATCGGCTGCGGGGTCACCACCGGGGTCGGCGCGGTGCTGAACACCGCCAATGTCGAGGCGGGTGCCAAGGTCGCAGTCTTCGGCCTGGGCGGGATCGGGCTCAACGTCATCCAGGGCGCGCGGCTGGCCGGCGCCGACATGATCATCGGCGTGGACATCAACCCGGGGAAAGCCGAATGGGGCCGGCGCTTCGGCATGACCCACTTCGTCAACCCCACGCAGGTGCCCGATGTCGTGGCGGAACTCGTCGAGATGACGAAGACGCCGTTCGACCGGATCGGCGGGGTGGACTACTCCTTCGACTGCACCGGCAACGTCAGGGTGATGCGGGCCGCCCTCGAATGCACCCACCGCGGCTGGGGCCAGTCGATCATCATCGGCGTCGCCCCCGCGGGCGCCGAGATCAGCACCCGGCCGTTCCAGCTGGTGACCGGCCGCGTCTGGCGCGGCTCGGCCTTCGGTGGCGCCAAGGGCCGCCGCGACGTGCCGAAGATCGTCGACTGGTACATGGACGGCAAGATCCGCATCGACGAGATGATCACCCATACGATGCCACTCAAGGACATCAACCGCGCCTTCGACCTGATGCACTCGGGCGAGTCGATCCGCAGCGTCGTGACCTTCTGACCATCCGATCGCCGCCGCGACCCTGCGGCGATCACCAGCGCTTCTGGATGCTCGCGATGAACTTGTAGGGG
>JANOGU010000009.1:0-3032 GCA_031406135.1 Rhodobacterales bacterium
GCCACGCGCGGCAGGCGGTCGAGAATGCCGAAGCCGCCGGCGCGGTCGAAGGCGTCGAAGTAGCGGAACACCGGAGCGAAGGCGGCATCGACCAGGCTGAACCGGCCGCCGGCGAAGTAGGGGCCGTCGCCAAGCGTCGCCTCGATCCGTCCGAACCGGGCGCGCAGATCGGCGGCCTTGCGGGCAAAGGCGGCCTCGTCCGGGGCGTTGTAGAGCCCGGCAATGTCGTTCAGTACCGCCGAGGCGACCTCGATCCAGCCGCGGTGCAGCGCCCGGGTCAGGGGGTCGGCGGGGTGGAGCGGTCTGGGTCCGGTCTCCTCCAGATACTCCAGGATCACGGCGCTTTCGAAGACGGGCGAGCCGTCCGCCACCAGCACCGGCGTCTTGCCGAGCGGCGAGAGCGCAAGGAACCAGTCCGGCTTTGCGGACAGGTCCACCCTGCGGCGGTCAAAGGGCAGGCCCTGTTCGGCGAGCGCGATGGCCGCGCGCTGGACGTAGGGGCAGAGCGGGTGCGAGATCAACGTCAGCATCACTCCCCCCAGACGTAGGTGACCGCGCCGTCGATGATCCGGGTGGGCAGTAGCATCAGCCGCGCGTCCGCTGGCCCCGGACCTTCGGTCTTGCGGCCCGTGGCGAGGTCGTAGGCTGCCCCGTGCCAGGGGCAGGTGAGCTTTCCGTCCCGGCATTCCAGCGGCCCGCCGAGGTGGAGGCAAGTGTTGGCCGCCGCCCGGGCTCCGGTGCCGTGGCGCCAGACATGCACCTCGCGGCCGAAGAAGGGGACGAGGGCCGTACCGGATTGCGGCAGGTCGGCAAGGTCGATGAGGCGGTGCTGCATGATGCATCTCCGGCAACTGAATGCAAGTGCATCTATATGACCGGGAATGTTGATGCAACTGCATCCATGTGCAACAAGGGACACATGTCCGTGACCCCTGACGATTCGACCGTCGCGCTCTGGGTGCGACTGACGCGCGCCGCCGCCGCCGTGCTTGCCGGTGTCGAGGCGCGGCTTAAGGCGGCGGGACTGCCGCCGCTCGGCTGGTACGACGTGCTGTGGGAGCTGGAACAGGCCGGCGAGGCGGGCCTGCGGCCGATGGACGTGGAGGCGCGGCTCCTGCTGCCGCAATACGGCAACTCGCGGCTCTTGGCACGGCTGCGCGCGGCGGGCCTGGTGGCCTTTGGCCCGGCGAAGGGCGACGGGCGCGGTGTGGTGGTGACGCTGACCGGAGACGGCCGCGCGACGCGGCAGCAGATGTGGCCGGTCTATGCCGAGGCGCTGGAGGCTCTGGTGGCGGCGCGGCTGACGCCGGCCGAACGCGCGGCGGCGACGGCGCTGCTGGCGCGGCTGGGATAGCTGACCTAGATCAAGGACCGGGGGTCGAGCCGGTGCGAGACCCTTTCATATCGGCAGGGGAGGGCGGCGCGATGCGGACGGGTGCGGTTCTGGTGACAGTCGCGGCGCTGGCGGCGGCGACCCAGGCGCGGGCGCAGGATGCGGCGGCGGGCGAGGCGCTGTTCACGCGCTACTGCGCGACCTGCCACGGGATCGAGGCGCGCGGCAACGGACCGATGGCGCCGGTGCTGACGATCCAGCCCACCGACCTGACGGAGCTTGCCGCCACGAATGGCGGCGTCTTCCCGCTGGAGCGCGCCGCCCGGCGCATCGACGGCTCCGACCCGCTGGTGTCGCATGGCAGCCCGATGCCGGTCTTCGGCGACTTCCTCGACGACGCCGACCACGTCGCCCTGGCCCTGCCCGACGGCCAGCCGATCATGGTGCCGCGGGCGATGGCGGACCTGATCGCGTGGCTGCAATCGGTGCAATCCGGCAGCTGACCCTACAGCATCCCCGGCACCACCAGGTCCGGCGGGCGGTGGCCGTCGGCGAAGGTCTTGATGTTGAGGATCACCTTCTCGCCCATCTCGATGCGGCCCTCCAGCGTGGCCGAACCCATGTGCGGCAAGAGAACCGCATTCGGCAGCGCCCGCAGGCGGGGGTTGATGTCCGGGCCGCGCTCGAAGACGTCGAGACCGGCGCCCGCCAGGTCGCCCGAGCGCAGCGCCCGGGTCAGCGCGTTCTCGTCGATCACCTCGCCGCGCGAGGTATTCACGATCACCGCCGCGGGCTTCATCAGCTTCAGCCGTCGCGCGTTCAAGAGGTGGAACGTCGCCGGCGTGTGCGGGCAGTTGACGCTGACGATGTCCATCCGCGCCAGCATCTGGTCGAGGCTTTCCCAATACGTCGCATCGAGCTCGGACTCGATGTCGGCGTGCAGTCGCCGGCGGTTGTGGTAGTGCACCTGCAGCCCGAAAACCCGTGCCCGCCGCGCCACCGCCTGGCCGATCCGCCCCATGCCGAGGATGCCGAGCCGCTTGCCGGCCAGCCGCCCGCCCAGATGCGCCATCGGCGACCAGCCACCCCAGGTCCCGGCCTGCATCTCGGCCTGGCCCTCCGGGATGCGGCGGACCACGGCGAGGATCAGGGCCAGCACCATGTCGGCGGTGTCCTCGGTCACCGTGCCCGGGGTGTTGCAGACGAGGATGCCGCGCTGCCGGGCGCTGGCGACGTCAATGTTGTCCACCCCGGCGCCGTAGTTGGCGATCAGCTTCAGCCGCTCGCCGGCCTGGGCCAGCAGGGTGGCATCGACCATGTCCGAGACGCAGGGGATCAGGACGTCCGCCTCGCGCATCGCCGCAGCCAGCTCGTCGCGGGTCATCCGGTCGTCCGGGTCGCGCAGGCGGACATCGAACAGCTCGGTCATCCGCGTCTCGACCGAGGGCGGCAGGCGTCGCGTCACGATCACAGTCAGCCGCGGTTTCGGCATTGCCTATCCCTCCCGGGCTTTCCCGCCGGGCGCCCGGGTGGCAGAGTGCGGCGAAGCGGGGCGGCTCACAAGCCCCGGTGGAGACGGGCAGGTCGGCATGATCAGGCGGGCGGTTCTGGCACTGCTTCTGGCGGCGACGGCCCCGGGGGGACCCGGGGCGGGGGCCCCCGGGCCCGCCCCCGGGGGGGGGGGGGGGGGGGGGGCGGG
>JANOGU010000021.1:0-1687 GCA_031406135.1 Rhodobacterales bacterium
CGCTGACGCCCTCCCCGCGCGCCTTGACTTACAATTCGTGCATGGTCAGAACACGCCGCGGAAGCGCCCTCATCGAATTCTCCCTCGCCATTCCATTGGTGATCTCGCTCATCCTTCCCGCGGTCCAGCTCCTGCGCGCTGGGCTGCTTCAGACGCGGCTCGAGGTCCTTGCTTTCCGTGTCGCCCGGCGCCTCGCCGCCGATGCCACGCCCGCCCCCGATCTCTCGGCCGCCGCCGAACGCCTGACGGCCGGCTTCCAGCCCGCGGTTATCTCCCGTGCGGGCGTCCGGACGCTGACCACATTGCCCGTCGCGTTTCCGCGGCGGCCGAGACCGGTGGAGGTTGTTGACGTCGACCTCGCGGCCGAGGGGCCCGCCTTGGTGATCGGCGAGCCGGTTCCCCTGCGCGCCCACGCCCGCGAATTTCGCTGGGGCGCGCCGTGAACCGCCGGGGCTCCGTGCTGGTCGTGATGATGTTTTTGACCGCCGCCACGCTGATTCTGGCGAGGTTGGTTGCGGACATGGCCTCCGCCTGGATCGGAACCCAGAAAGCCCAGACGGCCTCCGATTTCGCGCTGCTCTCGGCGATGCGGGTGCGCGGTCAATCTCTTGAAACGGTGGCGTCCCGCTGGGACGCGTTCGGATCTCCCCTATCGGTGACCGGCGGGACGCTGGAGGCGCCCGCCGCGCTGGTTCCGGACATCGCGGCTTCCGCGCTGGCGCTTAAACGAGCATTGCCCGGCTACCAGGGCCGCATCACGTCGGCACTCACGGTCGCCGCCGAAGCCAATGGCGCCGACCGCACCATGGTCACCCAGACGGCCCCGGCGGGCCTCAGGCTCGGCCTGGTGGCCGAGACCGCGCTTCTGTCCGCGCCTGGTCTTCCCGTGCTGGCGGTCGAAGGACTTTGGGAGAAGCGCACGTGGACCAACGCGGCCGCCGCCGACAATGGCGCAATCGCGGTCGGTTGGCGCGCTCCCCATCTCGGGGGGACCTGGGAATTTTCGGCGCCGGCGTCGGCCCATGTGGCGTGGGACGCCGACACCCGCGACGCCACGGTGGCCGCTGACGGGAATGGCGGCTTCGCGGCCGACTGGGTGTCGGCCTCGGCGGGGGTGATGTTCCGGCCCAACCGCCACCCGGTCTACCGCGCCGCGAGCGGGCCGGTGGCCGTTCCATGAGACGGACGAACCGGGGTTCGGCGATGGTTGAACTGGCGGTGGCGTGCCTGGTTGGGTCGGTCCTCATTTCCGGAACGATGTTCATCGGCCGCGTCCTGTTGTCGGCGCGGCGCGCCCACGCCCTGGCCCGCCATGGGGCGGCGCTTGCCGCCGCTGGCGTTCCCACCGATGTCGTGAACGCCGAACTCCGCGATTACGCCGTTCGGCTGGCCGACCGCGCGCACCCGACATGGACGCTCGGCCGCTACCTCGGATCAGCCTCCGCCCGCTTCTACCGCCTCATTGAAGCGGCCGTTTCCGTCGACATTGAATTGCCCCCACTGCTGGGGGGCGGGCGTCGCACGCTTGTTCAGCGGGCTGTCGTCGAGGAAGACGCGCGGTGAACCTTCGCTCTCCGGCCACCCGATTCGGCGTTTCGCTCGCCGCCGCGGTGATCATGACCGCCGTGACCTGGCGATCGCTCGCGCGCGCCCGGGGGGAAGGCGCCGCCGGGCCCACAGCGCAGGT
>JANOGU010000031.1:0-2045 GCA_031406135.1 Rhodobacterales bacterium
CGACACGCTCCCGCGCGCCATAGACGATGGTTTCGGCGACCGACTTCTTGCCGTCGAACATCAGGTTGTTCATGAACTTGGTAATCACGCGGTCGCCATACTTGGCGTCCGGCAGGACTTCGCGTTTCTCGGCAGCGTGGCGGCGGGACATCGGGTCTTCCTTACGTAGCGTTGCAACGGCGGGGTGAACCCCGCCCTACGGATCACTTCGGACGCTTGGCGCCGTATTTCGACCGGCGCTGGCGGCGTTCCTTGACGCCCTGGGTGTCCAGAACGCCGCGCAGAATGTGGTAGCGCACGCCCGGAAGGTCCTTCACCCGGCCGCCGCGGATCAGCACCACCGAGTGTTCCTGAAGGTTGTGCTTTTCGCCGGGGATGTAGCTGATGACCTCGAAGCCATTGGTCAGGCGCACCTTGGCGACCTTGCGCATGGCCGAGTTCGGCTTTTTCGGCGTCGTGGTGTAGACGCGCGTGCAGACGCCGCGCTTCTGCGGGCATTCCTGCAGGTGCTGCGACTTCGACTTGCGCACGTTGGCTTCCCGGGGCTTCCGGATCAGCTGTTGGATCGTCGGCATCTATTCGCCCTTCTTCCGTCCATCTCGGGGCCCCCGCGAAGGGCCGGTGTCGTGGCGTCTGCACGTCTGCAAACGCGAAAACCGCAGGCGGCCTCCCATCCGAGGGGCCGGTGCGGTGGAATTCCAGAGGATCGGGGCGTCAAGCCCGGATCGTGCCCAGTCAGTCCAGAGCCGCGGGCGGGGCGGACCCCGTCGCGTGGCGGGCTCATAGGGGGAATCGGGGGGGGTGTCAACACGGCGACCCCAGTCTTCGACGGGGTGTCAGGCGCGCCGGCGAAGCTGCCGCTCGCGCCAGAGCGTGAACAGGCCGGTGGCCACGACAAGGGCCGCGCCGGCGAGGGTCAGGGCGTCCGGCAACATGCCGAAACCCAGCCAACCGAACAGGATCGCCCACAACAGCGCGGTATAGCGGAACGGCGCCACCGCCCCCACATCGCCCACCCTCATTGCCGCCACGCTGAACAGGTAGCCGCCGAACAGCGCCCCCGCGGCCAGCGCAAGCAGCGCCGCGTTCCAGCCGGTCACCGGCTGCCAGCCCCCGCCCGGCACCATTCCCACAAGGCCCATCGCCGCGACCGCGACCGCCGACCCCAGCGCCACCGTCGCCGTCGACAGCCCGCCCGACATGCGGCGCGTGGACAGGTCGCGCACCACGACAAAGCAGACGGACAGAAGCCCCAGCACCGACCAGCGGTCGAACCCCTCGGTTCCCGGTCGTACGATGAGAAGGACCCCGACCAAGCCCACGGAAATCGCCGTCAGCCGCCGCCAGCCGATGGCCTCGCCGAAGACCAGCGCCGCGGCCAGGGTGATGGCAAGCGGTACCGCCTGATTGATCGCCGACAGGTTGGCCAGCGGCATGTGGACGAGCGCGCCAAGGAAGGTCAGCGTCGCCCCGACCTCCGCCAGCGTGCGCAAGGCCAGAAGCCCGCGGTCCCGCGGCGCCGCGGGGAGCCGCAGCCCGCCGGCAAAGCGCGCGAAGGCGACGAGCAGGGCCACGGCCAGCACGCCGCGGATGGCGATGGTCTGCATCAGCGGCAAGGTCTGCGTCGCCGCCTTCATGCAGGCGTCGTTGAAGGTGAATGCGGCCATGCCGGCGCACATCGTCAGGATGCCGCGGGCGTTTGGGGTCAGCGGCATTCCAGCGCACCTTGCTTCGTCCTGGCCTGCCTACAGCGGGTCGGCACCAAGCGAAACCCCGGTCGGCCGGTCCCGGGTCACGTCCGGCCGCAAGCCTGCCGCCGCAGGGGGCGCGGCCAAAGCGCGGTCTCGCCCAAGGCAGGTCCGCGGCGATCCATCCGCTCACGCGCGCTGCGTTAACCGCGTGAGATTCCCTAACAAACCTCGCTCTCAAGTTTGAACTGCAACAGGGTCGGTTCAAATGTGGAGGAGGGGCGGGATGGCGCGTCGTGGCAAGCATCTGAGTTGCGAGGAACGGGCGGTGGTGCTGGCCGAGGATCGCCGTGGCAG
>JANOGU010000059.1:0-8448 GCA_031406135.1 Rhodobacterales bacterium
GCGCAGTTCCGTCGCCGTCAGGTCCGTCCTCGTGATCACCACTGCCACCATCGCTCAGCCTCCTTGCCTCAGCGACAGTGATTCAGAAATCGAAGCCTTTGGGAATCCCTCTCGAGTCAGCCATGAGGGCCGTTGGTATCATGCTCCGGTCAGTGCGGCGGCAGTACGGTTCTCGCCCATGTTCCCGAAGGATGCACTGGCCAGATCTCGGTACCAGGCCATTCCTGGGGGTCCTTCCGATCAGAGGCGGCGGATGCGGTCGCCCAGCCGGACGTGCCCGTCCTGTTCGACCGAACAGAACAGACCGCGCAGGCGCAGCGGCAGATGGCTAGGCGCCGCTATCCAGTCATGGGCGGCGCGACCGCAGCGCACCTTCCATTTCACGCAGCCGTCATTGGGTTCGTCACTGACGCGCAGCACGGCCGTTCCCAGCGCAAGCAACGTACCTTCGGGCAGGTTCGCCTGCGTCAGGTTCATGTCCACGGCAATATTGTCGCCCGGGTGGGCGATGCGGTCCCGTTCGCGCCACACAAGATCCAGCACGCGCGATGACATGATGGACACCTGAACGCGCGGGTCGGGGCTGCCGTCCGGCAGGATGAGCCAGGGGCTCGACATTTCGAAATCGCCGTCCACGCCTCCGGCGCGGGTCAGGGTCAGCATGTCGGGAAAGACGCGGGCATTTTTCTTCGGCCGCACGCAGAGCAACCTCACCGGCCCCGCGTCCGGTGGGGCGGCCAGCACATCGGGAAGGGCGGCGGCAAGTTCCTCGGCGGTGACCGGATCGATCGGGGACCTGCTCATTGCGATACGCCCGGTGACGCGCCGTCCGACAGGCGCTGATGGCGGGCATCGCAACTGGTGCCGGCGGCGGCCTCGCGCGCGCCGGCGGGCGACCCGGGGTCAGGCTCCGGCTCACCGGACCGGACCGGGCCCGCGGCCAGCGCACAGGCGGCAAGCCCGGTCCGGCGCCAGCGATGTGCGGCCACGGTCATTCGGCTGTCCGTTCCCATTGGGACGGCGGGACAAGTCCCACATCCACCCTGTCATGCGGCATCGGCAGGTCGATATCGACCACGCTGTCCAGCTCGCGTGCATAGCGATGCCCCGCGTGGGTCGCCGCCGCGATGATCGCGGGCGCCTCGCAATCGCCGATCCGGGCCAGCGTGAAGGGCAGGCCGGCATGGCTTCCGTCCGGCGCATAGCGCAGCGCGGCGTAGAGGTCGTCAACCGGCGCCCGCTGCCCGACAAGCACCAGCCCCCGCGCCGGCAAGCGCCGCGTCTGCCCCGAATACTGGCAGGCCAGCGCCACCTCTGCCCCATCGAACCATGACAGGCCATGTGCGGTGACCAGGCCGATCCCGAGCCGCATCAGATGCCCCGGCACGCGCAAGCCTTCGCCGGTATTCTCGGCCCAGCGGGACACCCGGTCGGCGGGAGTGGCCAGCGTCACCTCCAACGCCGCCGCGCGCAACCGTTCCGCAAGCACCCCACCCATGTAGTAGCCATCGGCATCATAGACGACGACCGGGCCTTCGGGCAGGCGGCCGTCCATGATGTCATCGGGGGTGAAGACGGGGGTGTCCTCCTCGGCAATCGCTTCGAACCGCTTGCCGTTGAAAAGATCGCGCCGCCAGCGGGCGCCCGTCGCGATCACCACGTGATCGGCGCCGAAATCCATCACATCCCGCGTCGTCAGGCGGCTTTCGCGATAGACCTCGACATTGGGCAGCTTGGCGATCTGGCCTTCGCGCCAGTCGCGGACGCGGATGTATTCCCGCATCCCCGGAAGCGCCGCTTCGCGCACCACCCGCCCGCCCAGAACGCGCGTCGCCTCGGCCAGCGCCACGCGGTAACCGCGCTGGCCAAGGGCGCGCGCGGCCTCCAGCCCGGCCGGCCCCGCGCCCACCACCAGCACCTGCGTGTCCGACCCGCGGGCCGCGATCCTCTCGGGATGCCAGCCGCGGCGCCATTCCTCGCCCATCGTGGGGTTCTGGGTGCAGCGGATCGGCACCGAGAGGCTGTCGCCGGAATAGCAGACATTGCAGCCGATGCATTCGCGGATGTCCTCGATCCGCCCCTCCTCGATCTTCTTCGGCAGGAAGGGATCGGCGATCGAGGGTCGCGCGGCGCCGATCAGATCGGTCAGCCCCGACCTCACCCAGCGCACCATGGTGTCGGGCGAGGTAAAGCGGCCGACCGTCACCACGGGCTTTGTCGTCACCGAGCGGACCCAGTGCATGTAGGGCTCGAGCGCGCCTTCCTTGACGAAACGCGAGACGCCCATTTCGTAGGAATAGTCGGCGATGTTGATGTCCCAGAGGTCGGGCATCTCGGCCATCAGGGCAAACATTTCCTGCCGATCACCCAGGATCGGCTGGCCATCCTCGCCCGCCTCGGCATCGGCAGCGAAGCGGACGGCGACGGCACAGCGGTCGCCCACGGCGTCCTTCGTCTCCTCGATCAGTTCGCGCACGAGGCGCGTGCGGTTCTGCAGCGATCCGCCGTATTCGTCGGACCGGGTGTTGGTCTCGGGGCTAAGGAAATGCGCCAGAAGATAGCCGTGGGTGGCATAGACATAGACGATGTCGAACTCGGCCGCCTTTGCCCGCAGGGCCGCGTTGCGGTGCCAGCGGCGGAAGTCGCGGATGTCCTGTTTGTCCATGGCGCGGGTCTGGAACGGGTGGCCGACGGAATTGGGCATCGACGCCACGTCGAACGAGACCAGCCGCGTGGCCAGGTTGGCCGACCGCGCGCCGCCGAACCACAACTCGCACCCGGCCAGCGCGCCATGCGCATGCACTTTGTCGGTCATCAGCCGGTGCGCGCGGACGTCGCTGTCGTCCCAGATCGTCGCCGAAATGAAGATCTGGTCGTCCGACGCCGGGTGGATCGAGCAGTATTCGGTGTTCACCACCCCCCAGCCGCCTTCGGCCTTGACCTCCCGCATCGCGGCCAGGGTGCGGGGCCGGACCCAGCCCATGCCGGTGCAGTGCGGGACCTGGTAGAAGCGGTTCGGGGTGGTCAGCGGGCCGATCTTCACCGGCTCGAAAAGAATGTCATAGCGAGGGTCGCGCGGCATGGGTCAGAAACTCGCTTTGTCGGGGGATGCGTGGCGCCTTGCGACGGCCTGCAGGGCGGCGATCCGCGCCGGAAAGAACGCGGCAGGATGCTCGATGGCGCGTTGCCGGCAGGCCAGTCGCTTGAAATCTTCGGGACGGAGCAGGAGGTTCAGCCACAGGCCGTCGTAGAACGCCTCGAAGCCCGGGGCCGTCTGCCGGGCGTCGAGCGGCGGCAGGTCCGGGCCTTGCCCGAGGCTTTCGATGCTGGCCGCCGTGGCATCGATCAGCGCCAGGCGGCGTTCGACCTTGGCCAGCGCACGCCGGGCCTTCGCTGCCTCGGGCTCAGATTCGTGGTCGGTTTCCATGCTGTTCTGTCCGGTTCGTGTTCTGCCTGCGGTCCATCGGGCGGGATCAGTCGGGATCGAGCACCGTGATCGCATCGGGCGCCCAACTTAGCCAGACCGTCGTGTCCTCGCCCTGGCCCCAGGGGTCGTCTGCCCGGCTGCTTGCCGCAGCAACGGCAACAGGGAAAGGCCGGCCGTCAAGCGCCACATGCAGAAGCTGCCGCCGGCGCGCTGGACAGGGCCGGCCTGCCCGGGCAGCCTGTCGGGCATGAAACCGCGCTCTCCCCGCTTCGCCGTCCGTGCCATCCTGCTGCACGAGGGGCGGCTCCTGCTGGTCAACGCCTGGCCCGGGCAGGCCTCGGACCTGTGGTGCGCGCCGGGCGGCGGCGTCCACGCCGGCGACAGCCTGCCGGCGACGCTGGTCCGCGAGGTGCGCGAGGAGACCGGGCTGACCGTCGAGGTCGGCGAGCCGGCGCTGATCAACGAGTTCCATGACCCCGCCAGCGGCTTTCACCAGGTCGAGGTGTTCTTCCGCTGCCGGATCGCGGCGGGCACGCCGGGCATGGCCTGGACCGACCCGGAGGGCGTGGTCAACCGGCAGCGGCTGGTCACGCGGGGGGAAATTTCGGGCCTGCGCGTCAAGCCCGACAGTCTGGCCGAGATCGCCTGGGGACCGGGCTTGCGCTACGATCCGCTGGAGCCCATCTCGCGCTGAATTGAGCGGGCCGGACCGATTTGATTGGCCTGCCCCCGGGTTCCGGGGTATTCTGGGAGTGATTGCAATGGGGATTTCCCGATGACCGCCCTGTGGCGCTGGCTGTCGGCGCTGACCGCCGTGATCTCCGCTTTCCTGGCCCTCGCGCCGCTGGCCGAGGCGCAGGGGCGCCGGCTCGCCTTGGTCGTGGGCAACGCGCACTACCAGAGACTGCCCGAGCTGCAGACCCCGGGCGAGGACGCCAGCCGCATGGCCGAGGCGCTGCGCCGGCTGGGCTTCGAGGTGACGCTGCTGTCGGACGTCTCGGACGGGATGTTCGACGCGATGCTGAACGTCGTCGTCGAGCAGTCGAAGGGGGCCGAGGCGGTCGTCTTCTACTACGCGGGCCACGCATTGCAGATCAACGGCGAGAACTACCTGCTGCCGGTCGAGGCCGCGCCCGATCCGGCCAATCCGGCGGCTTCGGCCCGGTCGATGAGCGATATCTTGCAGCGCCTGCAATCCTCGGGCGCGACCACGCTGGTGTTCCTCGACGCCTGCCGCACCAATCCGCTGGGCACCGCGGTCGGCGGCGGCGACGGCCTCGCGCCGATGGACAGCGCGGCCGGCACCTTCGTGGCCTTTGCCACGCGCCCCGGGCAGGTGAGCTACGACAAGGGCACCGGCCCGGTCAGCCCCTTTGCCGAGGCGCTCCTGACCCATATCGAATCCCCGGGCCTGGGGATTTCCGACCTGATGATCCGCGTCCGCCGCGACGTCGAGGCGGCGACGGTGGGCCGCCAGGTGCCCTGGGACCAGTCCTCGCTGCGCGAGGCCTTCCAGTTCCGCCCGATCGTGACCGAGGTGCCCGACCTGCCGGTCGCGCCGGAAAGCGAAGACCCCTTCGCCGGGCTGGAAATCGTCGAGCCCGAGACGGTGGTGGTCGCCGCATCCTCGGCGCCGGTGCCGGGCGGGTCCGACACGGTCGTGCGCGCCGCGCCCAGCGCCGAGCCATCGCTGCCCAAGGTGTCCTCGGCGCCAAAGCCTGCCGCCGATCCCGTGGCGCCGGTGGAGCCGGACGAGGGCCCCGATGTCGTCCAGGCGCCGGACCCGCCGGTCGAGCCGCAGAAGCCGGCGGTGAAGCTGGAGAAACTCGCGCTGGCCGCCTTGCAGGACGCGGGTGAACCGGCCGCAGCGGTGCCGGGCGGTGCCGCGTCGCGCAGCCCGGCGACGACGGTCGCGGCCGCGCTTCCCGCCGATGTTCTGGTGCCCCGCCGCGATGCGCTTCTGCTCGCCGCCTACGCGCCGCAGAACCGCGAGCGGCTGACCGCGATCCCCGACGGCACCACCCCGGGCGGCGACGCGGTTCCGGGCCTGCCGCAGGCGATGGGCCCGGCGCCCTTGGCCGAGGAGTTGCCGGCCGCTGTGCAGACCGAGCTGAAGCGCGTCGGCTGCTATGGCCAGGGCGTGGACGGCGATTGGGGCGGCGGGTCGCGCGCGGCACTCAAGGGCTACTACGAGGCCAAGAAGCTGCCGCCGGTCGAGCCGCTCGATCCGACCGAGGCTTTGTGGCGGACGCTGGCGGCCGAACCCGCGGGCATCTGCGCCAAGCCTGTCGCCGTGGCGCCGAAGCCGAAGAAGCCCGCCGCCGCCAAACCGAAGACCACGACCAAGACTACCGCCACGCCGGAGAAACCGGCCGCCGAGGCGCCAGCGGAGGAGCCGAAGAAGAAGGGACCGAGGTGCAAGTTCCTGGTGGTGGCGATCATCTGTTCCTGACAGTGCGCTGAAGCACACCCTACCGGAGCGGCCGCACCCGGTTGACGTGCCCCATCTTGCGGCCCGGCCGCGCCTCGGCCTTGCCGTAGAGGTGAACGGCCGTGCCGGGCTCCTTCAGCAGTGCCGGCAGGCGGGCGATGTCGGCGCCGATCAGGTTCTCCATCGTCACGTCGGAATGCCGCGACCCGTCGCCCAGGGACCAGCCGGCAATGGCGCGGATGTGCTGTTCGAACTGGTCCACCGCACAGCCGTTCTGCGTCCAGTGGCCGGAGTTGTGGACGCGCGGGGCGATCTCGTTGACGACCAGACCCCGTGCGGTGACAAAAAGCTCCACCCCGAGGACGCCCACGTAGTCGAGCGCGTTGAGGATGCGGGCGGCGATCAGGACGGCGTCGGTTTTCTGTGCGGCCGTGAGGGTGGCGGGGACGGTGGTGGTGGCGAGGATGCCGTCCTTGTGGACGTTCTCGCCGGGATCGTAGGCGGCCGTTTCGCCGGACAGCCCGCGGGCGGCGATGACCGAGACCTCGCGGTCGAAGGCGACGAAGCCTTCGAGGACGGCCGGGGCGCCGCGCATCGCGGCCAGCGCGGCGGGGGCGTCTTGTGGCGCGGTGAGGCGGGCCTGGCCCTTGCAGTCGTAGCCGAGGCGCGTGGTTTTCAGGATCGACGGCGTGCCGATGACGGCCAGCGCCACGTCGAGGGAAGCGGCGTCGGTGACCGGGGCGTAGGGGGCGGTGAGCAGGCCGAGGTCTGTCAGAAAGTCCTTTTCCCTGAGCCGGTCCTGCGTGACCTCCAGCGCCCGGCGGTTGGGGCGGATCGGTTTCAGGGGTTCCAGCGCGTCGAGGGCGGGGACGGGGACGTTTTCCCATTCGTAGGTGATGACGTCCACCGAAGCGGCGAAGGCCTTGAGCGCGGCGGTGTCGTCCCAAGGGGCGCAGGCGGTGCGGGCGGCGACCTCGGCGGCGGGGGCCTGGGGGTCGGGGTCGTAGATATGGGCGTGCAGGCCGAGGCGAGACGCCGCCACCGCCAGCATCCGGCCGAGCTGGCCGCCGCCGAGGATGCCGATCGTGGCACCTTGCGGGAGAGCCTCAGGCATCGGGTCGGTCGGGCACCGAGGCCGCCAGCGCGGCGCGCCAGGCGTCCAGCCGCTCCGCAAGGGCTTGATCGGACAGGGAAAGAATCGCGGCGGCCAGCAGGGCGGCGTTGGCGGCGTTGTTGATGGCCATGGTGGCGACGGGGAAACCTCTGGGCATCTGGACGATGCTGTAGAGGCTGTCCTGGCCGTTCAGGGGGCCGGTGGCGATGGGCACGCCGATCACCGGCAGGCGGGTCTTGGCGGCCATCATCCCCGGCAGGTGGGCCGCACCGCCGGCGCCGGCGATGATGACCTGGAGGCCCCGGTCCACGGCGGTCCGGCCGTAGTCCCAGAGCCGGTCGGGGGTGCGGTGGGCGGAGACGATGCGGGTTTCGTGGTCGATGCCGAGTTCCGCGAGGATCTCGGCGGCGGCCCGCATCGTCGGCCAGTCGGACTGGCTGCCCATGATGATGCCGACCTGTGGCATGGTGTCCCCCGTGAACGGCGGGCACCTTAACGGCAGGGGGGGTAGGGTCAAGCAGGTGGGGGAGCGTCACACGGTGGGACGCCTGGTGGGGTGAATGATTACAATGGGTTGTGTGATTCGGTTTACTTTGCGTTAGGACATGGGGGAAGTTAACGGGGCGTGCGGTGAGGTGTAGGTTGGGCAATCTGCCCACCTTCCGCGCCCCATGGTGGACAGATTGCCCACCCTACGGATCGCGCCGCATCGGCATCGCGGCGGTGCTGGTCCAGGCGAAGGACGCGGCGGCGCGGCGGTTTTATGTGCGCTGCGCTGAGTTTGTGGAGTGGCCGGGGGAGGGGTGGGCGTTGTTCCTGCCGGTGGAGACGGTGGTGACGGGGTTTGGGTAGGGGGGTGGTGGGCAGAACCTCGCCGGGGTCCGCCCAATCAGAGCAGACCAACACATTGAAGCAATCTGTGCAGTTCTGCTTCGACGCCAGCGGCCCTCAAGACCGCATCCCGATCAATCCGACGAGCCAAGTCGGCGCGCGACATCGGTTTCCTGTAGTCCGGCCACTCTCTTTCGAGATTTCGTTCTGCCCGAGGCGTATCGGGCGGGCGGATGGTCTCCTTGCCCGCAAAGTGGCGAAGCAGCATGGCTTCGAAGCAGGGACGCTGCCATACTATCAGGATTCCGTTAATTTCCGCGACATGGCGGGCTTGAGCAGCGCGGTGGTGATCGCGCTCTGCTTGGTCAGCGTCCAGCAAAGCAAATTTGTCGACAGGTGCGCCGCGCTTTTGTTGAAGTCGCCTCAGGCGCAGAACCGCCAGCTCTATCCTTGACAGCGGATCGCCAGCCCCCGGACCCAGCTCGTCGATCTGCAGGTGCACGGGCAAGTCAGAGGCGCGGATCAGGTCTTGCAGAAAGCCAGCATAGCCGACCTCTGATGCGCCCTCGCAACCGATGTAGACCGGGCGGCGATCTTTCGGGTGCAGCAGCGTCAACGCATCGCGTACCGGCAGGCGATCGTGCG
>JANOGU010000103.1:0-12093 GCA_031406135.1 Rhodobacterales bacterium
GGGTACCTCGGCGGAAGACCTCAAGAAGGCCTACCGCCAAAAGGCCAAGGAACTGCACCCCGACCGCAATCAGGACGACCCCAAGGCCGAAGCCGGGTTCAAGGAGGTCAACGAGGCCTACGAGGTCCTGAAGGACGACCAGAAAAAGGCCGCCTACGACCGCTTCGGCCACGCAGCCTTTGACGGCGGCATGGCTGGCGGTCGCGGCGCTGCCCGCGGCGGGTTCCAGCAGGGCGACTTCGCCTCGGCCTTCTCCGACGTGTTCGAGGACCTGTTTGGCGATTTCATGGGACGCGGCGGCGGCGGCGGCGGCCGGGCCCGCGCGCAGCGCGGGTCGGACCTGCGCTACAACCTGCGCGTCTCGCTCGAGGAAGCCCATGCCGGCGCGCAGAAGACGATCTCGGTCCCCTCCGCCCAGACCTGCGAAACCTGCCACGGCTCCGGCGCCGAGGGCGGCGCCGAGCCGGTCACCTGCCCGACCTGTTCGGGCATGGGCAAGGTCCGCGCGCAGCAGGGCTTCTTCACCGTCGAACGCACCTGCCCCACCTGCAACGGTGCGGGCCAGATCGTGAAGAACCCCTGCCGCGCCTGCGCCGGCCAGGGCCGGGTGGAAAAGGAGCGCTCGCTTTCCGTCAACATCCCCGCCGGGGTGGAGACCGGCACCCGCATCCGCCTGGCTGGCGAGGGCGAGGCCGGGATGCGCGGCGGCCCGGCGGGCGACCTCTACATCTTCATCGAGGTCAAGGAGCACGCGATCTTCCAGCGCGACGGCGTGCACCTGTTCTGCCGCGTGCCGGTGTCGATGGCCGTGGCCGCCATGGGCGGCGAGGTCGAGGTGCCGACGATCGACGGCGGCATGAGCCGGGTGAAGGTCCCGGCCGGCAGCCAGTCCGGCAAGCAGATGCGGCTGCGCGGCAAGGGCATGCCGGCGCTGCGCGGCGGCGGCGCGGGCGACATGCTGATCGAGATCGCGGTCGAGACTCCGGTCAACCTCACCGGCCGCCAGCGCGAACTGCTGAAGGAATTCGAGCGCCTGTCGGAGGAGAACAACCCCGAAAGCCGGTCGTTCTTCGCCAAGGTCAAGGGGTTCTGGGACGGGATGAAGGGGTAGGGCGGGGTTCACCCCGCCGTACACCTTTTGTGAAAAGCGTTTGCAGGCAACGGCGCGCGTCAGAGCGGGTTGATTTTCGGGACGTGATTCACCAGTTACTGCAATAGTCAACCCCTACTCACAAGATCATCCACTATGCCCTCAAGCTCGATTTCTACCTCAGAGGCAAAGGCACCGTTGCCAGACTTGCCTGACGAGATGCTCAAGAACCTTGGCCTAGTAATAGTGAAGCACAGCATCACTGAAGCGATCTTATTGAAGTTGGTCTACCGCCTCGCGGGAGTAGATGACGTTACGGGTCGGGTTGCCATTCGAGAGCCGAGGTCAGTCGATCTTTGGGAGATGGCCCTCGACCTTGCCGGGCAAAGGAACGTTTCTATAGAACAAGAAATTATCACTACTATGCGCCGTGATCTGCCCATTGCCGCGAACCGAAGAGACTCTCTTGCACATGGTCTGTTCTTTACAGGCGATGAAGTCGGGAAAATTCTTGTCCGCGAGACTGCTGGGACGTGGCAGCCCAAGGGCATGCCCAAAGGGAAAGTCAAGAAGCGCATTCTCCCACCGGCAAAGCCGATATCAGCAGAAATGATCTTCGATCTCGCAAGACTGATCTACTCACTCAACGAAATCCTCCTTGAGGTATACCGCCAAGTCGTATCGCAGTTGGCCAGAGATTCTAAGGCGACCGGCTGACTCGCGATACGTCACCCTCTCCAAATTTAGGGAGGGCTGGAGCGCTTGACACTCCGCTCATCGCTCACCGCTCGCCCTCTTAACCAATTGAATTTCCCTAACAAACCCCTAATCGACTCACGCAACCCCTTGACTTCGCTCACACAATAAAATGTCCCACCGTGTGACGCTCGCCCCCTGTTCCCACCGGACCCCCTCCAACCCTAGGATACCCCCGAACCACGAGGGCTCCCCCATGCGCGCCGTCTACTACGAAAGCTTCGGCACCCTCCCCACTGTCGCCACCGTCCCCGACCCGGCCCCGCCCCCGGGCGGGGTCGTGGTGAAGGTCGAGGCCACCGGCCTCTGCCGCTCGGACTGGCACGGCTGGATGGGCCACGACCCCGACATCCGTCTCCCTCATGTCCCCGGCCACGAGCTTGCCGGGACCATCGTGGCGGCGGGGCCGGAGGTGCGGCTCTGGAAAGCCGGCGACCGGGTCACCGTCCCCTTCGTCTCCGGCTGCGGCCATTGCCCGGAATGCGCCACCGGGCACCAGCACATCTGCGACAACCAGGTGCAGCCCGGCTTCACCTGCTGGGGCTCCTTCGCCGAATACGTGGCGCTCGACTACGCCGACCTGAACCTGGTGCGGCTGCCCGAAACCATGACCTCGGTCACCGCCGCCAGCCTCGGCTGCCGCTTCGTGACTGCCTTCTCCGCAGTGATCGACAAAGGCCGCTGCGCGCCCGGCGAATGGGTCGCGGTCCACGGCTGCGGCGGTGTCGGCCTGTCCGCCATCATGATCGCTGCCGCCATGGGGGCGCAGGTGGTGGCGGTGGACATCGCCGCGGACAAGCTCGCGCTCGCCCGCGACCTCGGCGCCGCGGCCACGGTGAACGCTGCGACCAACAAACCCGTGGACGCGATCCGCGAGATCACCGGCGGCGGCGCGCATCTGTCGCTCGACGCGCTCGGCCATTCGGTCACCGCGATGAATTCCGTCCGCTGCCTCCGCAAACGCGGCCGCCACGTCCAGGTCGGGTTGATGCTGGCGGAACACGCCCGCGCGCCGCTGCCGATGGACAAGATCATCGCCCACGAGATCGAGGTGAAGGGCAGCCACGGGATGCAGGCGCACCGCTATCCGGCGATGTTCCGGATGATCGGGGCGGGGCTCCTGAAGCCGGAACGGCTGGTGGGCCGCGAGATTTCACTCGACGAGGCGCCCCGGGCGCTGGCGGCGATGGACAGCTTTCCCGGGACCGGCATCCAGGTGATTTCCCGGTTCTGACGCTCACCCCTTCGGCGGCAGCTCCGCCGGCGGCACGCCATAGGCGATGGTGTTGCCGCCGGCCTCCAGCGCCTGCAGCATGCGCGCCTGCACCAGCCCCGGATGCTCGGCCAGAAGCCGCGCCGCATTGGCCAGCGAGCGCAGCACCGCCTGCTCGCCACGCGCCAGCTCAAGCCGCCGCTGCGCCTCCTTCTGCGCTTCCAGCACGGCGGAAAAGGCCCGCTTGAGGTTCGTCGGCAACATCAGGTCGCGCAGGGTGACCGAGCCGACCTCCAGCCCCAGCCCGCCGGCCCGCGCCCTCGCGGCCTCCAGCAGCCGCGTATCCAGTTCCGCCCGGGCGCCGACCAGGTCGTCCAGCGCCATCCCTGCCACCACCTCGCGCAGCCCCGCCTGCACGGCGAGATACAGCGCCTGCCCCGCATCCGCCCGGGCCCGGGCCATCGCCAGCGGGTCGGTCACGGTCCAGGCGACGATCACCGACAGCTTCACCGCGATACGGTCGGCGGTCATCACCTCCTGCCCCGGCACGATCAGGTCGCGGGTCCGCAGGTCGATCCGGTCGATCCTTTGCCGCCTTCGGCGCAAAAGGTGGCGGCCTGCCCCCAACTGCCGCTGGAAGCGGCCGTCGTGATACAGCAGTCCGGCCTCGCTCTCCTGCACCACCACCCAGCCGAAGTGCCGGCCCAGCGACAGCGCCGCCACCGCCAGGGCGAGAACGGCAGCCAGAAACAGCCATTGCGCGTCAGTCATCGCCGACATTTCTCTCCCGCGAACACCGCCCCCGGGGCGACGGCGCGGCAGAGGGGGCGCGAGGCCCGCAAGTCCGCCTTGCCGTTCGCACCCAAGCCCGCCCCGGCGACGGTGCCCTTTTTGACCACACAAGGGGTGTCGAGCCCTGCGACGGCCATACCCGCGATCTGGCCGGGGATCCCGACCGTCGCGACACCGCGCCGCCGCCCGGGAAGACTAGGCGCAAGGCCCGGGCCGGGCAAGCGGCGGGGTGAACCCCGGCCTACCTCAAGGCGCGGCCCTTGATGATCGCATCGCGGCCGAACTTCGCCCGGATCGCGTCGGCCGCGGCCTCCGCTGCCTCGCGCTTGCGTGCGTCGGGGTCGAGCAGGTCGCCGCTGGCCGCTGCCGCATCGGGGCCAAGATCGGAGAGGCCGACGCCCACCAGCCGCCACGGCCCCGCCTGCCCAAGCGCGTCGTACAGACCCTGCGCCGCACGCCAGATGCGGTCGGCGCTGTGGGTGGGGTCGGGCAGCGTGACCCGCCGCGTGGTCAGCGCGAAATCCGCGCGCTTCAGCTTCACCGTGACCGTCCGCCCGGCGATGCCCTTGGCCTTCAAGCGGTCGGCCACCTGTTCACTGAGTCGCCACAGGTGGCCCAGCATCAGGTCGGCATCGCCTGTGTCCTCGTTGAACGTGGTCTCGCGCGACACCGACTTCACTGCCCCGTCGCGCTCGACCCGCCGCCGGTCCTCGCCGCGGGCCAGCGACCAGAGCCGGTCGCCCATCGACCCGAAGCGGGCGACGAGGTCACGCCGGTCCCAGCGCAAGAGATCGGAGATCATCCGGATGCCGGCGGCCTCCAACGCTGCCTGCGTGGCGGTGCCCACGCCCCAGATCACCTTGACCGGCCGGGCCGCGAGGAAGGCTCCGGTCTCCGTTTTTCCGATCACCGAGAAGCCCCGCGGCTTGTCGAGGTCGGAGGCGATCTTGGCCAGGAACTTGTTGTGCGACAGGCCCACCGACCCGGTCAGCCCGACCTCTGTCTCCATCCGGTTGAGCAACCGCGCCAGAACCACGGCGGGCGATGCACCGTGCAGGCGCAGGGTGCCGGTCAGGTCGAGAAACGCCTCGTCCAGCGACAGCGGCTCGATGGCCGGTGTCAGCTCCTCCAGCATCGCCCGGATCGCCCTGGAGGCCTGCACGTAGGCCTCCATCCGCGGCTTGACCACCACCGCCTCCGGGCAGAGCCGCAGCGCCTGGAACATCGGCATCGCCGAGCGCACGCCCTTGATCCGGGCAATGTAGCAGCAGGTCGAGACCACACCCCGCGTGCCGCCACCCACGATCACCGGCTGGTCGCGCAGCTCCGGCCGGTCGCGCTTTTCGACGCTGGCGTAGAAGGCGTCGCAGTCCATGTGGGCGATGGACAGGTCGAACAGATCGGGATGCGACAGGAGCCGCGGCGAGCGGCAGGACAGGCAGCGCGGCGGCGCGCGGTCAAAGGTGGCCAGGCAGTCGCGGCAGAGCGCAGGCATGGCGCGAGACTACGCCCAAGGCCCGTCCGACGGAACCTTCGCCGTCACGCGGCGACGACGACCTGCGTCCCCCAGCCCTTGCAGAGCTGCATCAGCCCGTCGGGAAGCGGCCGGTCGGTCACCACCATGTCAAGCTCCGACAGCGAGCAGATCCGGGCCGGCGCCGAGCGGCCGAGCTTGGAATGGTCGGTGACGAGAATGCGCTTGCGCGCCTGCCGGATGATCGCGCGCGAGACGCGCACCTCGGCGAGGTCGAAGTCCAGCAGGTCGCCGTCGGCGTCCAGCGCCGAGGCACCGATCACCGCGATGTCCACCTTGAACTGGTCGATGAAGTGCGTCGTCAGCTCGCCCACGAGGCCACCGTCCGACCGCCGCAACATGCCGCCCGCCACCATCACCTCGCAGGCCGGGTTGGCGGCCAGGATGTTGTCGACGTTGATGTTGTTGGTCACCACCGTGATGTTGCGGTGGTGCAGAAGCTCGCTCGCCACCGCCTCGGTCGTGGTGCCGAGGTTCAGGATCAGCGACGAATTGTCCGGGATCGCCGCGGCGCAGGCGCGGGCGATGGCGGCCTTGGCGCCTTCGTTCATGCGCCGGCGCTGGTCGTAGCCGATGTTGGCCACGCCGGTGCGGGCGATGGCCCCGCCATGGACGCGGTCGAGGTGCCCCGCCTCGGACAGTTCGCTGAGGTCGCGCCGGATCGTCTGCAGCGTCACCTCGAAGCGCTGCGCGAGGTCTTCCACCACCACGCGGCCTTCGCTGCGGGCAAGATCCAGGATTTCGGTCTGCCGGAAACTGAGCGCCACCGAGGGCCTCCCGCTCGAAGGGCTTTGGGGAATGTGTCACAACGAAAGCGGGCTGTCATCTGGCGCGAAATGTTCGCTTCGCGCAAAAGCGCGCGGAAACGAGCGAAACCGTTGACGCGGTTGCGGGCTCGTGCGCATGCTGGGCGAAGCCCCGGGGAGGATGGAATGGCGGACCGCGCAGACCAGCCTGCGGTGGCTGACCTTTTCATTGTCGGCGGCGGCATCAACGGCTGCGCCATCGCGCGCGATGCCACCGGCCGCGGGCTCAAGGTCGTTCTGGCCGAACAGGGGGACCTGGCGCAGGCGACCTCCTCTGCCTCGACCAAGCTGTTCCATGGCGGGCTGCGCTATCTGGAATATTTCGAGTTCCGTCTGGTGCGCGAGGCGCTGGAGGAACGCGAGACGCTGCTCGTCGCGATGCCGCATATCTCCTGGCCGATGCGTTTCGTGCTGCCCTACCACCGGGACATGCGGTTCGAGGGCGACACCCCAACCTCGCGGCTCTTGTCGCTGGCGATGCCCTGGATGCGAGGCCGCCGCCCGGCCTGGCTGATTCGCCTCGGCCTTTTCCTGTACGACACGCTCGGGGGCCGGAAGATCCTTCCAAAAACCAGGGTGCTCGACCTCTCCGTGGATCCCGCCGGCAAGCCTCTGCAGGCGAGGTTCCGCGGAAGGGCCTATGAATACTCCGACTGCTGGGTGCAGGATTCGCGTCTTGTGGCGCTCAACGCCCGCGATGCCGCGGCTCGCGGCGCCCGCATCCTGACGCGAACCCGCGTGATCTCCGCCAGCCGCGAATCCGGCCATTGGCGGGTGGATGTGGAAGGCCCGGACGGACCCGCTAGCTTTCGTGCCAAAGGCCTGGTCAATGCCGGCGGCCCCTGGGTCGAGGACGTGATCCGCAACGTGGCCCGGATCAACTCCACCGAAGGCGTGCGGCTGGTGCGCGGCAGCCACATCGTGACCAGGCGGCTCTTCGACCACGACCGCTGCTATTTCTTCCAGGGTGAGGACGGGCGGATCATCTTCGCCATCCCCTACGAACAGGACTTCACGCTGATCGGCACCACCGACAAGGACCACCAGGGCAAGCCGTCCGAAGCGCACTGCACCGACGAGGAGCGTGACTACCTGCTGGCTTTCGCCTCGCGCTACTTCGAACGGCCGGTGACGGCGGCGGATGTGGTCTGGACCTATTCCGGGGTGCGGCCGCTGTACAACGACGGGGCGAAGTCGGCGACCGCGGCGACGCGGGACTATGTGCTGAGCGTGGACGGCAACGGCCCGCCGCTGTTGTCGGTGTTCGGCGGCAAGATCACCACCCACCGGCGGCTGGCGGAAAGCGCGATGGCCAAGCTCGCGCCGTTCTTTCCCGCCGCCTCCGGTCCCTGGACCGCGCGCGTGCCGCTGCCCGGCGGCGATTTCCCGCATGACGGCGTGCGCGCGCTGGAAGGCACGCTGCGCAGCCAGTTCCCGTTCCTGACCGCAGCCCACATCGCCCGCCTGGTACGCGCCTACGGCACCGAGACGCGGGAAATCCTGGGCAAGGCCGAGGCGCCGATGGACCTCGGCCGCGACTTCGGCGCCACGCTGACCGAAGCCGAGCTGCGCTGGCTGATGAGCCGGGAATGGGCGCGGCGGGCGGAGGACGTGATCTGGCGGCGCACCAAGCTTGGCCTGCGGATGACGCCCGATCAGATCGCGGCGCTGGACGCCTGGATGACCGGCGAAGGCGCCGCGATGGCGCGGGCCGCCGAGTAGGGAGCGCCCGCCATGACCCACATCCTCGCCATCGACCAGGGCACCACCTCCTCGCGCGCCATCGTTTTCGACGCCGCCCTGCGGGTGAAAGCCTCGGCGCAGGAGGAGTTCGCGCAGCACTACCCCGCCTCCGGCTGGGTCGAGCACGAGCCCTCGGACCTGTGGTCCACCGTCGCCGGCACCGCCCGGGCCGCCATCGAACGCGCCGGGATCGGCGCGACGGAAATCGCCGCCATCGGCATCACCAACCAGCGCGAGACCGCGCTGGTCTGGGACCGCGCCACCGGCGAGCCGATCCACCGCGCCATCGTCTGGCAGGACCGCCGCACCGCCGACACTTGCGCGCGGATGAAGGCCGAGGGGCTGGAGGCGATGGTCTCGGCGAAGACCGGCCTGCTGCTCGACCCCTACTTTTCCGGCACCAAGGTCGCCTGGATGCTGGATCATGTCCCGGGGGCGCGGCAGCGGGCAGAGCGGGGTGAGCTGCTCTTCGGCACGGTCGATACCTATCTGATCTGGAAGCTGACCGGCGGGCGGGTCCACGCGACCGATGCCACCAACGCCTCGCGCACGATGCTGTACAACATCGCGACCGGAGCCTGGGACGCCGACCTCTGCCGGGCGCTCGACGTGCCCATGGCGATGCTGCCCGAGGTGCACGACTGCGCGGCGGAGTTCGGGATGACGCGCGCCGATCTTTTCGGGCGCGAGCTGCCGATCCTGGGCGTGGCGGGGGACCAGCAGGCGGCGACGGTGGGGCAGGCCTGTTTCGCGCCCGGCATGATGAAGTCGACCTACGGCACGGGCTGCTTCGCGCTCCTGAACACCGGCGCGGACCTCGTGCCGTCGCGGAACCGCCTGCTGACCACCATCGCCTATCGGCTGGCCGGCAAGACGACCTACGCGCTGGAGGGTTCGATCTTCATCGCCGGCGCCGTGGTGCAGTGGCTGCGCGACGGGCTGAAGGTGATCCGCGCGGCCGGGGAGACGAAGGCCCTGGCCGAGGCCGCCGACCCGACGCAGGATGTGGTGCTGGTCCCTGCCTTTACCGGCCTCGGCGCGCCCTACTGGCGGCCGGACTGCCGCGGCGCGGTGTTCGGCCTGACCCGCAACTCCGGCCCCGCCGAATTTGCCCGGGCGGCACTGGAAAGCGTGGGCTACCAGACCCGCGACCTTCTGGAGGCAATGCGAGCCGACTGGGGCGCGGCGGCGGACGGCGTGCTGCGCGTCGACGGCGGGATGACTGCCAGCGACTGGGCGATGCAATTCCTGGCTGACATCCTGGGCGCGCCCGTGGACAGGCCGGTGGTGACGGAAACGACGGCGCTGGGCGCCGCCTTCCTGGCCGCGATGCAGGCCGGCGTGGTCGGCGGACCCGACGACTTCGCCAAGGGCTGGGCGCTGGACCGGCGCTTCGCCCCGGCGATGGACGCGGCGACCCGGGATGCCAAATATTCCAGATGGAAGCGGGCCGTGGCCGCCACCATGGCGGCGGCAGAGGTCTGAGATCAGGTGGCAGCGACGCTGCGCACGATCCAGTCGGCGGTCATCAGGTCGAGATGCGCCCCGCCGCCGTTCTTGGCGATGGTGATGTCGTCCGGCGAACGGCGCCAGAGCGCGGGCGGATCGTAGAGGTCGGCGACGATCCCGGCCTCGGTCAGCGCGCCCGAGGCGATGGGCGCCATGATCTCGCCGATGTGGTGGACGGTGGTGGCGCGGCTGTCCACGAAAACACGGGCGCGGGACATGGCGGTGTCGTCCACCTCGCGCATGGCGGGCGTATAGGCGCCGATCAGGTCGAGGTGTTGGCCGGGACGCAGCCAGTCGCCGCGGATCAGCGGCTCGGAGCTCATCGTGGCGGTGCAGATGATGTCGGCCACGGCCACGGCTGTGGCGAGGTCGGTGACCGTCTCCGCTCCCGGCAGGTTCACCCGCGACGGGTCGCGGCCCCAGACGGTGAAGGTCGCCTGCGGGAAGACCGAGGCATAGGCCTCGCGCATTGATCCAGCCACCGTCCCGGCGCCGACCAGCAGGATGCGGCGGCTGTCGGGGCGGGCGAGGCGACCGGCCATCAGCAGGCTGTCGCCGGCGGTCTTCCACCTTGTGACAAGGTGGAAGTCGAGGATCGCGCGCAGGCGACCGGTCGGGTCGTCGAACAGGGTCACGGTGCCGTTGAGGTTCGCGATGCCGCGGGCGAGGTTGCCGGGATAGATCGTGGCGACCTTCACCAGCGTCCCCAGCCCGTCGATCCAGGCGGCCCGGTCCAGCAGCGTGTCCTTCCCGCGATAGAGCAGGATGTCCGCGATCGAGGCCCGCGGCAGGCGGTGCCCGGCCTCGATCGCGGCGGTGATGCCCGCCCAGGTCAGCCGTTCCCCGGCCTCGGGTCCGATGATCGCGAATGTCATTCCGCCTCGTCCTCCGTCAGCAGTCCCTCGGCCACCAGCCGCGCGGCCCAGCCTTCGGGGCCATCGAACAGGTGAGTTCCCCAGCCCCGCGCCGCCGCCGCCGCGATGTTCTCCGCCTTGTCGTCGGTGAAGAGAAGCGCATGGGCCGGCAGACCGCAATCCGCCTCCACCGCCCGGTAGATCGCCGCATCCGGCTTGGCGCAGCCAAGCCGGCCGGAGACATAGGCGCGGTCGAACTCGGCCAGCACGGGACCCCGCCGGGCAGCGTGGTCGAACACCTCGGCCCCGATGTTGGACAGCGCGAACACCGGCACGCCCCGGCGGCGCAGCGCCCGCAGGCCGCGGATCGAACGGTCGATGGCGGGGCTGGCCAGTTCGTCCCAGCGGTCGTGCCACCAGCGGATCTCCGTCGCCCAGTCCGGGTGGCGCGCGGCCCAATCCTCCACGGTGGCACGGTACGGCGCGCCGCGGTCCACGTCGTCATTCATCCGGTGCAGGTCCACGGCGGCAAACAGCCGAACGCGCGCCTCGGGCCCGATCTCCCGGTCGTAGAACCGCTCCGGCTGCCAGGCGATCAGCACGTTGCCGATGTCGAAGACCACGGCCGCGACGGTCACAGGGGTTCCCTCTCCGCCCGCCGGCTGCCCCGGATCGCCTCGCGCCAGACGGTGTAGAGCCCCGCGCCGCAGATCAGCGCGATGCCGGCAAAGGCGGTGCCGTCCGGCCAATCGCCGAAGACGAAGAAGCCCCAGGCGATGGCAAAGGGAATGGCGGCGTATTCGAACGGCGCGGCCTGCGAGGCCTCGCAGAGCTTGTAGGCCTGAGCGATGAGCACGCCGCCGATGGTCGAGCCGAAGCCGGTCGCGGCCATGATCAGGACGTCACCGGCCGGCGGCCAGACCCAGGGGCGGGTGAGGAAGGCCAGGCTGGGGTCGGCCGAGCCGGCGTAGCGGCCGTCGCCGAGCAACAGCCCTACCGTCAGGCTGACCAGGACAAAGCCGAGCTGGACGTAAAAGGTCATGGTCACCGCGCTTTCGCGCCCGCGCATCCGCCGGGTCATGATGTGCATGAGCGCGTAGGCCAGCGCCGACAGGACCGGCAGGACATAGGCCAGGGTGAAGACCCCCTGGCCCGGACGCATCATCACCGCGACGCCGATCAGCCCGGCAAAGACCGCCGCCCAGCGCCGCGGCCCGACCTTCTCGCCCAGCAGGGGAACGGACAACGCGGTGACCATCAGCGGCGCGACGAAGAAGATCGTCACGGTGTCGGCCAGCGTCAGCGCGGCCAGCCCCATGAAATAGCAGAAGTTCGAGGTGATGACGCAGACCGCCCGCAGCGCGTGCTTGCCGGGCTGTGCCGTCCGCAGCGTGGCGCGGCCGCCGTTGAAGGGCACAAGCACGGCGAAGAGGAAGGTCATCCCGACCAGCGACCGGATCAGGATCACCTGGTGCAGCGCATAGTCGCCGGAAAGGAACTTGATCGCCGCGTCGTTGACCGAGAAGGCGGCCGAGGCGGCCACGGCGCAGCCCATGCCCGTGAGCCGCATGCGGCGCAGGTCGGCGGGGGCGGGAAGGGCGGGCATCGGCGCAGATGACGCGCCGGGCCGCGGCCTGTCTTGCGCGCCCGCGACATGGATGTGGCGCGGGCGGATCAGGGCGCATCGCCCCGACAACGAACACCCCCGCCCCGGGGGGGTGGCCGGGGCGCCGGCGCAGCCCCAGCCCGCCCAGGACCCCCCCCCCCCCCCGCGAGCACGCGGGGCGGGGGGGGGG
>JANOGU010000152.1:0-7164 GCA_031406135.1 Rhodobacterales bacterium
GGTCGATCCCCATCGTCCCCTCCCCGTTTGGCCGCAAAGGCTAGCGGGGGCCGGCGTCAGTTTCCAGTCAGTCGCGCCACCGTGGCGCGAACCGTCGCGCGGCGGTCGGCATTGGGCGGATGGGTGCCGAGGAACTGGTCGCCCGGATCGGGCAGGCGGTCGAAGAAGACCGCGCCGCGCAGCGGGTCGAAGCCGGCGCGCAACGCGATCTCGGTGCCCAGCGCGTCGGCCTGCAGCTCGAAGTCCTTTGAATAGCGCCGCGCCCCCACCGTCGCGCCGATCTGCTGCGCGGCCTCGATGCCGGCAGTATCGGCCCCGGCGATGGCCGCCAGCACGCCCGAGACCAGCGCCCCGGTCATCGCGCTTTCCTGCACCCGCGGGATGTGGCCGAGGATGTGGTGCGCGGTCTCGTGGCCGACGACAAAGGCGATCTCGTCGGTGTTGCGGGCGCTGCCGATCAGCGCCAGCGTGAAGCCGACCACCGGCCGCCCGAAGCCGTCGAGCGTCTGGAAGGCATTCGGCGGCGCGCCCGGCTTGGTGTCGATGACGAACTGGAAATCGCAGGACACAGCCTGCGTCCGCGCCCGGCACAAAGCCTCGGCCACCGGCTCGACCTGGGCCACGGCGGCGCGGAAACTCGCCTGCGTCGCGCCGGGGGGCAGCGTCGCCGCGGCCAGCGGCACCGGCACCGGCGGCGGCACGCCAGGCCCGGGCGCCGTCATCACGCAGCCTGACAGTGCCGCCGCCGCCAGGCCAAGACCAATCCGCCGCATGCCCGCACTCCCGCCCTTTGCCGCCCGAGGCGCCTTGCGGCGCAGGGGCGGTCTGCCTAACCTTGGCCTCATGTTCACCATCGAGCACGAGTTTGACGCCACCGTCATTACGCTCATCGACGAGGGCGCATCACATCTGCAAGAGGATGTGACCATCGCCGCCTTCGATGATTGCGTCACGGTCACACAGGCGGATCCCCGCTCGGGCGAGCCGGTGCTGGTCACCCTGTCGCTGAACCAGATCCGCGACCTTTCCGCCGCCCTGGACCTTCCGGAGGGCAGTTACCGCAGCGTGCGCGGCGGCTGAGCCGCGTCATCCGTCCAGATGGACGAGCTTGTCCCGCCCGCTCCGCCCGCGCAGCAGCGTCAGCCGCGACGGCGCCACGTCCAGCGCTTCCGCCAGCAGCCGCAGCGCGGCACGGTTGGCGCGCCCGTCCTGCGGCGCGGCGGTCACCCGGATGCGCAGCAGCCCGTCCTCGTCGCGTGAGATCGCCTCGGCCTTCGCCCGGGGCGTCACATGCAGCCGGTAGGTGGCCCCCGGCAGGGTGAACGGGCGCAGGTCCATGGCCGTACCCTGCCGCCGCGCTGCCGCCACGGCAAGCGGGCCTCGCGCGCGGGGGCCGCAGGCGCTATCCTGCGTCCGTCATCGGGAGTCGTGTCCATGCGCCGCCCAACCCTCGCCCTGCCGCTCCTTGCCCTCCTCGCCGCCTGCGGCACGCCGCAGGAACGCTGCGTTTCGCGCGAGACCCGCGACCTGCGCGCCGTGGACCGGCAGATCGCCGAGGCCGAAGGCAACCTTGCCCGCGGCTATGCGCTGGTCGAGGTCACCGTCTACGAGAACTACTGGGGCTACTGCCGCGAGCGACCGGACCCGCCGGCCGAAGGGCAGCCGCCGCCGCCACCGGAGGTCAGGCTCTGCCAGAAAGAGCGCGAGTTCACCGAGACCCGGGCCAAGCGCATCGACCTCGTGGCCGAAAGGCAGCGCCTTCTCGGCTTTCAGGCCGAACGCAAGGTGCTGGCCGGCGCGGCCGAAACCGCCATCGACCGCTGCCGCGCGGCCTTTCCGGATCAGGGCTGACAACGCCTCAGTGCGCCGCTGCCGCCACCGCGTCGCGCAGCGACCGGCCGCCGTCCACCGTAAGCACCTGCCCGGTCATGAAGGCCGAGGCGTCCGAGGCCAGGAACTGAATAGTTTCGGCCAGCTCCGCCGGCGCCGCAATTCGGTGCAGCGGCGTCCCCTCGATGATCGCGTCGCGGTATTCGGGGTGTTCCTTGATCATCCCCTGCAGCGACGCGCTCATCACCGAACCGAAGGCCACCGCGTTGACCCGGATGCCCTTGGGCGCCAGCGCCAGCGCCAGCGTGCGGGTCATCTGCTCGACGGCGGCCGAGGCCACCGAATAACCCAGAAGTTCCGGCTGGGTGCGCGCCGCGGCGATGGACGACAGGTTGACGATCGATCCGATGGCCCCGGCGGTTTCGGTCTTCTCGGCCTGTGCAATCATCCGCTTGGCGGTCAGCTGGCTCAGCCGCAGGCTGGTCATCAGGTTGTGCTGCAGCATCAGCTCGACCCCGTCCTTTCCCGGGTCGAGCGGGTCGGAGATGGCGAACAGCCGCTGCGCGTTGACCAGGATGTCCACTCGCTCGAAGGCATCCCAGGTCGCCGACAGGAGGTTGGCGATGGTCAGCTTCTCGCGCAGGTCGCCGGCAAAGAAGCGCATCGGCCCCTCGGCCCGCGCCGCCTCGCCGCATTCGTTCTCGAGCTTCGCCTCGTCGATGTCGGCGCACATCACGTTGCAGCCCTTGTCGAGGAAGTGGCGCGCGATGGCCAGCCCGATGCCGGAGCCGGCGCCGGTCACGATGGCGGTCTTGCCCTGGATCGAAAGCGACATGGATGTCCCCGGGGGGTTGGTTCTGGACGCTCAGCGCCGCGGCGGCGGCAGCGGCCGGGCGGCGCGGGTCAGGCGATAGGAGGTGTCGGCAGCGATCTCTTCCACCTCCCGGAAGAGGCTCACGAGAACGCGATCATAGGGCAGTCCGCGGTTGGCCACCAGCCAGAGCGTGCCGTCCGGCTTGAGCGCCCGTGCGGCGGCGGCAAGGAAGGCGGCGCCGAGCCCCGGATCAGCGGCCCGGCCGCGGTGAAACGGCGGGTTGCTCACCACGAAGTCCAAGGGCCGCGGCGCGCGCCAGACGGTGGCGTCGGCCCAGTGGAACGCCGCCCTTGGGTCCGTGACATTGACCCGCGCGCAGGCCAGAGCGGCGTGGTCGGCCTCGACCAGATCGAGATGCGTCACCCCGTCCCGTTCAAGAACGGCCCGCGCCAGATATCCCCAGCCGGCCCCCAGATCGGCGCCCTTGCCCTTCAGCCGCGCCGGCAGCGCCCCGGCCAGCAGCACCGACCCGCTGTCCGGCCCGTCGGCCGAGAACACCCCGGGCCGGGTCACCCAGCCGCCGGGCAACAGGGCGTCCCCTGCCGCCCAGTCCGCCAGCGCCCGCCCGGCCGGAAACACCGCCAGCCGGCCATGCGCCTTGACCACCGGCTCGCCCAGCGCCACCCGCGCCCGCAGGTCGCGCAGCGCGCCGTCGATGCCGTCCTCTTTCTGTCCGTCCACTGCGACCGGCCCGCCGGGGACTACCGCGGCCTCCGCCGCGGCAAGCGCGGCGCGCGCGGCATCGCGCGCCCGGGGCAGGCAGACGATGGCGGCGGCGAATCGGTTGGCCGGCACCTCCGGCTCCACCCGCAGGCCGCGCGCCGCCAGCGCGTCGTGATCCGGCCGGAAACCCTGCACCAGCGTCAGCCGCGCCGCCGGCAGCGCCGACAGGTCGTCGGCCGCGGTCGCGCCGATCACCAGGACCTCGCCCTCGGGCAGGGTCAGCGCGCCGGTCTCCAGCGCCGTGAGCAATCTCTGGGATCGCATGGGCGGGCGCCGCGGCGCCCTATTCCTTTTCCATCGTGCACTGCAGCGGGTGCTGGTGGCGGCGCGCGAAGTCCATCACCTGCGCCACCTTGGTCTCCGCCACCTCGAACGAGAACACGCCGACCACCGCCAGGCCCTTCTTGTGCACCGTCAGCATGATCTCGAAGGCATGCGCATGGGTCAGCCCGAAGAACCGCTCCAGGACATGCACGACGAACTCCATCGGCGTGTAGTCGTCGTTCAGCAGCAGCACCTTGTACAACGGCGGCCGTTCCGTCCTGGTCTGCGGCTTGGTCAGCACGCCGGTGTCGTGGTCCGGGTTGCCCGGCTTGACGGCCATCAGGTCAGGGACACGGGTCACGGGCAGGCAGGGCTCCGGTCGGGCGGATTCGGCGCATTGCAGATTGGCCGACAATATAGTGAAAAATCCCCTTGCGAAAAGGCCCTCTCCCGGTCACGCCCCGGGACCATGGACCGGATCACCGCGCTGGGCTTCGACGCCGACGACACGCTGTGGCAGAACGAGACCGTCTTCCGCCTGACCCAGGACCGCTTCGCGGACCTTCTGGCCGACCACGCCGACCCCGACCACCTTGCCGAGCGGCTCCTCGCCGCCGAACGGCGCAACCTCGGGCACTACGGCTTCGGCGTGAAGGGGTTTGTCCTCTCGATGATCGAAACCGCCATCGAGGTGACCGACACCCGCGTCCCCGCCGGCGTGATTGCCGAGATCATCGCCGCGGGGCGCGAGATGCTGGCGCATCCGATCGAGCTTCTGCCCGGCGCGCGGCAGGCGGTGGAAGCCGCGGCGGCCCGGGTCCGCATCCTCCTCATCACCAAGGGCGACCTTCTGGACCAGGAGCGCAAGCTGGCCCAGTCCGGCCTGGGCGATCTCTTCCATGCAGTGGAGATCGTCTCGGACAAGACGCCCGCGGTCTATGCCCGCCTGTTCGCCCGTCACGGGGCGGGGGCGGACCGGGGTGCTATGGTCGGCAATTCGCTGAAGTCCGACGTCCTGCCCATGCTCGCCGCCGGCGGCTGGGGCGTCCACGTGCCGCACGCGCTGACCTGGGCGCTGGAACACGCCGATCCGCCCGCCGGCCATGCCCGCTTTGCAGCACTTCCCGACCTCGCCGCCCTCATCCCCTGGCTGTCGCACCGCAGCGAAAGCCCCCACGGATAGAGCCCGCTCTCCACCCGCCCCCCAGATTTGCCGCCCCCGCGCGCCCCCGTGCGCGAAAGACACATGAAGGGACTTCGGAAACCCCTTGAAATCGGGGGCTTTTCCGAACGCATTCGGCTGTGCTAGCGTGACCGCGAGGCAGACGGGCGACATCCGGATCCAACCGGGGCGCCGACAAGACAGGCAAGGGAACGGACGACGTGGCTTCGTTGTTGGGGCTGACGGCCCGAATCTATCTGTGCATCGTGCTCGTGGTGTCTGCGGTCCCAGCCCTGGCCGCGCCCTTCGCTGCGCATGTGATGGACGCCCGCACCGGCGAGACGCTGTATTCCAAGAACGCCGACACCCGCCTGCACCCCGCTTCGCTGACCAAGATGCTCACGCTCTACATCGCCTTCGAGGCGATCGAGCGCGGCGAGATCACGCTCGACACCAGGATCACCATCTCCGCCCACGCGGCCAGCCAGCCGCCGTCGCGCCTCGGCCTCAAGGCCGGGCAGAAGGTGGCGTTGCGCTACCTGATCCGCGCCGCCGCGATCAAGTCGGCCAACGACGCCGCCACCGCCATCGCCGAGGGCATCTCCGGGTCCGAAGGGGCTTTCGCCAAGCGGATGAACCGCACCGCCAAGGCGATCGGGATGACCAACTCCACCTTCAAGAACGCCAATGGCCTCACCGTCGCCGGGCACCTCTCGACCGCCCGCGACATGTCCACCCTCGGACGCCGGCTGTTCTACGATTTTCCCCAGTATTACAACATCTTCTCCCGCCGCTCGGCGGATGCGAAGCTGGCCGAGGTGGCCAATACCAACCGCCGCTTCCTGGACAGCTACGAGGGCGCCGACGGGATCAAGACCGGCTACACCGTGGCCGCCGGCTTCAACCTGACCGCCTCGGCCGAACGCGGCGGCAAGCGGATCATCGCCACCGTCTTTGGCGGCACCTCCACCGCCAACCGCAATGCCCGCGTGGCAGAACTGCTCGACGCAGGCTTCGGCCAGGCGCCCCGGAACGCCCCGGAAGACCCGCCCGACGCGCTGGTCTACGCCGACGTCGGGGAGGAGCTGACGCCAGAGACCGGGATCGACGTCGAAACCGCCGACGGCGCCGGCAAGACCATCCGGCTGGTCACCACGCTCAAGGTGTCGCCCCGCCCGCGCTCGCGCCCGACGTCGGCGGATGTGGCTGTCGCCGTCGCCTCGGCAACGGCAGCCACCGCGGCGACGGTGCCCGAAGCGGCCACCGCCGACCCCGAGGCCACCGCCGCCGAGGCCGCGGTCCTGGCCATGGCCGACGGCATCGAGGGTGCCGTCGCCCAGGCCAACGAGCCGATTCCCTTCGCCATGGCGGACGGCTCGGGCGCCGCGGCCCCTGATCCCGCCGTGGCCGCCGCGGTCGCCGCCGCCACTGCCGCTGAGCCTGCGGCGCAAGGCCCCGCCGTCGTCTTCGCCGAAGCTGCCCCGGTGATGCGTCCGCTGGCGCGGCCCACGGCGGTCGCGGACGCCTCCGCCACAGCCGCAGCCATCGACATCGCGCTGGCCGCCGCCGCACCGGCTGCGGACGAACTGCCGGACACCGCGGCCGGGATCGCCGCCGCCGCCGATCTGGCCGTCGCCGAGGTGGTGCTGGCGGATGCAACGGCGGCAGACCCGATCCCCTTCCAGGTGATCGACGCGCCTGCGGCCGGCGACCCGGACGCTCTGCCCTTCGCGCTGGTTGATCCCGCCGACCTGCCCCTGGACGGCGCCGCGCTGGTGCAGGAGGCCGCGATGCTCGCCTTCATCGCCCCCGTACCGCGCCCCGCCGCGCCTGAACCCGAGGCGAACACCGAACTCGCCGTCCTTCGCCCCGCGCCCTCCCCCGAGGACGCGCCGCTCGACGCGGCCGAGCCCGAGGTCGTGACCCGCATTTCCACCTCCGGCGGGCGGCACTTCGGCATCTCGCTGGGGCAGTTCGATGCCCACGCCCCCGCGGAACGCATCCTGATGAAGACGATGCTGGCGGAGAACGCCACCTTGCGCGAGGGCCTGCGCAAGATCGTGCAGCGCAACGGCGAATACGACGCCACCGTCATGGGCCTCAGCGAGGACCAGGCCAACCTCGCCTGCCGCCGCCTGCGCGCCCGGGCGATGGAATGCGAGACGATCGGACCGTAAGGCCGCCGACCGGACGCCCGATCACCTGTCACAAAGGCAAGGGGGTGTCGCGCCCAATCAGGAACAGGAAACCCCGCGCCATTGAATCCAGACGGCAGAGACATGCTCTAAGTGTGAGCTTTCAGCAGGTTGTC
>JANOGU010000153.1:0-2238 GCA_031406135.1 Rhodobacterales bacterium
GTGCCGCCGAGGATCGCCTCGAACGGGTGGACCGGCAGGCCCGCCTCCTCCGGGTGCAGGGTGAAGCGGCGCAGGGTGCCGGCTTCCAGCGCCACGACCTGGGTTTCCCCGGCGATGGAGATCTCGTCGGTGCCGTCGGCGCCGTGCACCAGCCAGGCGGCCTCGGACCCCAGCGCGCGCAGCACCTCGGCCATCGGCTCCAGCCAGCGCAGGGCGAAGGCGCCGGTGAGCTGGCGCTTGGCCCCGGCGGGGTTGGTCAGCGGGCCGAGGAGGTTGAACAGCGTCCGCGTGCCAAGCTCGGCCCGGACCGGGCCGACATGGCGCATCGCGGGGTGGTGCATCGGCGCCATCATGAAGCCGATGCCGGCCTCGGCGAGGCAACGCTCCACCACCTCCGGCCCGACCATGACGTTGAGGCCAAGTTCGGTCAGCGCGTCGGCCGCGCCGGACTTCGACGACAGGTTGCGGTTGCCGTGCTTGGCCACCGGCACCCCCGCCCCGGCCACGACCAGCGCCGTGGCGGTGGAGATGTTGAGCGTGCCCTTGCCGTCGCCGCCGGTGCCGACGATGTCCATCGCGCCCTCGGGCGCCCGCACCCTGTTGCATTTCGCCCGCATGACGGCGGCCGCGGCGGCGAGTTCGTCCACCGTCTCGCCCCTGGTGCGCAGCGCCATCAGGAAGCCGCCGACCTGGGCCGGCGTGGCCTCGCCCTCGAACAGCGCGTCGAACGCCTCCTCCGCCTCGGCCCGGGTCAGCGCGCGGTCGGCGGCCAGGCCGATCAGCGGTTTCAGGCGGCTCATGCCGGGACCCGCAGGCGGTCGAGGAAGTTGCGCAGGAGATGGTGGCCGTGTTCGGAGGCGATGCTCTCGGGGTGGAACTGCACGCCCTCGATCGGGCGCGAGCGGTGACGCAGGCCCATGATCGTGCCGTCGGCCAGGTCCGCGGTGATCTCGAGCGCGGCCGGAAGCGAGGATGTCTCCACGATCAGCGAGTGGTAGCGGGTGGCCTGGAAGGGCGAGGGCAGGCCGGCGAAGACGCCCTGACCGCGGTGCTGGATGGTGCCCATCTTGCCGTGCACGATCTCGTGGCAACGGATCACCCGGCCGCCGAAGGCCTCGCCGATGGTCTGGTGGCCGAGGCAGACGCCGAGCAGCGGCAGCCCGGCCTCGGCCGCGGCCAGCGTCAGCGGCAGGCAGATGCCGGCCTGCTGCGGCGCGCAGGGGCCCGGCGACAGGACGATGGCCTCCGCCCCCATGCCCATCGCCTGCTGCACGTCGAGCGCGTCGTTGCGCACGACCTTCACCTCGGCACCAAGCTCGCCCAGATAGTGCACGAGGTTCCAGGTGAAGCTGTCGTAATTGTCGATGAGCAGGATCATGAGTGGCCGTTCGGCTGCAATCGGAGCGTGTGACCACGACAGGGGGTGATCCCCGCGCCGAGCCGCGATATACATGGGCTGGGCTGCGGCAGGGCGTCAAGGGCAAGGGGCGCGCGCAGCCAGCGAGGCGGGCAGGAGGCCGGAAGGCGGTGAGCAAGGGATTCCTCGGCGGCGCGCTCTGGGGCGGCGGTATCGCGCTCGCGGGGGTGCTGGCTCTGGCGCAGTTCGGGCCGCCGCCGGCAAACGATCCGGCGCCCGACGCGCCCGCTCCCGCGGCAGCGCCGCAGGTTTCGACGCAGGCCCCCGCCGCGCCCTTGGCGCCCGGACAGGCCGTGACGCCGGACACCGGGGACGTCGCCACGGCGCCAGAGGCCGCTGCGGCGGAACCCGCCGCGACCGAGACCGCCACAGCCGCATTGCCCGCGCCCGCGCCAACCGGCAGCGTCGTCGCGACCGAACCTGCCGCGACCGAGACCGCCGCGCCTGTACCCGCGCCAGCCGCCTCCACTGCTACGCCGGAGTCCGAAACCGCCGCCGCGGAGGCCGCTGCGTCCGCCGCACCCGCACCCGCCGCCACCGAGACTGCCGCGTCCGCCGCACCCGCGCCAACCGGCACCACTGCCACGCCCGAACCCGAACCCCCCGCGACCGAGACCGCCGCACCCGCGCCAACCGGCACCACTGCGACGCCCGAACCCCCCGCGGCCGAGACCGCCGCGACCACCGCGCCCGTTCCCGTCGCGCCCGAGCCTGCCGCCCCCGAAAGCCCCGTCGCGGAAGGCGGGGTGCAACTGCCGGCCGCGGCCGGCTTGACCGCACCCGTCCCGGCGCAGGGCGCGCCGGCGGCGCCGCCGCTGCGC
>JANOGU010000187.1:0-5258 GCA_031406135.1 Rhodobacterales bacterium
GACCTGTCGAAGCCCTGAGCCATGGCCATCCACGGCGCCGCCGTCGTCCACCCGACCGCCGTGATCGAAGACGGTGCCGTCATGTGCGCGGACTGCGTCGTCGGCCCCTATGCCGTGATCGGGCCCGAGGTGACGCTGCACCGGGGCGTCACAGTGAAATCCCACGCCGTCGTCACCGGCTGGACCGAGATCGGCGCGGGCAGCACGATCTGGCCCTTTGCCAGCGTCGGCGAGGTGCCGCAGGACCTGAAATACGCCGGCGAACGCACCCGGCTCATCGTCGGCGCCCGTTGCCGCATCCGCGAGGGCGCCACGCTCAACACCGGCACCGCAGGAGGCGGCGGCGTCACCCGTGTCGGTGATGACGTGCTGATCATGACCGGAGCGCATGTCGGCCACGACGCAAGGATCGGCTGTCGGGTGATCCTGGTCAACCACGTTGCCATCGCCGGCCACTGCGTGATCGACGACGACGTCATCGTGGGCGGGTTGTCCGGGGTCCACCAGTGGGTGCGCATCGGCAGGGGCGCGATCATCGGCGCGCTGACCATGGTGGCGCAGGATGTGATCCCCTACGGCCTGGTCCAGGCGCCGCGCGGCGAGCTGGAAGGGCTCAACCTCGTCGGCCTGAAGCGCCGCGGCATGGAGCGCGCCGACATCACCGCGCTGCGCGAGGCCTACCAGGCGCTGAAGGAGGGCGAGGGTACCTTTCTCGACCGCGCCCGCCACCTGGCCGAGACGACCGGCAGCGCCCCGGTGCGCGAGATGACGGACTTCATCCTCGGCGCCTCTGACCGCAGCTTCCTGACCCCCAAATGACCCGCACCGCGGTGATCGCCGGGGCGGGCCGGCTGCCCGCGGCCATCGTGGCCGAGCTCCTGCGTGGACCGGCCCCGGCGCCCGGCGCGGCCACAGGCGCCTCCCCTCCCCTCGTGGGAGGGGATGGGGGAGGGGGCGCCCGGGCCGACCCGCCGAGCCCCCCACCCTCTCCCTCCCCGCAAGGGGGAGGGAAGCGCCCGGGGCCGGACGTCGCGCCCTTCATCGCCGCCATCGCCGGCTTCCCGCCGGACGGGCTCGTCCCCGACCTGACGCTGCGCCTTGAGCGCCTGGTCCCGGCGCTGCGCGCCATGGAAGACGCGGGCGTCACCCGGGTCGTCATCGCCGGCGCCGTGCGCCGCCCGGGGGCGCTCGACCCGGCGCTGATCGATCCGGCCACGGCGGTCCTGCTGCCACGGCTGATGGCGGCCATGGCGCAGGGCGACGACGCCACCCTGCGCGCCATCGTCGGGCTCTTCGAGGACCACGGCTTCACCGTGGCCGGTCTCGCCGATCTCGCCCCCGCCCTGATCCCCGGCCCCGGCCTCCTTTGCGGCAGCCTGACCTCCCGGGATGACGCGGATGCCAGCCGCGCCGCCGCCATCGTCGCCGCCCTCGGTGCCGTCGACGTGGGCCAGGGCGCCGTGGTGCAGGCGGGCCTCTGCCTCGCGGTCGAGGCCCTGCCCGGCACCGACCACATGCTCGACACCGTCACCGCCCTCCCGGCAGGCCTGCGTCCCGCCGCCCGCGGCGGGCTCCTGTGGAAGGCGCCGAAGCCCGGCCAGGACCGCCGCATCGACCTGCCGGCTATCGGCCCGGATACCGTTCACGGCGCCGCGCAGGCGGGCCTCGCCGGCATCGCCTGGGAGGCCGGGGGTGTCCTCCTCCTCGACCGCGCCGCCGCCCTGGCCGAGGCTCAGGCGGCCGGCCTGTTCCTCTGGTCGCGCGCATGAAGCTCTTCCTCGTCGCCGGCGAGCCCTCCGGCGACCGCCTGGGTGCTGCGCTGATGGCCGGGCTCAGCGAACTTGCCCCCGGCGTCAGCTTCGTCGGCGTCGGCGGCCCGGCGATGGCGGCGGCGGGGCTGAAGAGCCTGTTTCCGATCGACGAGATCGCGGTGATGGGCCTCGCCGAGATCCTGCCGCGCTATGCCGCGCTCAAGGCCCGCATCCGCCAGACGGCAAGGGCGGCGCTGGCCGAGGCGCCGGCGGCGCTCATCACCATCGACAGCCCCGACTTCTGCCTGCGCGTGGCCGGCATCGTCCGCGCCGCGCGTCCGGACCTGCGCACCATCCACTACGTCGCGCCCTCGGTCTGGGCCTGGCGCCCCGGCCGCGCGGCAAGGATGGCCCGGGTCATCGACCACGTTCTTGCATTGCTGCCCTTCGAGCCGCCGCTGATGACCGCTGCCGGGATGACCTGCGACTTCGTCGGCCACCCGGTGGTGGCCGAGCCGCGCGCCACGCCGCAGGAGGCCAACGCCTTCGCCGGCACCGGCCCGCTGATCCTGGCGCTGCCCGGCTCGCGCCGGGGCGAGGTGACGCGGATCGCCCCGGTGATCGGCACGACGCTGGCGCTGCTGCGGCCGAAGTTCTCCAACCTGCGCGTGGCGCTGCCGACGCTGCCCGGGGTCCTGCCGCTGGTGCGCGAACTGGTCAGGGACTGGCCGGTGCGCCCGGAAATCGTCACCGACCCCGCCCGCAAGCGGGCCGCCTTCGCCGCCGCCGACGTGGCGCTCGCCGCCTCCGGCACCGTCTCGCTGGAGCTTGCGGCCAACGCCTGCCCGATGCTGATCGCCTATGACATGCACCCGCTGACGATGTGGCTGATGCGCCGCATGGTGCGGGTGGACACGGTGACGCTGGTCAACCTGGTCAGCGAGACCCGCGCCATCCCCGAATTTCTCGGCCCCGACTGCCGCGCCGCCCGCATCGCCCCAGCGCTGGCGCGCCTGCTCTCCGACCCCGAGGCGCGGCGCGCGCAGGACGAGGCGATGCGCCTGACCATGGACCGCCTCGGCCGCGGCGGCGAGCCGCCAGGCCTGCGGGCGGCGCGGTCGGTCCTGGCGCAGCTGTGACCAGACCTGCCGGAAAGGCGCGGGCCGACTTCATCGCGAGACGGGAGGATCATTCCCTGGACGGGGCGCAGCTGCGTTCCATAGGGGCGGGACGCAGCAGCGGAGATTGAAGCCTCTGGACTGCGCTAGCTCCCGCAACCGATGCTGGGCCAAGCCTGTCCGGCGCTGGCGCCATGTTCTGGTCGGGACAGGATCGCAGACCAGGGCTGGCGTCGGACGCCGGATGATCTTCTACAATCAGCATCATGCCCATGCCGCCCATGGCGGACAGCCACCAGCCGTGCCCTGCTTCCGCGGCGGCCAATCCGATCACCAGGTAAAGTCAGTCGCTTGAACCGCCCGCAAACCTGTCCACGAGTTGGAGAGAAGCTCAGCGCCAATGGCCGTCCCTGTCGCCAGTCTTGCCCCGAGGCGCTGGTTATCTGGTGGAAGTCGGTTCAAACAGGTTGCGACAGAAGGCTTGACAGAAACACCTCGCTTCCAACGGAGTCCCCATGCCAATGCGTGCGACCGATGACTGGTTGGAGCGGGTTTTTTCTGCATCCGACAATGCGGCCTTGTCCACCACTTATGACGAGTGGGCAGAGACCTACGATGCCGACATGCTGAGCGTTGGCTATCTCAACCCCGCAGTAGTTGGTGGCCTGGTGGGCCGGCATGTGCATGACCGGGACGGCCAGATTCTCGACGCAGGCGTGGGGACGGGAATTCTCGGGGAGATACTTTCAGTTCTGGGCTACCGAAACCTTAGCGGTGTTGACATGTCGGATGGCATGCTCGCCAAGGCGCGCACGCGGAATGTCTACGGCGACCTGCGAAACCGGGTCCTCGGCGAGACGTTGGATTTCGAGAACGGCAGTGTGTCGGTGGTCGTTTCAACAGGCGTGTTGACAACCGGCCATGCCCCGCCGAGCGCTCTTGATGAGTTGGTCCGCATTACGCGCTCCGGCGGTCATCTCATTTTCAATATCAGCACATCGGCCTGGAATGAGAATGGATTCAAGGAGAAGGTCGGGGCGTTCGAGCAGTCGGGCATGATCCGACCGGTCGAGTCGACTGACGCCTATCGGCCGATGCCTCTGTCGCCAACCGAAGGTGAATTTACCACGCGTGCCCATGTCTACCAAAGGTCGTGACAGGGAACTCGCTCGCGTTTCGGCGGTACTTTGAGGACCTGTGAACCCGCTTCCGCCCTTCTCGGGCAGGGCAATGTCATCAGGAGCAACCCGGACCCTTGCAGGGACCGAAGGTGCATGACAATCGCTATTTCTTCAGCTTGCCCATCTTCGCCTCAAGGTCCTTCACCCGCGCCTTGAGGTCGGCGATTTCCTTTGTGGCATTTGCCATTTCCTTGGTCAGGCCCTTGACGTGCTCGTTCACAATCCCGACCCGGTCCGTGGCGTTCTTATCCACGATCTGGATGGCCGTGATCACTCCGTCGATCTTCTCGTTAAGCTCTTTTCTGTCTACGCCTTCGGCCATCTACCTGCATCCCCGCCTTGAGTCCTGGTTGAACCGACATTCCCCAAGTGGCCTGTCGCTTGACCGCAAGTTCGTCGGATGAGGCCAGCGGGTCAAGTGTTTTGCTATCCAAGGGCTCTGATGATGTGACCGTCCTCCTTTGTGGATCCTCGCAGACCCACTTTGGCACATCGATGCCGTCGGGGGGCGGTCACATCATCAGAGCCACTGAAACGCATAGTGAAGATCAACCCTTCGGCAAGGATCGCTCGCGCCATTCAGGCCAACACATTCGTTCCAACCCGCATCGCGATTGTTCACCGGATTGCCGAACGAATACCCATACCTGTCCGTCCCCACCCCCGTCTGCGTCACCTCCCACCAGTCCGGCTGCACGAAAATGCCGGGCCGCGGGTCGTAGTAGCGCGCATTGAGGCATTGCAGCCGCGCATCGGCATCGGAGCGCTCGCCGATGAAGCCGTTCGGGGCGGCGCTCGGACCGATGGCGCGCCGCCCCTCACTCTCGGGCGCGGTCGTCATGCTGAAGCTTGTGGCGCTTTCCACGCCGAGGGGCCGGCAGACCGCGCGTTCCTCCTTTAGCCCCACTTCCGTCGTCACCGCCCCGACGGAGCCTGTCGTATCGCGGTTGAGCGTGGCGAGGGCGGGGGCGCCGGCGGGGGCCATTGCTCCGGCATTGCAGAGCGATGGATGCGAAAGTGCGTGCGTTGCCAGTTCCGGAGGGTGGCGCCCGCCCGGTTTACCGGGACCCATTCCCTAACAAACCTCGCTCTCAAGTTTGAACTGCAACAGGGTCGGTTCAAATGTGGAGGAGGGGCGGGATGGCGCGTCGTGGCAAGCATCTGAGTTGCGAGGAACGGGCGGTGGTGCTGGCCGAGGATCGCCGTGG
>JANOGU010000229.1:0-10466 GCA_031406135.1 Rhodobacterales bacterium
TGCCGGGTTTGCCTGCTGCGATCAGCCCGCGCGCGACCTCGCGCGTCAGAAAGTAAGCGGCCCGCAAGTTCAGGGCCATAGCGGCGTCGTAGTCCTCGGGCGTGGTGTCCAGCGCCGGGGAATGGCGGGCAAGACCGGCAGAGTTCACCATCACGTCGAAGGGGCCATGTGCGGCCACCGCCCCCGCCATAGCTGCAAGGTCGGTGATGTCCAGCGCCAGCACCTCGGCGCCCCCGCCCGACGCCCGGATGGCATCCTGCACCCGCTCCAACTCTGGAACCCGGCGCGCGACCAAAGTCACCTCCGCCCCCGCCTCGGCCAAAGCCGCAGCCGCGCCAAGCCCGATGCCCGACGAAGCGCCAGTTACCAGCGCGCGGCGGCCATCCAGCCGGAAGGAAGGGGTGCGTGGCAGCATCATACGCTCATCCCGTCTGGAACCGATACCGGCCCAAGGTTTCGCGCGTTGTTGAAGGCCGCAAGTCGGGCCAGCACATCGACGCCAACTTGTGCGTACAGGTCCAGAAGATCGACCAGCACCCAATTCTCGCGGATGAGCCCGCCTTCCAGCCGCCAGAAATCCAGACTGCGGAGCAGAACTTCGCGCCCTGCTGGCGCAATCCCCATCCAGCCATCTTCGCTCAGCGTCAGGCGCATGTTGGGCCAACCGGTTTCACAGACATAGTCGCCCTCGCCAAACCAGTGTGAGCTGAGCGCACCCATCGAGTCGAGCTTGCGGTCGGGCATGGCCTGCAGGAACGGGATCTGGTGCCAGTTGCGAAACCCTGCATTGCCGCGCCCGGTTCCGATGCCCGCCGGGCCATACCAGTTGAAGCGCGGATGCCAGTAAGCCTCAAGTCGCATAACCTTGGGGTCGGGGTCGGCCGGATAGCGACACAGATCCGTCAGCATGGCCAGCACATGTGCCACCGCCGCCGAGCCGTCGCCCGTAGCGGTCAGGCCATCGCCGGTCATCGGCGCGGGCGTGCAAAGGAATGCCCCCATCTGCGGTGCCATCGGCCAGACGCCCGCAAGCATCATCAGCTCGGGTATGTCCCAGATCGCCTGCATCTCGACGATCAGCCCTCCTTCAAACCGGAAGAACTCGTGATAGCGCATATGGGCAAGATGCCCTGTCGGACGGATGCCAAGGAACGGCGCAACAAAGGTGCCCATATAATTGCCCATGCAGCCGACCCAGTCCTGACCTTCGGGGGTTGTCCCCGCCAGAACGATCATGTCGCGGCGCTCCAGATCGGGCATGGCGGCCAGAAGCGGCGCATAGGCGCGATCATGCAGCGCATCGGGGCCGGTCAGGTCACCGAACGGATGGCACAGGTGCAGCTTCGCATCCGGCGCAAAGGCCGCGCCAAGAGCGGGGCGCAAGGTCGCCGCATCAGCCGTAGCCAGTGCATGGCGCAAGGAGGCAAGGGCAGATTTCAACTGCTCAGACGACGTCATTTCTTCTCAAGTTCATGGACATTGGCCATCAGGTCGATGCCCATCTGCCCAAAGAGGTGGAACATGTCGACGAAGACCCAGTTCTCGGTGAACATTTCCCCATCGCGGCGCCAGAAGTCGATGCCATTGACGGCAAGGGGTTTTCCCGAGGCAGCATGACCAAGATAGGGCCCGGTATGAGTGGCATGGACGCCGGGCAGGCTGGAGGCGCCGACGAAATCACCCTCGGCGATCAGGTTGTCCAGATTGCCCACGCGCCGATCCGGAAAAGCCACAAGCCAGGGTTTCTGATGAAAATCCTCGAACTCGCGCAAAGACAGGCAGGCGCCGATACCACCGGGGCCATACCATTTGACATTCGGGTGAAAGAAACGGGCCATCCCCATCGACTTCAGGTCGGACTTGTCAAAGGCGTTCAGCCCGCCGAAGATGAAGGCGCGGGAATAGGCCAGAAGGTCATCGGACTTGGCCTGATCCTGTTCGTCGATCAGCACGCCGTGACAGCCGGTGGGCGCGGGCCAGACAAACGGCGCGCCGTTCGAGCGGGGCAGGGGTGACAGGCCGATCTGTTCCAGCCAGTCGATCACGTCAATCAACATCTGGATGCGGATGATCCGCCCTTTGGCATCGAACTCCAGAAACTCGGACCAGCGCAGGCGTCGGATGCCGGGGCGGGCGGGGATGCCCCAGACAGCCTCGGTCTGTTCGCCCTCCAGATAGCCTGTCGCCCCGACCCAGTGCCGCCCGTCATTGCCGCCTTGAACGGTCCCATCCGAGCGGCCGCCGATGAGGATATGGGTCAGGCGTTCAAGCCGGGGAAATGCGCGGCGCAGGGGCGCAAGGTATCGGGCGGCAAGAGCCTCGGGGCCCTTTGTGTCGGTCAGGGGCGCAAATCCCTGCCAGAAGACCTCGGTGGAGACGAACGGCGAAATCATCGCCACCAGCCCGTCAAGGGGCGCAGAATCGCAGGCCGCCAGATACGCGGCAGCCCGGGCCTTGTTGCGCTGGTTCCCGCTGCTCATTCCGCTGCCATCCCGTAGCCGACATTCCTGTGCCCATACCTGCGCACGCGGATGTTGCATTGTTCGGCATGGCCAACAAAGCCCTCCAGCATGCAGAGGCGTGAGCCGTGGGCCCCGATCTGCGCCGCCGCAGCGTCTGTGGTAATGCGCTGATAGGAGTGGGTTTTCAGGAACTTTCCAACCCAGAGCCCGCCGGTATAGCGCCCGGCCTTTTTCGTCGGCAGCGTGTGATTGGTTCCGATCACCTTGTCGCCATTGGCCACATTGGTCCGCGGCCCGAGGAACAGCGCACCGTAGCTGTGCATCCGTTCCAGATACCAGTCGTCGCGGTCCGTCATCACCTGCACATGTTCATAGGCCATGTCGTTGGCCACCGTCAGCATCTCGTCATGGCTGTCGCACAGGATCACATCGCCATAGTCGCGCCAACTGACCGCAGCCGTGTCAGCCGTGGGCAGGATCACCAAAAGCCGCTTGATCTCGGCCATCGTGGCCTCGGCCAGTTTGCGGCTGGTGGTGATCAGGCAGGCGGGCGAGTTGTAGCCATGTTCGGCCTGGCCCAGAAGGTCGGTCGCGCAAAGCTCGGCGTCCACGGTGTCATCGGCAAGGATCATGGTCTCGGTCGGTCCGGCAAACAGGTCGATGCCGACACGCCCGTAAAGCTGGCGCTTGGCTTCGGCGACAAAGGCATTGCCGGGGCCGACCAGCATGTCCACGGGCCGTATCGTTTCCGTCCCCAAGGCCATAGCTGCAACGGCCTGAATGCCGCCCAATACATAGATTTCGTGCGCGCCGCCCATCTGCATGGCGGCAACGATGGCGGGGTGGGGCTCGCCCTTGACCGGGGGGGCGGAGGCGATGATGCGAGGCACTCCGGCGACCGATGCCGTCAGGACCGACATATGGGCGCTGGCCACCATGGGAAACTTGCCGCCCGGTACATAGCAACCGACGGATTGCACCGGGATGTTGCGGTGCCCGAGCACCACGCCCGGCATCGTCTCGACCTCGATGTCGGTCATGCTGGCGCGCTGTGCTTCGGCAAAGCGGCGGATCTGGACCTGCGCAAACCGGATATCTTCCATGTCGCACGCCGCCACCTTCTGCATCGCCGCTTCGATCTCTGACGCCGTCAGTCGGAAAGAGGGCGCCGCATAGCCGTCGAACTTCTGTGAAAGCTCGCGCACGGCGGCATCACCCCGCGCCTCGATGTCTTTCAGAATACCTTCAACGGTCACGCGGACCTTGGCATCATCCTCGGCACGGGCTTCGGCGGGCATGCCGGATTTCAGGTGATGGATGGCCATGGCGGTCTCCTCAGGTGTTCACGGTCAATCGAGCGCCGGTCGTGGCGTCGAACAGATGGCAGTTACGGGCAGGCACATGGGCGGCGATGGGCCGGCCGATCTGGCCGGCATAATCCTTGGCAGCCTTCACCGCGACCAGCGCACCACCGGCCTGAACCGTGGCCATCGAGGCGTCGCCCAGAAGCTCCATCGAATAGATCGGTGCCGCAATTTCACCCGTGGTCGCGATGCTGGCGTCCTCGGCGCGAAAGCCCAGCGTGACCGGACCATCGGGGCCAGATAGGCCGGGGATGCGCACGTTCGCGGCCTCGAAGACCCCGGCCGTCAGCGTGCCCTGCATCAGGTTCATCGCCGGATTGCCGATGAAGCCTGCGACAAAGGTGTTTGCTGGACGGTCATAGATTTCCAGCGGCGTGCCGACCTGCTGCACCTCGCCCCGGCTCATCACGACCACACGGTCGGCCAGAGTCATCGCCTCGATCTGGTCGTGGGTGACGTAGATCGTCGTCGTTTTCAACTCGTGGTGCAGGTTCTTGATCTGTGCCCGGGTTGAGACGCGCAGTTTCGCGTCCAGGTTCGACAAGGGCTCGTCCATCAAGAAGACCTTGGGTTTGCGGACAATCGCACGGGCCAGCGCCACGCGCTGCCGCTGGCCACCCGACAGGGCTGCGGGTTTGCGGTCCAGAAATTCGGTCAGTTCCACGGTCTTCGCCGCGCGCATTACACGCTCGTGGTGGTCGGCCTGCGGAATGCCGCGTACTTTCAGCGGGAAGCGGATGTTCTCATAGACCGTCATCGTGGGATAAAGCCCATAGGACTGAAACACCATCGCGATGTCGCGGTCCTTGGGTTCCAGATCGTTCACCCTTTTGCCATCGATCAGGATGTCGCCTTCGGTCGCATCTTCCAGCCCGGCTATCATGCGCATCGTGGTGGTCTTGCCGCAGCCTGAGGGACCGAGAAGAACAAGGAACTCGCCATCCCCGATTGCCAGGTCCATCGGCTTGAGGCCCGTAAAGCTGCCCCAACGTTTGGTCAGATTTTTCAGCTGGATATCGGACATGGTTTAGCCTTTCACGGCGCCGGCGGTCAGGCCGCTGACGATCTGACGCTGGAAGAACATGACCAGAAGGAACAGCGGTGCCGTGGCTGAAACGACAGCCGAAACGGCGAACATCACGTTGCCCTTGGTCTGGGTGGTGCCGAGGAAGGACGCGATCTTGGGGACCATCGTCTGGTTTTCCTGGTTCAGCAGCATCGCGGTAACTGCAAAGTCGTTGTAGGCCAACAGAAATGAAAACAGCCCCGTGGTGATTACCCCCGGCCACATCACCGGGATGATGACTAACCTGAAGGCCTGAAACCGCGAACACCCGTCCACCATGGCGCTCTCGTCGAGATCCTTGGGGATGTTCTGGAAGAACGACGTCAGCATCCACAGCGTGAAGGGCTGATTGATCGCCACCAGAACGATGATCGCAGTCGGCAGATGCCCCCAGAGGTTCCACTGAAAGAACGGCAGAAGATAACCCGAAACCAACGTGACATGCGGCATGGCCCGGAACACCAATGCCACGATCAGGACCCAGAACACATAGCGGTAGCCCGAGCGCGCCAGCGCATAGCCGCCAAGCGTGCCGAAGGTCAGCGAGATGGTGACGACCGACACGACCACGATCAGCGTGTTCAGCCCCGCCCGCCAGAATTCGTTCGTGACCCAAGCACCTTGATAACCCTGCCCGGTAAGGGCCCCGCCGGTTTCGGTTCGGGTCATCGGGCCGGTAAGGGCGTTGGTCCAGTCCGCCTTCGAAAAGAAGTCACCCTCGACCTTGAAGCTGCCCCAGAGGGTCCACAGGAACGGGAAGGCCGCGACGATAATCCAGACGATCAGGAACCCCACCAGCAGGGTTTGCAGCGGCAGCGATCGGCGGTCAGCGACATTGGTTGTCATGATGCGGTCCTTCCAAAGGATTTCCAGGTGCGGACGATCACGGGCGAAAGAAGCACGACGACGCCAAGGATGGTCAAAACCGAAGTGGCCGCCGCTGAAGACAAAAGCCGGTTCGTGGCACTGAGATCGGAATAGATGAAGTAGCTCAGGCTTTGCGCATGGGCACCGGCGTTGAAGCTGACGATCGGCTCGAACACCCGGAAATTATCCATGATCTTGATCAGCAGCAGGAATGTGGTCAGCGGCAGAAGGTGCGGGATGATGACAAAGCGCAGCCTCTGCCAGCGCGTCGCCCCATCGATCATAGCGGATTCCAGCGTGTCCTGCGGGACGGTCTGCAGCCCCGCGTAATAGACGACAAAGGCAAATGGCGCGGTGGACCAGACACCATAGACGATCAGCATGGCCCACATCATCGGCGTCGAGGCTTTGACCGACAGGTCGGGGTCGCCCACCAGCGACTGAATCGCGGCCCCGAGGATGCCGCGCGCGTCCACCATCCAGAACAGGATCAGCGCGCCAACCAAGGGCGTGACGATCATCGGCAAAAGAGAAAAGAAGATCGCAGGTCCCCGCAAAAAGCGCGGAATGGCGTTCACCGCCAGCGCGATGCTGAAACCCAGGAGGATCGCCAGCGGTGTGACCAGCGCCGTATAGGTCAGTGTGAAGATCAAGGCCGCGTAGAAGGGCAGGTTCATGACCCTCTTGAAGAAGTCGCCGACCCCGCTGGTCAACGCCCAGATCGTGCCAATCTCGGACAGGGCCAGGTGATTGCGGTCGGTGTAGATGTCGGTGCCGACAAAGCGCCCCATCGGTGCTGCCTCGCGCAGGGCAGCCGTGGCTTGCGCATCAACGGTGGTGGTTTTCTTGCAACCGAAAACGTCGCAATTCTCGACCTCGCGGATCACCTGCTCATGCGGGGCAAAGACCGACTGCAAAAGGACCGAGATGATCGGCAAGGCGATGAACAACAGCATCGCCAGCGCCGATGGCAGGATGAACCACATAAATGTCTTGTGTTTCATGGCGGCCTCTCATGGGAAGACGATCACTGCATACCGCGCCTTCAGGCGCGATGGGTGAGGCGGGGTTCGATATGGAAAAGGGGCCGACGACGCGAGGGCGGCGCCGTCGGCCTTTTGGCAACCTACTTCAGGAAGCCGCCTTCTTTCGCAGCGGCGACATAAGCCGCTTCCATGTCAGCCAGCGCCGTGGCCGCATCTTCCTTGCCGGTCAGGAAGTCGGCAAGATTGCCATCCGCCGCCATGTGCATGGCGCCCATGTAGGGCTCCATCGGGTAAGACGGAGCGCCTCCGGCGATGCTTTCGGCTACGCCCTGCGCAGCGGCTGTCGGTTGATAGCCTTCGATCATCCAGACCGCATGACCCATCGTGTCAGCGGTCAGGATCGAAGGCGCGATACCGGCCTTCATCGCCATGAAGGTTGCTGCGGCGTCTTCGTCCGAGACGTTGGCAGCAACCGACCAGCCATCCCACCACAAGGTCGTCGCCGGGAAGGCATTGCCACCGGCTGACGGGGTCGCCGCCGCTACTGTGTTTTCCGCAACGCCCGGAGCGGAATCCTTGCCGTCCAACAACACTTCGGCGCGCGAGCCCCAGAGGGTCATGATCGCGCAGTTGCCTGCTTCCCATTCGGCAGTTGCCGCATTGGAATCGAAGGTCAGGAAATCGGGGTTCATGTAGCCCGTCAGCGCCTTCATCATTTCCAGCGCGGCCACGCCCTTGTCGTTGTTCACCACAGGCTCAGCGCTGCCCGGCTTAAAGAATTCGCCACCCATGCCAAGATACATGTTCACGAATTCCTCGCCCAGGTTCCAGCCCACGCCATAGGTCGAACAGAAGGGCGACGCCATACCGCCAGCCCGAACCTTTTCGGCCGCGGCCAGCAACTCTTCATAGGTCTTGGGGGCTGCAACACCGGCTGCTTCCAGCACATCCTTGCGATAGAACATGTGCTGGGCGTTGGCCATGAAGGCAACCGCCATCACCTTGCCGTCGATCGTGATCAACTGACCCTTCGGAATGTCGGCGCCATGAGCGGCGATAAGGTCGTCCAGCGGACGAAGCAAGCCGGCGCTCATCAAGGGCACGATCGACGACGAAGCGACGACGGCGCTGGAATACTCGGCCGGGTTCGCGGTCATGCCCGGCGCACTCAGCTTTTCATGATCTTTGGTCAGGTTTGCCTTGACCTCGACAGTACCGGTTGCGCAGGCCGCAGCCGCGTCGGTAACGGTGTGGATGGCTGGAAATTCGTTGCCGATGATCGAAACCTTACCGGCCGTGATCCCGCAATCAGCGTAAGCAGCGCCAGCAAGCATGGTGGTGCCCAGTAAGCCGGACAGGGCAAGGCCCCGGATAGACGTTGTCATTCTGTTCTCCCTGATCAGCCCGCGAGCATTGCGGGAATCACCGCTGTGTTCGCGGCATCATAGAGGATAAGTGCCGATTGCAAGCGTATGCAACAGTTTTCTTGCATACGATTGCAGAATCCTCCATCAAAGGGATGATCAGCCTTGCCACGAGGGGTGCACCAAATGCTGAGTGATGGTTTCGATGCCGAAGCAACACCAGACGCACAGTTCCGCGCGCAGTTTCATCAACGGTTGTGCCGCTTGGCTGAAGCCGGAGCATCCGGCCTTGAAGCCGCACTGAACACCTTGGCCGAGCCAGACTGCGTCTGGCGTGCCGCGCATCCGATGAACGAGATGCGGGACACGGCGGCTGCCGCTGTCCAGATTTGGTCACCACTCTTCGCGGCCTTTCCGGATTTGGAACGCCGCGACACGATCTTCGTTGCTGGGCGCTATCAGGCAAAGACCTTTGTCGCCGCGACAGGCCATTATTGCGGCACGATGAAGCGCGACTGGCTGGGCATCCCTGCGACTGGCAAGACGGTTTATCTGCGCTATGGCGAGGTCTGGCAGATCGGCGATGATGGCCGGGTGGTACAGGCCAACCTCCTTTGGGATGTCCTTGACGTCATGCGACAGGCTAGTGTTTGGCCGCTTGCCCCCTCGCTTGGGGTCGAGAGTATGTGGCTAGGGCCGCTGACGGCCGACGGCGTGCGCCTGACGTCGTCCGCTGCCGCAGATGGATTTGCAAGCCTGGAACAGACCCTGCAGATGCACAAAACCCTGTTGGAGTTCGATGACCATGGCAACCTGTCTCGCGATGCGCTGCTCGCTATGCCACAACGCGACCACTGGCATCCCAGAATGATGTGGTATGGCCCGGCGGGCATTGGCACGACGCGCGGCCTTGACGGCTTTGTTGACGGCCACCAATTGTCCTTTCGTATCGCATTTCACCGTCCTCAGGGCAGCTTGGCAGAGGTCATGGCGGAACGCACCCGCATGGGTGCAGGGCATTATATCCGCATCGGTGACGGCCCCTATTCCGTCACCGGGGGCTGGCCCTCGGTCTATGCCATGCATATGGGGGCTGGATTCTGCGGTATGCCTGGTAGCGGCAAGCCCGTATTCATGCGGGTCATGGACTTCTACCTGCACCACCAAGGCCTAATCCGCGAGAACTGGGTGCCGATCGACATGTTGCACCTGTTCGGCCAGATGGGTGTCGATGTGTTAGGCAGAATGAACGAGGTGCTGCGCAGATGCCGCTAAATCCCTATTCTGCAGTATTAAAAACGGAGACTTACGGGCCCGCTCATCTGGTCATGCTGGCTTTGATCTTGCGGCAGCCTCCCGGTGATAGCATGACTTACTTTGCTGGGGTCGCAGGCCGGGGCAAATGCAACTGACGGAGGTGTCAGAAGAACCTCTTGCCGTCGCCCCGGGGGTCACCTACCCGCACTGCATGCCCACCCGCTCGCCCTTCCGCTACTTCAAGACCAGCCCCGAGATCATCCGCCTGGCGGTGATGCTCTACATCCGCTTTCCGCTGTCGCTGCGGAACGTGGAGGACCTGCTGCACGAGCGCGGCATCGAGATCAGCCACGAGACGGTGCGCTTCTGGTGGAACCGCTTCGGCCCGCTGTTCGCCGCCGAGGTGCGGAGACGACGCGTCGACCGCATGCGTCCCTGCCGGCAGTGGCGCTGGCGCCTCGACGAGATGTTCGTGAAGATCAACGGCGAAATGCATTGCCTCTGGCGGGCCGTCGATCACGAGGGCGAGGTACTCGAGAGTTACGTAACCAGGTCACGCGATCGCCAGGCAGCGCTGAGATTCCTGAAGAAGGCGATGAAGCGGCACGGTCGGCCGGAATCGCTCGTCACTGACCGCCTGCGCACCTATGGCGCGGCGCTCAAGGACCTCGGCCGGGGCGATGACCGCGAGATGGGACGCTGGGTCAACAACCGGGCGGAGAACTCCCACCTGCCCTTCCGACGACGCGAGCGGGCAATGCGGCGGTTCCGGCGCATGCGAAGCCTGCTGACGTTCGCCTCCGTCCATGCCTCGGTCTGCAACCACTTCAACCAGGAACGCACGCTCTCCTCACGTGACAACTACAAGGCCGTCCGCGCCGCCGCTCTCGCCGAGTGGCGCGGCCTTCTCGTCGCCTGACGGCCGGCCTGGGTAGGGCAAACGGAGACGAGTTCGCATTCGTCTGATGGTGTGGACGGCTCCACCCCGACGGCATCGCGATGTGCCATGCTGGTGCTGTCGCAAACCAACAGAGGGAAGGAGTCGCCCACATGGAGATTAGAACACTGGGGATCGATCTGGCCAAGTCCGTGTTTCAGCT
>JANOGU010000250.1:0-3672 GCA_031406135.1 Rhodobacterales bacterium
CAACAGCTTGACTACATTCACCCCCCGTGGTAAATTCACCGCAGGAGGTGAATAGCTATGGCGCAACGCAATGAGTTTGGACGCTCCTGTCAGTCTGCCAGGGAAGTCTTGGGAATAACGCTACTTGAGTTCGCGCGAAAGGTTGGGGTTTCGCCAAGCTTTGTTTGCGCCCTTGAGATGGGAATAAAGCCTGCTCCCGAGGGATACTTGGACAAAGCCGCTTCGATCCTAAGGCTAGACGAGAACGCAAAGCGTCGCCTCAGCGCGCGAGAACTTCGGAGCCGAGAGCATTTCCGCATAGATCATGCTACTTTGCACGAGGCGAACCTCATCGCAGCATTTATCGAAAACCGAGGGTCCCTTGACTTGGACAGGCTAAGGAAAGCTACGGAGGTGCTTCAGGGAAGCTTCAACTTCGAGGCGGACCAATGAATGCTCCAAAACGTCGTATCAAGTACACACGCCAAGCTGACATCATGGACCGTGCGGCTGAAATACGTCGTGCAAACGCGAACGAGGAGGCGGCGATTGACATTGGTAGACTACTGGAGTTTGGCCTCAGGAATTTCGTTTCCCGGTATGATTGGATCGTGGGCACTGACGACCATTTTGCATTGGTTCAAGACGCGGAGGCCTATGTTGACTTTTCGGAGACACCGCGCCTTGTATTAAGGGAGCATGTATACGATGCGCTCTACGACCCCTCCTGTGCGGGTTTCCATCAGGCTCGTTTCGTTGTCGCGCATGAAATCGGACATCTTGCCTTGCATTCTCAATCGCGAAAGACACTGGCCAGAAAAAAGTTGAGTTCAAGCACACAATATAGCGAGAACCCAAAGCTTGAATCTGAGGCGAACGTCTTCGCTGGATCGTTGCTGGTTCCCACGACCGGACTTGCACAGCATCTGGACGCAAATACGATCGCGTTGCGCTACATGACTTCTCAAAAGGCGGCAGAATTCTGTGCTAAGGAGTGCGGCGAATATGCCATGTTGGTGCGGCTAAAGAGGAGGCATCAGTGACCGAGCTACTTATCGCAATCCTTGTTGGTGTCGTTGGCGTCGTAGTGATCGCCGTCATCGCCATAGTAAAAAACGTCCACTTCAGGGCGGGTGTAAAGGTTGGTCCACACGAGATTTCGATTGAGTTAAACGATTCAACTAGGCGGGCAGTGCGAAATTCCCAGCCGACCTCAACGACGAGGTGAAGCATTCTTCTGCACCTCAACGTTGTCGAACGAACCGCTTCCCAAGTTGTTTTCGCAAACTGCCGCTCTATCCATGTGCTTCCGATTCACTTGTGACCATGGTAGCCGCTAGTGACGACTTCTTAGAGCGGAGTTCCGCATCTCTCGCGCTTCCCCACCGCACGCCCCCTTAACCCACCCCACTCCTTACCCAATCCTTAATCGAATCACGCAACCCACTGATATCATTCATCCCACAAAGCGTCCCACCGTGTGACGCTCCCTCCATCACACCCCCTCTTGAACCCCGGCCACCCCCTTCCTACCTACCATCCTGCCCCGGGGGCCGAACCCGGACCCGGGGCGCTGACCGCCCGGCCCCGCAAGGGGCGGGCCAACCGACCATCGCTTCACAAAGGATGATCCCATGCGTGCCCTCGACTTCACTCCTCTCTACCGTGCCACCGTCGGCTTCGACCGTATCGCCGACCTGATGGACCGCGCGCTCGCGACCGACGTCGCCCAGCCCGCCTACCCGCCCTACAACATCGAGAAGCTGTCGGACGACGCCTACCGCATCTCCATCGCCGTCGCGGGCTTCACGCCCGACGAGATGAGCGTGGAGGTCAAGGACGGCGCCTTGATCGTGGCGGCCCGCAAGGCCGGCGAGGATGCGAAGACCTACCTTCACCGCGGCATCGCCACCCGCGCCTTCGAGCGCCGCTTCACGCTGGCCGACCACGTCCGCGTGACCAACGCCGCGCACGAGCACGGCATGCTGCATATCGACCTCGTGCGCGAGGTGCCCGAGGCGCTGAAGCCGCGCCGCATCGCCATTGCCGGCGGCGCGACGGTGGAAGCCAGGTCGGTCCCCGCCGCGGCCTGATCGCCGCACCACTGAAGGGCCAGCTGCGCAAGCATCTGGCCCTATCGATTCCGGTTGGCTTGGGCTGTCGCTTCGCCTCTCCTGCGGGCATGAGGGGGGCGCCATGATCCTTGTCGTCAATGCCGGCTCGTCGTCACTCAAAGCCGCGCTCTTGGCGCCGGACCTGACCGCCGTCGCCACCGCACAGGCCGCCGAGATCGGCGGGGCGGCGACGCTTCGGGCCGGGGCCGGCGAGACCCGCGCCGACATTCCAGACCACACCGCTGCCGTTGCCGCGATCCTGTCCGCCTTCGCGGCACAGGGTCGCCCGGTGGCCGCACTGACCGCCGCCGCGCACCGCGTGGTGCACGGCGGCGCCCGCTTCATCGCCCCCTGCCGGATCACGCCGGACGTCGAGGCCGAGATCGACCGGCTGTCGGCCATCGCCCCTCTGCACAATCCCGCCAACCTCGCGGGCATCCGCGGCATCGCCGCCGCCGCGCCCGGGCTGCCGCAGTTCGCGAGCTTCGACACCGCCTTCCACGCCAGCATCCCCGCGGTCGCGGCCCGCTACGCGCTGCCGCCGGCGGCCGAGGCGCTGGGGCTGCGGCGCTACGGTTTCCACGGCCTGTCCTACGCGGCGATGGTGGCGGGCTGGGCCGGACCGTTGCCGCGCCGGCTGCTGGCCTTCCACCTCGGCAACGGCGCCTCGGCCTGCGCGATCCTTGAAGGTCGCTCGGTCGCCTCGACCATGGGCTATTCGCCGCTTTCCGGCCTGACCATGGGCAGCCGCACTGGCGACATCGACGGCAACGCCGTTTTGCGCTTGGCCGAAGTCCACGGCATCGACGGCGCGGCGCGGATCCTGAATCGCGAAAGCGGGCTGAGGGGCCTCGGCGGCGCCTCCGACATGCGGGCGCTGCGGGCGGCGGGGACAACCGAGGCGGCCTTTGCCATCGAGCATTTCGCCTACTGGGCGATCCGCCTCGGCGGATCGCTGGCCGCCGCTATGGGCGGCGTCGATTGCATCGCCTTCACCGGCGGGATCGGCGAGAACGACGCCGACATGCGCGACCGGATCACCGAAGGTCTGCGTTTCCTGAACCCCGATGTCGCAATCGGGGTGGTCGCCGCGGCCGAGGAACGGCAGATTGCCCGGGAAGCCATGGCGACGATGGCGGGGGAGCGATGACGGTTCCGGTAATCGAGGCGCGCGCGCCGGGGGACGAGGTCCGCAAGACCACCTGCTACATGTGCGCCTGCCGCTGCGGCATCAACGTCCATCTCAAGGAAGGCCGCGTCACCTACATCGAGGGCAACCGCGACCACCCGATCAACAAGGGCGTACTCTGCGCCAAGGGCGCGTCGGGCATCATGCAGGTCACGGCACCGTCGCGCCTGCGGGCGCCGCTGAAACGGATCGGGCCCCGCGGCTCCGGCGCCTTCGAGGAAATCACCTGGGAGGAGGCGCTGGCCACCGCCGTGTCGTGGCTCAAGCCGATCCGCGACTCCGCTCCCGAAAAGCTCGCCTTCTTCACCGGCCGCGACCAGAGCCAGTCCTTCACCGGCTGGTGGGCGCAGCAATACGGCACCCCCAACTACGCCGCCCACGGCGGCTTCT
>JANOGU010000269.1:0-22568 GCA_031406135.1 Rhodobacterales bacterium
ACACCCACAAGCCCGGCAACATGGCGGTGCTGGTGCAGTCGCCCCGCGCCGGCCTGCGCACCTTCGAGGACGCGCTGGAGGCCGGGCCGGGCTGAGGCGCTCTCGCCGCGGCTAGACCGCCGCCCGCCCCGGCGCTGTCCCGCGCGGCTGTGGCGCGCGGGACCGGGGCAAGGGGGGGGCCTGGCCCCCCGTTGCATGCCCGCGCCGCCAGCGGGCCGGCCCCGGCGCGGGCCGCCGTCTTGCGCCCCAGAGGGGGCGCGCTCCGGTTGCGCCTCCGGTTCAGCGGCACCGCCTGCAGTGAGACCCGGGGGTTTCACACCCCCCATGCCGCCGGTGTCTCGAACCGGTGGCGTCACCGTCGGCAAACCCCGTGGGGTATTTGCGCAAGGATGATGCGCGCAGGACCTCCGCGCGCCCCGGGCAAGGTGGGGCATGCCCAGGGCGGGCGCGGGATCCCGGATGGGCCACGGCAATGCCAGGCGAGGTTCCCGCCGCCGCGTTCCTGAACTAGGGTCCCCGCCCATGACCCTGCCCGCCCTTTCCGACGACCAGGCCGAGGCCTGGGACCGACTGGCCGAGGCGCTGAAGGGCGCGGGGGTCGATCTGGACGAGGGCGCGCTGACCCCGCCGCAGGAGGGGCGGACCTCGGTCCTGGCCGTGGTCGGCAAGGCCGGGTCGGGCAAGACCATGCTGCTGGCCGCACTGACCCGGGCGCTGGTGGCGGCCGGGGTGGAGATCGTGGTGCCCGACTGGGAGGGGCGGCGGCGCGCGGGCAAGCGGACGCTGGCGATCCTGTCGCCCACCAACAAGGCGGCGGCGGTTCTGCGTGGCCATGGCGTGCCGGCAACCACGATCCACCGCATCCTCTACACGCCCGTGTACGACCCGCAGTACGAGCGCCTCGCCGAGTGGCTGGCCGGCAACGGCCCCCGCCCGAAGGTGGAAGGACTGACGGAGGCGGCGCTCGACCGGGCGCATGCCTTCTATGCGCAGGCGAAATCCATTCCCGGGGCGCTGGCGGCGGCGGGGCTGCGCGGGTCGGACTTCATCAAGGGCTGGAAGCGGCGCGACGAGCCGCTCGACATCGGCTTTGTCGATGAAGGCTCGATGCTCGACCAGGCGGCGCTGGACGATCTGAAGGAGATCTTCGCCACGCTTGTCGTCTTCGGCGACCCGGCCCAGCTCGCCCCCGTGGGCGCCTCGGGCGAGATGGTCTTCGACCGCCTGCCGGACAGCCGGCGGCTGGTGCTGCACCGCATCCACCGCCAGGCCGAGGGCAACCCGATCCTCGACCTCGCCCATGCCCTGGGCGACCCGGAGGTGGGCTTCGACGCTTTCGAGCGGCGGGTCGCCGCCGCCGCCGCAGCGGACGACCGCATCGTGGTGGCCGAGCGGGTGGACGCCGACCTGATGGCCCGGTCGCCGGTGCTGGTCTGGCGCAACGTCACCCGCATCCGCCTGATTTCCGCCTTCCGCCAGGCCCATGGGGTGCCGGAACGGGAACTGCTACCGGGCGAGCCGCTGATCTGCGACGGGATCGAACTGCCGCTCAAACACCGCAAGAAGCGCATCGATCTGGAGGCGCGCGGCCTGATCAAGGGCGCGCCGGTGGTCTATCTCGGGCCGGGGAGCCGCGACGGCTTCGCCAGGCTGCATGTCATGGGCGCCGAGGAGCCGCAGGTCTCGGTCGCCGCCATCGTCCGCATCGAGAGCCCGCAGGAGAGCGAGCCCTTCATCCCCCACGCCGCGCAGATGGGCGCGGTGTTCCTGCACGGCGCGGCGGTGACGGTGCACAAGGCGCAAGGGTCGCAGTGGGACACGGTGCAGGTCTTCGCCCCCGATCTCTACGCCGCGGCGCAGTCGGGGCGGGTGGAGGCGGGGATCGCGCTGTGGAAGCGGCTGGCCTATGTCGCGGTGACGCGGGCGCAGCACCGGCTGGTCTGGGTCACCCGCAACCGGCTGGCGCGGCCGACCGTGCCGCTCGGGGTCGGGGATCTGCCGGGGGTTCCCGCACGGCTGGCGCTGGGCGAGGACTGACCCGCTCATCAAGCCCTTGCGGGCTTTCCTCGCGTCCGTGGCGCCAGCGAGGAAAGCCCGCAAGGGCTTGATGAGCGGCTTTCGCGCGCCGCCCGGCTTCGGCTAGGGTGGGACGACAGGAAAGGTTCCGTCCGATGATCTGCGTCTTCGTCCAGTTCCGCTGCGCCCCGGGCCAGACCTACCAGGTGGCTCAGGCGATCTATGACCGCGAGGTGGTGAGCGAGCTCTTTTCCACCTCCGGCGACTACGACCTGATCGCCAAGGTCTACATCCCCGACGGCGAGGACGTGGGCCGCTACCTGTCGGACCGGCTGTTCGACATCCCCGGCATCCAGCGCACCCTGACGACGATGACGTTCCGGGCGTTCTGAGGGACCGTAGCTGGTAACCTGAAGCCTGGCGCTCAGGACGAGCTGGCAACCGCCGGATCGGACGCCGTGGTCTCCAGTGGCTCGATCAGCACCATGGGCACGCCTCCGACGCTGACGATCACCTACTCGCCCCGACGGGCCGCGTCGATGAGTTCTTCAAGGCGATCTTCGGCCTCTTGAACGTCGATCATCATGGCAAGCCTCCGCAACTGCGGTGGAGCATAACAGTGCTACCCAGTTGCCTCAACGGTCGCGCTTTACGCCCCCCGACCCCGGCGCTACATCCCATGGCCGACAGGGGAGACGCCGGATGCCCGACGACCGCGTGAACAGCTACTGCTCCGTGCCAGACGAGCAGGGGCGGTTCGGTATCTTTGGCGTCCAGCGCATGCTGACGACGATGACGTTTGAGGCGTTCTGAGGAGCGGAAGGATCGACGGCGTGGCTCAGCCGCGCCACGACGCCTCAACGGCAGACGGGGATCAGCAGCGTCCGACCTGCACGGATAGCCAGACCCGTGCAGGCCCCGCTATGCGCAATCAGGTCTCCCACGCGAGTTGAGGAGACATTGTCCTTCGCTGCCAGACGCCAAGCGAAATAGCTCGCCGCGGGCACCCGCCGCAGCTGGCCGGTCCGCGAGATTTGACGCGCAAACCGACGGTAGAATCTCCGGACGTCGAGCCCCTGCCGCAGCTGGAGGGTCATCACCAGCAGCAATTCGCCCCGACGCGGCTCATCCAACACGCGTCGGCCGTCGCGGATGGGGACAGCTTCGACCAAGCCGCAGAGATGCGATCCATCGATACCTCCGCCGGGCAGATCGGGGTACTGTTCCATAGTAGCTTTGCCGGCACCCGTGCTTTTGCTGACGAACAGATCGAGGAACTGCATCTCGGCCAAGTCAACACGGCGGCCCTGCGCGGAGCCTAATCGTTCGAGGTCCAGGCACTCCGCCGCCACCGGGCCTGCCAGCAGCAGGGAGAAAATCGCCAAGACCAAACGGCGCAAGTCACGTCTCCTCCGGCCCGGGCGCGGCAAGCGTAGAAGCGCGGTCCTTTACGCTAAGCGGCAGCGCCGCTAAAGCAAGCGAAGTTTGCCGGAGAATGCGACATGCCCGACGACCGCGTGAACAGCTACCGCACCGGACCGGATGAGCAGGGCCGGTTCGGCATCTTCGGCGGGCGTTTCGTCAGCGAGACGCTGATGCCGCTGATCCTCGATCTGGAGGCGCGCTACGAGCATGCCAAGACCGACCCGGCGTTCTGGGCCGAAATGGACTGGCTCTGGAAGCACTACGTCGGCCGGCCCTCGCCGCTCTACTTTGCCGAGCGGCTGACCGACCATCTGGGCGGCGCGAAAATCTACCTGAAGCGCGACGTGCTGAACCACACCGGCGCGCACAAGATCAACAACGTGCTGGGCCAGATCATCCTCGCCCGCCGCATGGGCAAGACCCGGATCATCGCCGAGACCGGGGCCGGCCAGCACGGCGTGGCGACGGCCACGGTCTGCGCCAAGTTCGGGCTGAAATGCGTGGTCTACATGGGCGCGCATGACGTCGAGCGCCAGGCGCCGAACGTGTTCCGGATGAAGCTCCTCGGCGCCGAGGTGATCCCGGTCACCTCCGGCCGCGGCACGCTCAAGGACGCGATGAACGACGCGCTGCGCGACTGGGTGACCAATGTGCGCGACACCTTCTACTGCATCGGCACGGTCGCCGGCCCGCATCCCTATCCGGCGATGGTGCGCGACTTCCAGTCGATCATCGGCCGCGAGGTGCGCTGGCAGCTGGCGGAACTCGAAGGCGAGGGCCGCCTGCCCGACACCCTGGTCGCCGCCATCGGCGGCGGGTCGAACGCCATGGGTCTGTTCCACCCGTTCCTCGACGACCCAACCGTCCGCATCATCGGCGTCGAGGCCGGCGGCAAGGGCGTCGACGACCGGATGCAGCACTGCGCCTCGCTGACCGGCGGCCGCCCCGGCGTGCTGCACGGCAACCGCACCTACCTGCTGCAGGACCCCGACGGGCAAATCCTCGAAGGCTTCTCGATCTCCGCCGGGCTCGACTATCCCGGCATCGGGCCGGAACATGCCTGGCTGCATGACATGGGCCGGGCGGAGTATGTGAGCATCACCGATGCCGAGGCGCTGGAGGCGTTCCAGCTGTCCTGCCGGCTGGAGGGCATCATCCCGGCGCTGGAGCCCAGCCACGCGCTGGCGCATGTGGCGAAGATCGCCCCTGCCCTGCCGCGAGACCACATCATCGTGATGAACATGTGCGGCCGGGGCGACAAGGACATCTTCACCGTGGCCAAGCACCTGAACGTCGAGGTGAAGGTCTGACACCGGCGTAAACTTCGGTTTATGCGCGTCTCCCGACCGGGGGATATGGGACCGCATAACCCCCGGTTGCATCGACGCGGGGCGATTCTGCCTTTTTCCTGCCATCGACGCCCGTGAGGGAAGTCGTCACTAGGCCGCGGGCGCGGCCCCACCCTTGGCAGGAGACACGCATGAAACTGAAGACCCGACTCTGGTCCACCGCCGCCGCCATGGCCATCTCGGTCAGCCTGGCACAGGCGCAGGACGCCACCGGCCCGATCACCGCGGACGACGTTGCCGCGTCCTATTCGCTCGATGAGTATTCCTTCGTCGAGATCAAGGACGGCCCGACGCAGATCAAGGTCGAGGCGGTGAAGGACGGCATGAAGATCGAAGTGATCTACGACAAGGAGACGGGCGGCGTCCTCAAGTCCGAAACCGAAGTGGCCGAGGGCGAATACCTCACCGATACGGGCCTCGAGATCGAGGTCGAGGACGAAGACTTCCTCGACGATGACGATGACGATGACGATGACGATGACGATGACGATGACGATGACGACGACGATGACGATGACGATGATGACGATGATGACGACGACGATGACGATGACGACGACGATGACGACGACGATGACGACGACGATGACGATGACGACGACGATGACGATGACGGTGGCAGCACCGAGGACTGAGCCCGCCCCCCGGGTCACGCGCGGAGGCCGGCTTGCGCCGGCCTCCGTCCGTTCCCATACTCCGCCCATTCAAGAACCGGGCTGAACCGATGCACCGCCGCGCCCTGATTGCTGCGATCCTCACCGCCGTCGCGACGCCCGCGTTCGCGGCCGACCCGGTGGACCGCATCGTGCGCGAGCTTCGCCGCCTCGGATTCACCGACATCGGCGTGAGCCGCACGCTCCTCGGCCGCAGCCGCATTCTTGCGAGCGGCGGCGGCGGCCAGCGCGAGATCATCGTCAATCCCCGCACTGGCGAGATTCTCCGCGACCTCTGGATCGCCGGTGGTGACGGCCAGGGCGGCGGGCTGCTGGGCAGCAGCGGGGACGACGACGACGACGACGACGATGACGACGATGATGACGACGACAACAGCGGCCACGGCGGCGGTGGCGATGACGACGACGACGACGACAACAGCGGCCCCGGTGGTGGCTGAGACGATGGCGACGACGAGAACTGAACGATTGGTGTCCGGGCAGGCTTTTTGAAGCGACGTTGGATCATCGGGGTGATTCTGGCCGTGCAGGTGATCTGCGCGGTCTTTTTCGTGTCCGACATCCTGTCCTCGGTGATCGGGCTGCCGACGGCGCCGGTCAGCTGGCAGTCGCGCGAACTGGTCGAGATCGGGGCGGCGCTCGGCCTGTTGCTGGGGATCATCTTCGGCGCCGTCGCGCTCAGCCGCGCCGACCGCGCCCGTGTCGTTGCCGAAGAGCGTATCCGCCGCGCGCAGGTGGCCTTCGCCGACCTGCTGGAGGAACGCTTCCGGGACTGGAGCCTGACCCCGGCCGAGGCCGACGTGGCCTTGTTCGCGATCAAGGGCATGAGCACGGCGGAAATTGCCGGCCTGCGCGGCGTCAGCGAAGGCACGGTCAAGGCGCAGACCGCCGCGATCTACCGCAAGGCCGGGGTCAGCGGCCGGCCGCAGCTGCTGTCGCTGTTCATCGAGGACCTCTTGGGCGACGGAGGGGCCGCACCGGCCCAGCCCGCCCCGGCGATGCCCGGGCTCTGACGGGCAGTCAGCCCGTCGCCAGCCGGTCCGCCACTATCTCCACCGCCCGCGCCACCGCCTCGTCGATCCGCATCACCGAGGTGTCGAGCAGCACCGCATCGGGCGCCCGGGCCAGCGGGGCCGTCGCGCGGCCCGCATCGCGGGCGTCGCGGGCGCGGACCTCGGCCAGAACCTCGGCCTCTGCGCCCCCCACCTCCAGCCAGCGGCGCTGCGCCCGCACTTCCGGGTTGGCGGTGACGAACAGCTTCACTTCCGCTTCGGGGCAGATCACCGTGGCGATGTCGCGCCCGTCGAGCACCGCACCGCCCGGCTGGCGGGCGAACCGCTTCTGGAACGCGACCAGCGCCGCCCGCACCTCCGGGATCGCCGCGACCCGGCTGGCCGCCGCGCCGGCGGCCTCGCCGCGCAGGTCGTCCCGGTCCAGATCGCCCGGCACCAGCCGCGCCGCCGCCTTCACCGGATTTCCGCCCATCGCCCCGACCGCGCGGTACAGAAGCCCGGTATCGAGATGGGCAAAGCCGAATGCCGTTGCCACCGCCCGCGCGATGGTCCCCTTGCCCGCCGCCGCCGGGCCGTCGATGGCAACGGTGAAGATGCGTGGCTCGGCCATGCCGTCTTGTTCACCGCCGCGCCGGGGCTGTCAAATCCGCCATCGCCGGATCTGCCAGAGGCCCGCCCCCGTCGTCCCTGGTGATTCGCCAGCAAGGTTAACGCCATCCGCCGGCCGCGTGCGTCGGGACGGATGCCCGACCGGAAACCGACAGAAAGCCGACCGGAAACCGACAGGGAAAATCCTGTCGTTTCCGCCGGTTAACCCGCCGTGCGCTGAATATCCGCGCCCAGCGCCCGCATCAATCCCTCGAACGCCGGAAACGAGGTCGCGATCGGGCTGCCGTCGTCCACCGAAACCGCGTTTTTCGCGGCCAGCCCCAACACCAGAAAACTCATCGCGATGCGGTGGTCGAGATGCGTGGCCGCCGTGGCGCCGCCGGGAACGCCCCCGGCGCCAAGGCCGTGCACGGTCATCGTGTCGGCGTCGTCCTCCACCGTCACGCCGCAGGCGCGGAGCCCCCTGGCCATGGCGTCGATGCGGTCGCTTTCCTTGACCCGAAGTTCCTTGACCCCGCGCATGACGGTCCGGCCTTCGGCATTCGCCGCCACCACGGACAGGATCGGGTATTCGTCGATCATCGCCGGGGCGCGGTCGGGCGGTACCTCTATCCCTTTGAGGTTGCTTGAATATCTCACGCGCAAGTCGGCCACGGGTTCGCCCCCTTCCTCGCGCGGGTTCTCGAAGTCGATGCTGGCGCCCATCTCGACCAACGTGAGGTAGAGGCCGTTGCGGGTGGGGTTCTGGCTGACCCCGGGGACACGGATGTCGGACCCCGGGACCAGCAGTGCGGCGCAGACCGGGAAGGCGGCGGACGACGGATCGCGCGGCACGGCGACGGTCTGGGGTCTGAGTTCCGGCTGGCCGGTCAGCGTGATGACCTGGCCCTCGGCTGTGCTTTCGACCGAAACCTCCGCCCCGAAACCGCGCAGCATCCGCTCGGAATGGTCGCGGGTCGGCTCGCGCTCGATCACCACCGTCTGCCCCGGCGCATTGAGCCCCGCCAGCAGCACCGCCGATTTCACCTGCGCCGAGGCCACCGGGAGCGCGTAGCGCACCGGAACCGGGCTTTCCGCACCGATGACCGTCATCGGCAGCCGCCCGCCCTTGCGCCCATAAGCCGTTGTGCCAAATAGCGAAAGAGGGTCGGTCACGCGACCCATCGGGCGCTTGCGCAGGCTGGCGTCCCCGGTGAACGTCGCGGCGATGGGGGTCGTCGCCATCGCCCCCATGAGCAGGCGCACCCCGGTGCCGGAGTTGCCGCAGTCGATGACGCTTTCGGGCTCGCGAAACCCGCCGACGCCCACCCCATGCACCGACCACGAGCCCTCGCCCTGCCGCGTCACCTCGGCGCCGAAGGCGCGCATGGCGGCGGCGGTGTCGAGCACGTCCTGGCCCTCGAGAAGGCCCGTCACCCTTGTCTCGCCGACCGCAAGGGCGCCGAGAATCAGCGACCTGTGGGAGATCGACTTGTCGCCCGGCACCTCCGCCACACCCTTGAGCGCGCCGCCCGCGCGGGCGGTCATCGGGATCGGCTGGGCATGGGACATCGGGCTTCCTCCAAGCGTCGGCGGCCTGATAGACCAGCCGGCAGGCGCGGTCCAGCGCCGCCGGTTGGCGTTGAAATCACAGGGTTTTCCAGGCGGCTTGCCGCCGCCGTCCGGGTCGGTCAGCGGCGGAAGACCAGATACTGCGGCCTGCGCCCCTCGCGCAGCGCCTTTTGCTCGTAGCGGGTGGAAAGCCAGCCATCCCAAGGGGTTGGGCTGTCGGAGACGGCCACGAAGCCTGCTGGCGGCACCTCCACGCGGGCCTGGTCGGCGTAGCTTTCGATGTCGGTCGCCAGCCGCAGTTCGGCGCCGGGGGCCATGACCCGGGCGAGCGGCGTCAGGTAGCCCGGTGTCACGAAGCGGCGGCGGCGGTGGCGGGCCTTGGGCCAGGGGTCCGGGTAGTTCAGGTAGACCCGCGAAACGCCGGCGTCGGGCAGCACGTCGAACAGGTCGCGCACGTCGCCGTCGTGCAGGCGCACGTTGGGCGCGGGCAGGGCGCGCAGCTTGCCCAGCAGCATCGCGATGCCGTTGACGAAGGGCTCGGCACCGAGAAACTGCATCTCCGGGTGGGTGGCAGCGAGGTGGGCGAGGTGCTCGCCGCCGCCGAAGCCGACCTCCAGCCAGAGCGGTTTTCCCGCGGCGAAGGACAGGTCGAGCGGCGTGCGGTCCGGGTTGTCCGCCACGGTCACGCCGGGCAGGCGCAGGGCGCCGAGATCCTCGGCGAGATAGGCCTTCTGCGACGGGCGCAGCGTCTTGCCATGCACGCGGCCGTAGAAGTTGCGCCGTTCGGGGTGGGGGCTCATGAGGCGCGCCGGTAGCCGAGCGGCAGCCGCTCATCAAGCCCTTGCGGGCTTTCCTCGCTGGCGACGGAGCCGAGGAAAGCCCGCAAGGGCTTGATGAGGCGGGCGCGTCAGCCGTTCTCGCGCAGGACCGAGCCGGCGAGGTAGAGCGAGCCGCAGATCAGGACGCGCGCCGTGGGCGCGTGCGCGACGATGGCCGCCAACGCCGCGCCCACCGACCCGGCCTCCGAGGCGGCAAGGCCAACCTCGCGGGCCACGCGGGCCGTGGTTTCTGACGGCAGGGTGTTGGCCTCGCCCGGGATCGAGATGGCGGTCAGGCTGTCGACACCTGCGGCCAGCGGGCGCAGGTAGCCGGCGATGTCCTTGGTGTTCAGCATGCCGCAGATCAGGTGCGTCGGCCGCCGCGGCATCCCCGCCAGCGTTGCGGCCAGCGCCTCGCCGCCGGCGGGATTGTGCCCGCCGTCGAGCCAGAGCTCCACCCCGGGCGCCAGATCGACCAGCGGCCCGTGGCGCAGCCGCTGCATCCGGGCGGGCCAGTCGGCCCGCGTCACCGCCGCCTCGCAGGGGCCTTCGCCGAGGCCGAGGTGACGCAGCGCCATCAGTGCCGCACCGGCGTTGTCGATCTGGTGCGGGCCGGGCAGGTTCGGCAGCGGCAGGTCCAGAAGCCCGCTTTCATCCTCGAACAGCATCCGCCCCGCCTCGCGCCGGCAATGCCAGTGCTGGCCCTGGGCCAGCAACGGGGCGCCCAGCCGCGCCGCCCGAGCCTCGATCACGGCAAGTCCTTCGGGCGCCTGCGGGCCGACGACGCAGGGGGTCAACCGCTTGAGGATCCCTGCCTTTTCCCCCGCGATCTCGGGCAGGGTCTCGCCCAGATACTGCTGGTGGTCGAGGCTGACGGGCGTGATGACGGTAAGCCGCGGCCGGTCCACCACGTTGGTGGCGTCGAGCCGCCCGCCCAGGCCGACCTCGAGCAGGAGCCAGTCGGCGGGGATGCGCGAAAAGGCGAGGAAGGCGGCGGCCGTGGTGATTTCGAAAAAGGTGATCGGATCGGGGCCGTTTGCCGCAAGGCATTCGTCCAGAAGCGCGCTCAGGTGATCCTCGGCGATCAGCTCGCCCACGAGCCGGATGCGCTCATGGAACCGGGCGAGATGCGGCGAGGTATAGGCGTGAACCCTCGCGCCCGAAGCCTCCAGCCCGGCCCGGATCATCGCCTGGGTGGAACCCTTGCCGTTCGTGCCGGCGACATGGATCACCGGGGGCAGCGACCGCTCCGGGTGCCCCAGCGCGGCCAACAGCCGGTGTACGCGGTCGAGCGTCAGGTCGATGATCTTGGGGTGAAGCGCCTTCATCCGCTCCAGGATCGCGTCGGAGCTCACGCCGGGGCGGGCTCCGCTGCCGGGGCGGGCAGGTCGCCCTTCACCGCGGGCGGCAGGCCGGTGAGCTGGCGCAGGATGACCGCCAGTTCGTCGCGCAGCTCCTTGCGCGACGTGACCCGGTCCAGCATTCCGTGGTCGAGCAGGTATTCGGCACGCTGGAAGCCCTCGGGCAGCTTCTCGCGGATTGTCTGTTCGATCACGCGGGGGCCGGCAAAACAGATCAGCGCGTTGGGTTCGGCGATCTGCACGTCGCCCAGCATGGCGTAGCTGGCGGTCACGCCGCCGGTGGTGGGGTGGGTCAGGACAACGATGTAGGGCAGCCCGGCCTCGCGGATCATCTGCACCGCGACCGTGGTACGCGGCATCTGCATCAGGCTGAGGATGCCTTCCTGCATCCGCGCCCCGCCGGACGAAGAGAACAGGACCACGGGCTTTTTCATCTTCACCGCGCGTTCGGCGGCGGCGAGCATGGCGTTGCCCACGTACATGCCCATCGACCCGGCCATGAAGCTGAAGTCCTGTGCCAGGGCGACCACGGGCGTGCGCAGGATCTCGCCCTCCGCCACCAGCATCGCGTCCTTTTCCTCGGACGCGGCGCGGGCCGCCTTCAGCCGTTCGGGGTATTTCTTCTGGTCGCGGAAATGCAGCGGGTCCTGCACCGGCTCGGGCACCTTGACCTCGGTAAAGATGCCGCCGTCGAACAGCGCCTGGAACCGCTCGCGCGGCGAGATCGCCATGTGATGGCTGCAGGCGGTGCAGACGTTGAGGTTCGCCGCCAGTTCGCGGTGGAACAGCATGGTGCCGCATTCCGGGCACTTGGACCACAGGTTCTCCGGCACCTCGCGGCGCGAGAACAGCGAGTTGATCTTGGGGCGGACGTAGTTGGTGATCCAGTTCATCGGCGCACGCCCCCCGGTGCCTTGGCTCGGCCCCGGAGATAAGCTCCGGGGGGGCGGATTGCAATCACGCCTGCAGGAGGACCCGGGCCGGGGTGTCGGGCGCTTCGGCCGACGGATCGGCGGGGCAGGGCAGGGCGCTTTCGACCAGGCGCGGCCGCGGCCAGGCATGCTCCTGCGGCGCCAAGCCGGTCCGCGAGGTGCCAGCCGTCATCGACCGCTGGCCGAAGCTCGCGACGACGCGCAGCACGGCACGGCCGGAGGTCACCGCGTCGAGCTGGTCGGGGGTCGCAGCCGGTGCAGGCAGGACGCGGATGGTGCATCCGTGCTCGCGCAGATGGCTGACGACCAGAGCGAAGTCGCTTTCGGCGGACACCAGCGTGAACGTCCGGCAGCCTTTGCCGTAGGCCAGCGTGACCGCATCGATGATGATCGCGAAATCGATTCCCGCCCGGCCCGAAGCCACGTGCCTGATGCAGGCCCAGGGCACCTCGCCCCAGCCGTCGAGGTGCCGCGCGTCGCCGTAGACGCGGCGGACAACGCAATCCGCCGGCACCAGGTCGAGGATGGCCGCAGCGCGGGCGCTGGAAGTGTTTTCACCGTCGATGAGAAGCGCATGCGTCATGTCTTCACGCTTCGTTAGGGAATGCGGCGGAAAGAGGGCAGCTGCGGCGGTGCGGCACGATCTCGCGACAGTCCGGTTTGCGCTGCGCGGGTGGTTGCCGATGCGGCAACAATCGCGCCGCTTTCCAGCCACGAACACCTGTCCCCCCGCCCGGTCGGCCCCGCGCGCGGGCGTCAGGCCAGGTCGCGCGCCTGCAATTGGCCGGAGGGGGCCTTGCGCACCTCGAATCGGCTGATCTTGCGGATCAGGTCGGAGAGCTTGGGCACGCCGTAGGTGCGGGTGTCGAAGTCGGGATTGGCCTGGGTAATGAACTGGCCGATCTGGCCCAGCGTGAACCATTCGCCTTCCGGATCGATCGCGCGCATGGCGGCGATGATGTACGGGATGGCCTTGGCGGGGGCGTCCTTGACGCCCGGTTTCGGGGCGGGTTCGACCGGCGCGGGCGCCGGGGCCGGATCGTCGGCCCTGGCGACGGGCTGCTCGGCGCCGAGGTTTTCCACATAGATGAACCGCTTGCAGGCCATGCGGAAGGCTTCGGGCGTCTTCTTCTCGCCGATGCCATAGACGTCGAGCCCCTGTTCTCGGATGCGCGCGGCCAGGCGGGTAAAGTCGCTGTCGGAGGAAACCAGGACGAAGCCGTCGAACAGGCCGGAATGCAGGAAATCCATGGCCGCGATCACGAGGCCGATGTCGGAGGCGTTCTTGCCTTTCGTGTTCGAGAACTGCTGGTCCGGAACCATCCCGTAGCCGGCAATCTTGCGTGCCCAGCCCGCCAGCCGCTGCGCCGACCAGTCGCCGTAGATGCGCCGCACCGAGGCCTCGCCCAGGGCGGCGATTTCCTCGAAGATGGCGTCGGCATAGCCGGCCGGAATGTTGTCGGCGTCGATCAGGACGCAGAGGCGGGGCGCGCGGTCGGGCATGGCCATGGCGCGGTTGTCGCAGGTTCGGGGGGGTTTCGGAAGCGGTTTCGGCGCGCTAGACCCCGCCCCGTGCCGTGCCTCGGCGGCGCCGGACGACAGGTCAGGAGGAACGGCGATGACACCCGAGGCGAGGGCGCTGGCGCTGGGGCTCGACCTGCCCGACTTCGGGGCGCGACGGCTATTACGGCACGCAGGCGGGGACGATGAAACCGTTCCACCGGGCGGGGTCGCTTCTGTTCCTGTCGGGCCATGTGGCGATGCGGGGGGAGCGGATGGTGACCGGGCGGCTGGGCGCCGATCTGACCGTCGATCAGGGCTACGCCGCCGCGCGGCTGACGGGAGAAAACGTGCTGGCCGGCATCCGCCAGGCGGTAGGCTCGCTCGACCGGGTGTCGGCGGTGGTGCGCTCGCTCAACTTCGTCGTCTGCACGCCGGAGTTCACCGAAGTTCATCGTGTGTCGTCCGGCCTGTCGGACCTGTTCCTGGAGGTCTTCGGGCCGGAACGCGGGCTGGGCGGCCGGGCGACCATCGGGGTGCAGGCGCTGGCCTGGGGCCTGTGCTTCGAGACCTGGGTGACGGTAGAGGTGGACGGCTGACCCTTACCCGGTCTCGCCGGACAACCCCTTGTAGATCCTGCGCGGCGGGAGGAGTTCGGGGGGCCCTTCGATGAGCACCGGGTCGCCCGGCGCGGCCTCGATCAGGCGCCAGGCCCCGGCGATCGGGCGGTGACTGTTCTGGCGCACCATATGCACCGGGAACTGCAGGCAGGCGGCGAAGGGGTCGGTGTCTGGCGCCCGGCGGCGGAGAGTTTCGGGGACGTCATCGACAAGGGGCTGCCGTTCCTGCGCAACAAGGGCAAGCAGTACAGGTTGATCTGAGGAGGCGCTCATCAAGCCCTGACGGGCTTTCCTCGCTTGCGTTGCGCGCGCGAGGAGCGAAGAAAGCCCGCAAGGGCTTGAGGAGCGGCGGGACAGGCGATGACGGCGGAGATCGACCTCGACGGGCTGGCGGCGGTGCTGGCGGCGAAGGCTGCCGGGAGCGGGCGGGTACTCTGTGCGGTCGCCGGGTCGCCGGGGTCCGGCAAGTCGACGCTGGCGGAGCGGCTGGCAAAGCGGCTGAACGCGGGTGCGGAGGGGACGGCAGCGGTGCTGCCGATGGACGGGTTCCACTACGACGACACCTGGCTGGTGCCGGCCGGCCTGCGGCCGGTGAAGGGCGCGCCGCAGACCTTCGATGTGGGCGGGCTCTACCATGCGCTGAAGCGGATGAAGGCGCGCGACGAGGCCTTCGTCGCCGTCCCGGTCTTCGACCGCGGGATCGAGATCGCGCGGGCGGGGGCCCGGATGATCCCGGCGGAGGTGCCGGTGATCGTGGTGGAGGGGAACTACCTTCTGCTGGCGACCGGCGACTGGCCGCGGCTCATGCCGCTGTTCGACGTCACCGTGATGGTGGAGGTGGCCGAACCCGTGCTGCGCGCCCGCCTGCGGGCGCGCTGGGAAGGCTATGGCCTGACCGAGGACGACATCGCCTGGAAGCTTGACGCCAACGACCTGCCGAACGGACGGCTGATCCTGCGCGACAGCGCGCCGGCCGACTACCGGATCAGCAACGGATGAGCCTGCCCGTCACCGTCGCGGTGCTCGACGTCGGCAAGTCCAACGTCAAGCTGTCGGCGGTGACGGCGGCGGGCGCGGTGGCGGAGACGCTGTCCGTCCCCAATCCGGTGAAGGACGGCCCGCCCTGGCGGCATCACGATCTGGCGGGCCTGTCGGACTGGATGTTCCCGGCGCTGGCCGGCCTCGCCCGGCGGCACCCGCTGGAGCGGGTGATCGCGTCCGGCCACGGGTCGGGCGGCATCCTCGTGGGCGAGGACCCCGACGACGGGGACGGCACTGTCCTGCCGATGGTGGACTACGAGCAGCCCCTGCCACCCGGGCTTGCAGAGGACTATACGCCGCAGGCCGGCGGGTTCTTCGACCGCGGCTCGGCGGTGATGATGGCCGCGACGCATACCGCGCGGCAGATGGTCTGGGCAGAGACGGCGGAGCCTTCGCGCTTCATGCGGGCGCGCTGGATGCTCGGCATTCCGCAGTACTGGGCCTGGCGGCTGTCGGGCGTGGCGGTCAGCGAGGTGACGATCCTGGGCGCGCAGTCGCACCTGTGGAACGTGCCGGAGCGCCGCTGGGCGCCGATCGTCGCGGCGCGGGGCTGGGGGCGGCTGATGCCGCCCTTCGCGCGGGCGTCGGCGGATCTCGGCCCGATCCGGGCAGCGCTGTGCCAGCGCCACGACCTGCCGCCGCTGCGGGTGCATGCGGGCGGTCATGACTCGTCGTTGAACCGCCACCGCTTTGCCGCGGCGGGGCTGGAGGCGGCGACAGTCCTGTCCACCGGCACCTGGCTGGTGGCGCTGGCGTCCGGCGTCCCGCTCGACCGGCTGGACGAGGCGCGGGGGATGACCTGCAACGCCGATCCGGATGGCGCGGCGGTCGCCGGGGCGCTGACCATGGGCGGACGCGAGTTTTCCGCCGTGGCGGCGGGTGCGGAGGGAGCGGCGGACCCCGCGGTGATCGCCGCGCTGGTGGCGCGGGGGACCATGGCGCTGCCGACCTTCGGCGGCAACGACGGGCAGTTTCCGGGTTCGGCCAGGCGGGGCCGGATCGTCGGTCCCGCACCCGAAGCGCCGAGTGAGCGCGTGGCGCTTGCCGTCCTTTACGCCGCGCTGCTGTCGGCGGCCTGCGCCGCGACGCTGGGGGATCGCGCGCTGGTGCTCGACGGCACTTTCCTGCGCGACCCGTCCTTTGCGCCGCTTGTCGCCGGGCTCTGGCCGCGCGAGGTGCTGGTGGCGCCCGAAAGCTACGGCATCGCGGCGGGGGCGGCGCTGCTGGCCACGGGCACCCGGGTGCAGATCAACCTGAACCGGGCAGAGCCCTGGCAGGGACTTCACGAATATTCCCGCCGCTGGCGGGCGCTGGCGGAGGGACGGGGATGACGGAAGGCGAGTTGCGCGTGGCGATGGTGGCGACCTGCCGCAGGATGAACGCCACCGGGATCAACCAGGGCACGGCGGGGAACCTGTCGGCGCGGCTGGAGGACCGCTTCCTCATCACGCCCTCGTCGCTGCCCTACGACAGGATGGAACCCGGTGACATCGTCGAGATGGGCTTCGACGGCACCTATCTGGGCCGCCGCCCGTCGTCGGAATGGCGCTTCCACCGCGACATCCTGAAGGCACGGGGGGAGGTGAACGTAGTGCTGCACTGCCATTCGCTCTATGCCACCTCGGTCGCCTGCCACCAACGCACGATCCCGGCGTTTCACTACATGGTGGGGGTCATGGGCGGCAACACGCTGCGCTGCGCGGCCTACGCGACCTTCGGCACGCAGGCGCTGTCGGATGCGGCGATTGCCGCCTTGGAGGGGCGGATGGCCTGTCTCCTCGGCCAGCACGGCCAGATCAGCCTCGGCACGACGCTGGACGCGGCCCTGTCGATGGCGGTGGAGGTGGAGACGCTGGCGCGGATATACCAGCAGGCGCTGGCCCTCGGCGAGCCGCCGGTGCTGTCGGACGCGGAAATGGAGCGGGTGATCGGGCAGATGACCCGGATGGGCTACGGCCTGGGGCCGGAGCCGGAGGGGGAGGGGGACGTGGCGAGGGTGCGGGCGGCAGGGCTCCCCTGAAAGCCGGTCGGTCCGCCCATGTCATGCCAGGATGTCGAGAAGTGCGGGGAAGGCGTAAAGCCCTGCGGCACGACCGGACGGAGGCTTCCAGACCTCCAGGATGCCGCCTGCGACCATCGCGTTTGTCAGGGCGTTGGCGGTCTCCTTCGGGATTCCGGCATCGCGCGTGAAACGGCTGTTGCGAAAGACCGGATTGGCGAAGATGAAGTTCACCGCCTCGACCGACCATCGCGACCTCAGCGCGTCACGAAGGTGCGCACGGGTCTCCTGGTAGAATGCCTCGATTCTGCCAACCACGTCGATGTTTCTCTGGGCCTGGGAGTCCAGCGCATTCAGGAAGAACAGGCTCCAGCCGGTCCAATCGCCTTGGGCCGATACCTGACGCAGACGTTCCACATATTCGTCCTTGTGGTCCTCGAAGTAGTCGCTGACGAAGAAGTGTGGTGCGCCAAGGACGCCGCCCTTCCACAGCATCAATGGAATCAGGATCCGGCCGACGCGCCCGTTACCGTCTTCGAACGGGTGAAGTGCCTCGAACTCCGCATGCGCGATGGCGGTGCGCAGGACCGGCTGGCTTGACGGATCGCGCATGTAGGCGATGAGGTTGGCCATGGCGGGAGGCAGGGCCTCAGGGGAGATCGGAATGAATTCGATGAGACGCCGACGCCGATCACCAATGTAGTTCTGTTGGTGCTTGTATTCTCCAGGGCGTTTGTCAGTACCGCGGCCTGCCGCGAGAAGCGTCCTGTGAGCCGTGCGGATCAGGTGCTCGGACAGGTCGTAGCCATCGCGCAACTGGATTTCGGCCTGTTTTAGGGCGCGCGCGTAGAGCGCAACTTCGCGCGTGTCGTCGCGCGCGTTGGAAGGCAGTCCGGCTGCATCAGCGTCGGCTTCCAGGCGCAGAACCTCCTCCAGTGTGGAAATCGTGCCCTCCATACGCGACGACACGACGGCGTCCTTTGCGCGCAGCGGCGCGAGGAGAAGCTCGCTGTTCGGAAGTCCGCGGAGCATCGTGTCGAAGCGGGTCAGGCTTGCGACGGTTCGCGTCAGCGGGTTGAGAATTGCCGCAAGGTCCAGATCGCGAGGCGGGAATGCGCCATGATGGTACGAAACCGCGGTTGAAGCGTCGTAGGCGACGTTGCGTATGAGAATTTCGGTTCTGCTGCTCACAATCCTTGTTGTGCCATTGATGTTGCACTCAAGCAAGGTTGTGTTTTGGAATGTATGAATTCCTACGCACAAGTAGTTTTGAGTCGGCCTGTCCGATCTCTACGTATTTTGAGTGCCGTGAGCCCTTGGTGACTGCACACAAAGGCCCCGGCGTTTCCTCCGGGGCCTCTGGTTCAGCACTGTCGGACTGGAGGCGCTCTCACGCCTCCGCGTCTTCGCGCTTCTTCTCGCTGATTTCCTCGCCGGTCTCCTGGTCGACCATCTTCATCCCCAGCTTGACCTTGCCGCGGTCGTCGAAGCCGAGGAGCTTGACCTTGACCTCCTGGCCTTCCTTCAACAGTTCGTTGGGGTGGTTCAGGCGCTTGTTGGCGATCTGGGACACGTGGACCAGACCGTCGCGCTTGCCGAAGAAGTTCACGAAGGCGCCGAAATCGACCAGCTTCACCACCTTGCCGGTATAGACCTTGCCCTCTTCCGGCTCGGCCACGATCGACCAGATCATCTCGTAGGCCTTCTTGATCGCCTTCTGGTCCGACGAGGCGATCTTGATCACGCCGTCGTCGTTGATGTCGACCTTGGCGCCGGAGACCTCGACGATCTCGCGGATGACCTTGCCGCCGGAACCGATCACTTCGCGGATCTTGTCGGTGGGAATGGTCATCGTCTCGATCTTCGGGGCGTATTCGGAGAACGCCGCGGGGGCCGACAGGGTCTTTTCCATCTCGGCCAGGATGTGCAGGCGGCCGTCTCTCGCCTGGGCCAGCGCCTGTTCCATGATCTCGGGCGTGATCCCCGCGACCTTGATGTCCATCTGCATCGTGGTGATGCCGTTGGCGGTGCCCGCAACCTTGAAGTCCATGTCGCCGAGGTGGTCCTCGTCGCCCAGGATGTCGGTCAGGACCGCCCAGCGGCCATCGTCCTCCAGGATCAGGCCCATGGCCACGCCCGCAACCGGCGCCTTCAGCGGCACGCCCGCGTCCATCATCGCCAGAGACGAGCCGCAGACCGTGGCCATCGAGGACGAGCCGTTCGACTCAGTGATCTCGGACACCAGCCGCAGCGTGTAGGGGAAGTCGGTCGCCGCCGGCAGCACCGCCTGCAGCGCCCGCCAGGCCAGCTTGCCATGGCCGATCTCGCGCCGACCCGGGCCGCCGACGCGGCACACTGCGCCGACCGAATCGGGCGGGAAGTTGTAGTGCAAGAGGAAGTTCGAGCGCCAGTTGCCGTTCAGCGCGTCGATGATCTGCTCGTCCTCGCCGGTGCCAAGCGTGGCGACACACAAGGACTGCGTCTCGCCGCGGGTGAACAGCGCCGAGCCGTGGGTGCGCGGCAGGATGCCGGTCTCCACGACAATCGGGCGCACCGTCACCTTGTCGCGCCCGTCGATGCGGGCGCCGCCGTTGATGATGTCGCCGCGCAGGATCGAGGACTCCAGCGCCTTCATCGCCGGCATGAAGTTCGCGTCGGCCTGCTCTTCCTCGGTCAACAGCGCCCTGGTCGCCTTGATCGCGGCGTCAATCGCCGTGGTGCGGGCCTGCTTGTCGCGGATCGCGAAGGCGGCGCGCATCCGGGTTTCACCCAAGGTGCGGACGCGGGCGGCGAGCGCGGAATAGTCCGGCGCGTCGAAGTGGAACGGTTCCTTCGCCGCGTCTTCGGCCAGGTCCACGATCAGGTCGATCACCGGCTGCATCGCCGCATGGCCGAACTTGACCGCGCCCAGCATCTCGGCCTCGGACAGCTCGTAGGCTTCCGATTCCACCATCATCACGGCGTCCTTGGTGCCGGCGATGACGAGGTCGAGCCGCTGCTCGGGGTTGTTCCGCAGCCTGGTCATCTCGTCCATCGGCGGGTTCAGCAGGTATTCACCGTCCTTGAAACCGACGCGCGCGGCGGCGATGGGCCCCATGAACGGCACGCCGGAGATGGTCAGCGCGGCGGAGGCCGCGATCATCGCCACGATGTCGGGATCGTTGTGCAGGTCGCACGACAGCACGGTCGCCATGACCAGCACCTCGTTGCGGAAGCCCTTCACGAACAGCGGGCGGCAGGGCCGGTCGATCAGGCGGGAGACCAGCGTCTCCTTCTCCGACGGCCGCGCCTCGCGCTTGAAGAAGCCGCCCGGGATTTTCCCGGCGGCGTAGTATTTCTCCTGGTAGTGGACGGTCAGGGGGAAGAAGTCCTGCCCCGGCTTGGCCTGGCGGGCGAAGGTCACGCTGGCCATCACGGCGGTGTCGCCGAGCGTGGCGACGACCGACCCATCGGCCTGCCGCGCAACCTTCCCGGTTTCCAGAGTGAGCGTCTCGCCGCCCCACTGGACGCTTTTCTTGGTGATATTGAACATGTGGTTTTTTCCTCGGAGAACCCGGCCCATGCCGGTGCCCTCCACATCTGGCGGCCCCATTGCCGCCGCCCCAATCCTGCGCATGTGCCCGGGGCCAGGGGCGTCACGTCTCAGATGGGCGGGGCGCATACAGCAATCAGGGGGGATTGGAAAGCGGGGCGTGTCAGAACAGCGCCTATGCCCTGGGGTCGCCCCTCACCTGGCGGCAATCCGCCCCCGACCCACCGCTCATCAAGCCCTTGCGGGCTTTCCTCGCTTGCGCCGCAGCCGAGGAAAGCCCGCAAGGGCTTGATGAGGCGTGTCCAGGGCGCAAACGCAAGACGCCCGCGCCTTGCGGCACGGGCGTCACCCTGCACACGGAAACGAGGATCAGCGGCGCAGGCCGAGCCGGGCGATCAGCGCGGCGTAGCGCGCCTCGTCCTTCTTCTTCAGGTAGTCCAGCAGCTTGCGGCGCTGCGCGACCTGCATCAGGAGGCCGCGGCGGGAATGGTTGTCCTTGACGTGCATCTTGAAATGCTCGGTCAGGGTGGCGATGCGGCTCGACAGGATCGCGACCTGCACCTCGGGCGAGCCGGTGTCGCCTTCCTTGGTGCCGTAGTCCTTGATCAGCTTCGCCTTGGCTTCGACAGTGATCGACATCGGATGGCTCCTTTTTGGTTTGGGTGACGGCACAGGCCGGGATGTCGTCCAGCGAGGCCCTTCCCCGGCGGACCGGGGACGCGCGCCCTTAGCGGATCGCGGGCGCGAAGGGAAGCGGCTTTGCGCCCGCGGCCGGCAGCGCCGGGTCCTGCGTCTTCCCCGCATTGCGGAAAAGGCGGCGCATTTGCCCTGCCGTTGCCACGCTTCGCCCGGCAAGCCCGCCCGGCGCTCCCCGGAATGTTCAGGAATCCCCCCTAACCTTGACCGCAGGCGGGTGCAGGCCCGCGCGGGGAACGGGGGCGGCGATGTGGGCCTTGCTGGGACTTCTGGGCACGCTGGCGGCGGGGTTCGTCGCCGATGCCGTATTGACGACCAGGGATCGGGACGACGACGACGACCCGGACGATCCCGACGCGCAGGACGCCGATGCCGGGGACACGGCGCCCGCGACGGGCGACCTTCTCGACTGGGCGGCCGAAGGCCAGACGGTGACCGGAACCGATGCCGCCGAGATCCTCGAAGGCGGCGGCGGGGCGGATACGCTGCACGGCATGGGCGGGGCGGACCAGATGCTGGGCCGCGACGGCCACGACGTGCTGCACGGCGAGGCCGGGGACGACCGGCTCCACGGCGGCGCCGGCGACGACAGGCTGCGTGGCGGTGCGGACGACGACACCCTGCACGGCGAGGACGGGTCCGACCGGCTGCATGGTGGCGGCGGCGCGGACTGGCTCGCCGGGCACGAGGGCGACGACCGGCTGGACGGCGCGGCCGGAGACGACACGCTGCTCGGCGGCGGCGGGGCGGATACGCTGGCCGGCGGCACTGGCGACGATTGGCTGGCCGGGGGCGAGGGCGAGGACAGCCTTGCCGGGGGCGACGGCGCCGATCAGGTCGACGGCGGGGCCGGGAACGACCGGCTCTCCGGGTCGGGGGCCGGCCTGCCGGACGCTTTCGCCGACACGCTGAACGGCGGCGAAGGGGACGACAGCCTGTCGCTCGGCCGCGGCGACCTCGGCCATGGCGGCGACGGCGCCGACCGCTTCGAACTGGCCGACTGGGCCGATGCGCCGGAGGGCGAGGTGGCGCAGATCGCCGACTACGACCCGGCACAGGACGAGATCGTGCTGATCTACGACAGCGCCGCCCACCCCGACCCGCAGGTCAGCGTCGAAACCGACGAGGCCACCGGCCTCGCCACCGTCCGGGTCGACGGCCTGCCGGTGGCCGAGGTGGCAGGTGGGGCTGGGCTGACGGCCGAGGCGATCCGCCTCGTTCCGACGATGCCGCAAGCAGCCTGACCGCGCTGCGTGCGCGCCGTTAACCGGCAACGACTCCCTAACAAACGGCACACTACACGACTCTCTGTTTGCCGAGTGTTTTCGGGAGGTTGATCCACTCGGCCAGGGTTTCGGGGTGGTTGGATCGGAGCCGGTTGCGCAGGAAGGTGAAGCCGGTGCGGAAGTAGGACCTTGCGAGGTATCCGTGG
>JANOGU010000303.1:0-3390 GCA_031406135.1 Rhodobacterales bacterium
GAATTCGGCGCGACTGGCGGGCGGGGTCGGAATGTCCTGCGGCATGCTGCATCCGGATGGAACGGGGGTTCCATTTCGTTGCACGAACGCCGGAGCCTGTCACCCGGAAAGCGCGCTATTCAGCGGCGCACATCCACGACAACGCGGCCCTGCACCTCGCCGCGCAGGATCGCCGCGCCCAGGGCCGGCAAGTCGCCCAGTCCCGCCGGCCGGACCATGGCCCGCAGCTTGTCCAACGGCAGGTCGCTGACGATGCGGTCCCAGGCCGCCACGCGGTCGGCATAGGGACGCAGCACCGAATCGATGCCCAACAGGTTCACCCCGCGCAGCAGGAACGGGATCACGCTCGCCGGCAGCGCCGTCCCGCCCGCCAGCCCCACCGAGGCCGCCGAGGCGTTCTGCTGCAACTGCCCCAGCACGCGGGCCAGCATCGCGCCGCCCACGGCGTCGATGCAGCCGGCCCAGGTCTCGCTTTCCAAGGGCCGCTTCCCCGTCTCGGCCAGCTCCGCCCGCGGCACGATCCGCGCGGCCCCGAGGTCGCGCAGATAGGCCTCCGTCTCCGGCCGACCGGTGACGGCGGCCACGCGGTAGCCCAGCGTCGCCAGGATCGCCACCGCCACCGAGCCCACGCCGCCCGCAGCACCGGTGACCAGCACCTCGCCCTTCGCCGGCGTCAGCCCATGCGCCTCCAGCGCCATCACCGCGAACATCGAGGTCAGCCCGGCGGTGCCGACCGCCATCGCGTCCCGCGTGGTCAGCCCGGCGGGCAGCGGCACCAGCCAGTCGGCCCTGACCCGCGCCTTTTCCGCATAGCCGCCCCAATGCGTCTCCCCCACCCGCCAGCCGGTCAGGATCACCCTGTCGCCGGGGGCGTAGCGGGGATCGCCGGAGGCCTCGACCGTGCCCGCGAAGTCGATCCCCGGCACATGCGGCCAGACTTTGACCAGCCCGCCGCCGGACCCCAGGCACAGCCCGTCCTTGTAGTTCAGCGTGGAGTATTCCACCGCGACGGTCACGTCGCCCGCCGGCAGCCGGTCCTCGGCAAGCGACTGGACCATGGCGGAGGTGGTGCCGTCCTCGGCTTTCTCGACGACCAGGGCTCGGAACATGCGGTTTCCTTTCAGACAGAATCGAGCACGCGGCCCATGACCGCGGCGGTGTCGGCCCAGGTCGGCAGGGCCTGCCCGGCCGCGGTGGAAGCCGCCGCCATGGCGGCGCGGTGCGCGCGGTCGGTCAGCAGACGCCGCAGCGCTGCCGCAAAGGCCGCCGCGTCGTCCACCTCTACCAGATGCCCGGTGCCCGGCGGCACCGTCTCGGGCACCGCACCCGCGGCGCAAGTGACGATGGGCAGGCCATGCACCAGCGCCTCGCCAAAGACCATGCCATAGCCCTCGTAGCGCGTGGCCAGCGCGAAGACGCTGGCCTGACGGTAAAGCGTCGTCAGCTCCGCCTCCCCCATGCGGCCGCGGAGGCGCAGGCGATCACCGAGCGGAGCGGCCTGCGCGGTCAGCGCCGCCAGCACCTGCGCGTCATGCGTCCCGCCCACGATCTGCGCCTGCCAGGGCAGGTCGGCGATCCGCTCCAGCGCCGCGATCAGCACGTCATGCCCCTTGCGCGCGGCGATCAGCCCGACCGACAGGATCAGCGGCGGATCGACCGGCATCCGCAGCGGATCGGGCGGGGGAAAACCGGGCAGGGCGATGGAGATGAGCCGCTCCTGCACGCCGAACTCGGCCACGAGGATGCGCTTGGTATGCGGCGAGGGCACCACGACATGCGCGGCGAGGGCGAGGTTCGCCGCCTCGCGCCGCAGCAGTTCCCGCGCCCAGTTTGGCTCGAGCCCGGTCTCCAGCCCCAGCGGATGGTGGATCATGGCGACCAGCGGCGCCTGGACGGTGGCCAGCCCTTCTGTCTCGATCCCGCCATAGACCAGGCCGTCGAGGATCAGCGGCTCCTCCGCCGGCAGCGCGGCCAGCGCCGCCACGGTGGCCGCCATGTCGTCCGGCGGGGCGCCGGGAAAGCTGCCGGGCAGTTGCACTTGCTTGACCCGCCGCCCCTGCGCCCGCAGCGCCAGCAGCAGCGACTTCTCGTAGATATAGCCCCCGGTCTTCTGGTCGAGGTCGCCGGGGATGGCAAAGGCGGCAGGCGTCAGGGTCATTCAGCGGGCCAGTTGCTCCGGGCCGTAGACGCGCAGCACCGCGCGCTCCAGCCGCTCCACCGCGACATAGGCCAGCACGGCGGTCAGCGAAAGCAGGGCCACGGCCGACCACAGCATGCCGTAGGCGGACGTGGAATAGGACAGCGCCATCAGCGAGCCCATGCCGATCCCGGTGGCCAGCCACTCGGTCACCGTGGCCGCCAGCGCCGCCGCCGGAACCGCCATCCGCGCGGCGGCGAAGAAGGCCGGCAGCATCGCCGGGACCTGGGCGTGCCGCAGGCGGACCCAGGGGCTTGCGGCATAGGTGGCGAAGACGTCCAGCACCTGGCCGGGGGTCTGGCGCAGCCCGTTCAGGCAGGCGACGAGGGTGGGAAAGAAGATCATCACCGCCACGATGGTGATCGTCCCGGTGGCGCCGCGGCCCAGCGCCAGCACGAACAGCGGCGCGGTGGTGACGATCGGGATCGAGCGCAGCGCGATCGAGGGCGGCAGGATCACCTGAGCCAGGCGCGGGCGCAGCGAGATCAGCGCCGCGAGCCCGGCGCCGAGCGCAAGCCCGGCCAGATAGCCGGGCACGGTCAGGATCATCGTCTGCCCGAAGGCCTTGGCCAGCGTGGCCCGGTTCGCCGCCGCCTCCGGCACGGTGACGAGGAAGGCCCAGACATCCCCCGGCCGTTTGGCGAAGAAATTGTTCAGCCCGAACAGGTCCATCGCGCCCTGCCAGAGCAGCAGCGAGACGATCAGCAGCGCCGGTCCCGAGAGCCAGCCCCGCCGCACCCGGGCCGCCTGCGGCGGGGCGAGGATCAGCGCGGGCGGCGCGGCCAGCCGGCGGCCGAGCGCGCCCAGGGCCAGGTAGGCGAGGATCGTCACCGCCGAGGCCACCGTGGCGATGCTCCAGGTTCCCGGCACGTCGAGGTCCCGCATGACCCGGATGGTCAGCACGCCGAGGCCCCGCTCCGCCCCGGTGAACTCGCCGATCATGGCGCCGAGAAATGCCGCGGGCGCCGCGATCTGAAGGCCGGCGATGAAATACGGAACGCAGGCGCGGGCACGCACGCGCAGCAGTTCACCCCCGCCCGCGGCCGTAGCTCCGCACCAGGTCGAACCAGGCCGCCGGCGCCGCCCGCAGGCCCACGAGCAGTGCCAGATAGGTCGTGTAATAGACGGCAAGGGCCGACAGCACGACCGGCGGCCCCGCCCCCGGCCCGATCAGCACGCGCAGGATCGGGCCG
>JANOGU010000314.1:0-5294 GCA_031406135.1 Rhodobacterales bacterium
CCATCTCCTCTCGACGAACGGGCGTCAGCCGGGCATTCTGATGGATGTTCATTCGGGGCGCTCCTGAAGGCTTGAAGTGTGGTAACTCCAGCCTCCCTGATCCGCCCCGAATGGACAACCTGCTGAAAGCTCACACCTAGCCCGCCTCCTGGCCGACGTCACGCCGCGCCTCGCCGACCCACTGTCCGCGGTGACCCGGGTCGAGCTGCTCCGAGACGGGATCGTGCTGTACCTGCCGGTTGGCCACTTCCTGCGCCTGCGGCCGCATCTCGGTCCGGGCGAGAGTGCGGAGCTCGATCCCGTCGATCCGGCGCGGCTGCGCCTCGCACTCCCGCTGCGGCTGCACCGCGGGGCGGGTCGGACCGAAGTCCTCGGGGCGGCACCCCGTCCCCTCCGTCCGGACCGGACACTGGTGGCGGCGCTGCGGTCCGCGCACCGGATGCTGTCGCATGACCGAAGCGGGGCGCCGCTGCTCGCCGCCGCCCCAGCGACCTCCCATCGCCGACGGCTGGTCCGGCTGGCCTTCCTCGCGCCCGACATCCAGCGCGCGATCCTTGCTGGCGTGCAGCCGCCCGGCCTTACCCTGGCGCGCCTGATGGAAGGGGACCTGCCGCTGTCCTGGGCCCGGCAGCGGCAGATGTTCAGCCTCGTCGGCATCGCCCCGGGATCAACCGCAACCTGACGTGGCAAGCTGCGATGCCCGGGGTGATGGCGGCGCGGCCCGGACGCGCCCATCGATGCGGATCGCCGAGATCCGGACGCTGTCTGTCGAGCGGCGCGGGCGTCGGATTGGTGTGAAGCCCTGACACCTGTTTCCGGCAAAAATCGCCTGTTATGGCGCGTGAACAGGGCCTGATAACGCGCTGAATGCACCTGTTACCGCATAAAACAGGAAAGTGGGAATTTATTCGGTAACGCACGGAAAACGCTTAGTTATTCCGCACGAACTCCGCTCTGCCCCTCGCTTCCGGCCTGTTTTGACCCCCAGAACACGAAAAACTCCCTGTTCCGGCCCAAACTCCCCCTTGTTCCGGGCAGCCGGAGACCGCCAGGCCGACTGCGCCACGTCGCGCCCTGAAAGGCTCCGGACGCCTCGCGAAGGAACCGGAACCGGTACGGAAAAGCCGCCTGTTCCGCGGGGTTGGCACCAGGCGGGAGCGCCAGAGCAGAACTCGGGGGGTGGGTGGCGGACAGAGAGCCCGCCATGTTAACGATTTAATCAATTTCTATCAGATAGATAGATACCCGTCGCGCCAATGGAGCTTGGGAAAACCCATCATCTCGCCTGTGCAGCCTTGTGCGATTCCATGCGACGGGTTACACTTTCTTTGTTGGGTGAGATGTAGGGCGCACACGGATGCCAAAGGTCGCTGCGGAAATGTCGGCCCTTGAGGTGCGGAACCTCTCGCATCCCTCTGGCAAGGGAAACGCCCTGTTTGCCGTTGGTGGCGTTGCAGGCCTTCACTTGCAGATCACGCCCAAGGGCGGCCGTTCCTGGATACTGCGCACTACGGTCGGCAAGGCGCGTCGGGATATCGGGCTGGGCGGGTTTCCCAGCGTGACGCTCGCACAGGCCCGAGACAAGGCCCGCGAGGCCCGCGACAAGATCGAGCGGGGTGTCGACCCCGTTGCCGAGCGAAAGGCCGCGAAGGCTGCGCTGATAGCGGCGGCGGGGCGCGGGCTGACGTTTGAGGGGGCGATGGATAGCTACCTTTCCGCCAAGCTCGACGCCTTCAAGAACGCCAAACACCGCCAACAATGGCGGAACACGCTGGCGCAGTATGCGCTTCCGGCGCTGGGCAAGATGATGGTGCAGGATATCGACGTTCGCGACGTGCTGCGCGTCCTGCAACCGATCTGGGCCAACAAGACCGAGACGGCTTCCCGGCTGCGCGGGCGGATCGAGAGTGTCCTGTCATGGGCGACCGTGGCCGGGCACCGGAGCGGCGACAACCCGGCGCGCTGGGCGGGCAACCTCAAGGAACTTCTGCCCGCACCGTCCAAGGTGGCCAAGGAAGGCAATCAGCCTGCCCTGACCCTTGAAGATGCCGCGCGCTGGTTTGACGCTCTGAAGGTCCGGGACGGCATGGGCGCGCGGGCGCTGGAATTTCTCGCCCTGACCGCTGCCCGGTCGCAGGAAGTGCGCGGCGCGACGTGGGAGGAAATCGACCTCGACAAGGCTCTGTGGATCGTTCCCGCCGCGCGTATGAAAATGGGCCGGGAACATCGCGTTCCGCTGACACGCGGGGCGGTGGAGCTTCTACAGGCGCTTCCGCGCATGGACGGCAACCCGCTTGTATTTCCGGCGGCGCGGGGTGGCCAGCTTTCCGACATGACAATTTCCGCCGTCATGCGTCGCATGAACGAGGCCGATCAGGCCGAACGCGGTCCGGGCTTCCTTGACCGCGTGTCGAAGCGCGCGGCCGTGCCGCATGGGCTGCGCTCCACCTTCAGGGACTGGGTGGCCGAGCGCACCCACTTCCCCGGCGACATGGCCGAGGTCGCTTTGGCACACCGGATCAGCAACACGGTGGAGGCGTCCTACAGGCGGGGCGACATGATCGAAAAGCGGCGGCGGATGATGATGGAGTGGGGCAGTTTTCTAGCGCAGTCAGCCAGAACCGCTAAAGTAGTGAACCTTTGAAATGCGGCACATCATTCTTTCGGAAGACGGCTACAACTTGGCTCCAAACGCCTACCACCGCCTTCTGGTGGCATGCAATTTTCCAGAAAGCCCAAGAGACCAGCAGCAGGGCCTCATGCTCGCGGCGCTTGAAAAAGAGGAATTTGAAAGGGTCGGGCGTGAAAGATATCAGCCGTCGGAAATCACTGCGGCAATCGTTAGGCTCATCGAGAACAGAACTGCCCAAGTCTACCTGGCTGGGTTCATTGGCTTTGTATTCCTCTGGCTTGCCTTCAATGGGCGGAAGCCGAGCCTGAACCGCGCATCCATCATCACCGGTTGCGCTGCAAACGAGTTCAGGAAGGTCGAATGGCGCCCTTCGTTCGATCCCAGCGGCGAGGTCCGCACCAAAGCAGCTACCAGTGACCCCGCGAGCCTCGAACGGATTTTCCGCCAGTATCGCAGCGTTGCACATATCTGTGCGGCACGTGCCTCGGCCAGCGAGTATCTGCAGCCTCTGCACCTCTGGGACGAAGCACCAGCGGTTGTGAACTCTTTCGTGCAGTCCTGCGCACTCTTCCAAGGCACCCTTGAGAGCGTAGCCGAGGTCAAGGATTGGAATCTGTGGGACGTCAAAGCGCACTTTCCCGCCGCTCTCAGGGACTGGCCGCCGTGGGACCTCGGAAGCGAGCTTATTCAGTGGGTCACAATCGGTCATGACCGCGCCGTTGAGCAGGGGTTGATCAAGCTACAAGGCGCGAAAACAACATATGATGCTGGCCTGAAGTGACTGTTCCAAAGAATCACGAACAGTGCATGCTGTCGAGGCGTGGCGCGTGCGGTAAGAGGAACGGCAAGATGTTAGAGCCAACAGCGACAGCCCGAGGTCTGAGGCAGCCGCGCCGGGGGCTTGGCCTCCTCTCCAGCGACTGTGCGCCTTCCTTGGGCGCCGTCGCCGGTACTCCGGATGTGTCCTGAGGGCACAGCAGCAATGCTCGACCGCCGGATTTTGGGTCTGCTGGAACTCAGTCCGCTAGGCCTAACCAACGGCCAACTATTGTGGCGGCTGAGCGCAAACGGCACACGCTACGACGCCTCCGAGCTCGTTGACGCGCTCGATCGGCTGTCAAGGACGGGCTCGGTCCGCACTGAGGGCGCGCGTTGGCGGGCCGTGCGAACCGCCGCCGGGACGTTGCCACCTGTGGGCGGTTCGGACCGTCGCCAGTCTAGCGGTCCCGGCGACGTATTGCGCGCCGCGCCGGCTGGCGTGGGCCCTTCCCCAGAAACGGTTGTGCCGCCAGACGACCTGTTGGATCCGGCCTCGGTGGCCGATCCGGCTGCGCTTCTGCGTTACTACGCCGCAACCCAGCGGCGCGACCCGCGTGGATCGGTCGAGACGTTCCCCGACATTCACGGCGTGAAGTGGCATCTTTTCGAGGGGAGCGGCCGCTGGTGGGAGGGGGCGGAAGTCACGATCCCGACGGCGGGGGTCGAAGCCGGATTTCTGCAGGCTCTGGCAGAAAGTGGCGGCCGCGGCGCTGCTGCGGTCGGCTGGCCGATCGCCGTCTTCGATAACCCGATGGGGAAGCTTTGCGTGCCCGGCTTGCTCCTGCCGGCGTCCTGGCAACTCCAGGGGGACCGCATGACGTTTGCGGTTGAAGCTGTGGAGCCCTCACTGAACCCGGCGTTTGTCCGCCAAGTCCGCGCTCGCACTGGTCTGGGCGAAGATGTTCTGCTCCGCGCGCTGGAGGCGGACGAGACAGGCGCGGGACTAGAGGTGGTGGCTCGACGCCTTTCGCATCTGCTTGCGCGGATCGGTGGGCGCGTGCTGCGGCTCGCCGAACTCTCTCCAGAAATGGCACTGGCCGGCGACGGACTACGTAACGCCGCAGCCCTGTTCCTGCCTGACGAGTCTTCCTTTACCCGGCGCGTTGCCGAGGACCTCGACCGCATTGCCGACTGGACCAGCGCAAGATGGAGCGGTACCGCACTGGCGGGACTGCTCGGTGCGGGGCAGGGCGACGCAGTGCAGCCACCTGCCGCTGACGTGGCGGAGATCGACGCGCTGACAGAGCGCCAGTTCCTGGCCGCCGACGCCGCGCTTTCGCATCCACTGACAGCAATCCAGGGTCCACCCGGGACGGGCAAGAGCCAAGTCATTGTCGCACTGATCGCTTCGGCCTTGGCCGCCGGGCAGAGCGTGCTCTTCGCCGCACGTAACCACCGCGCGATAGACGAAGTGGAAGGCCGGCTTTCGGAACTCCTGCCCGGAGCGAAGATTGTGGTCCGCACCCGTGATGCCGATGGCGAGCGGAACACAAGCGTTCTGGACGTTCTGTCCGAGCTTGCCAACGGTGGTGCAGCCGACCCGGAGGCCGCGGCGGCCGGAGCAGATCGCCGGCGGCTGCTGACCGAGGCCGCCCGCGCCGTCTCGGCAGCGCGCCGGGCGGAGGCCGAGCGCACGCGCCTCCGCCTTGAGCTTGCCGACCTCATCGAGCGCCAGGAGGACCTTGCCGCAGCCTATGCCGAGGCAGGGGCACGGCCGGCGGAGCGACGGGGGTTTCTTTCGTGGCTGCGGGGCCTGGTCCGACGCAGGCGGCCAAACTTGGGCGCACCGCTGGGCGCCGATGCCCGCCCGGCAGAGATACGGCACCGCATCGACGCGCTGCGC